>NZ_JAOWFU010000035.1:55894-141822 GCF_030333525.1 Citrobacter sp. CK188
TATTATTGGGGAACTGATTGATCATTTCCATTACGGTAACGGGCAGCCATGGTTTGGAGAACTTCTAAATCGCGCGTATGAGGAGGTCATAAGGGGCGTTGGAACGAATGATATGTTGATGAAAATTCGGGATGAGATCAATAAACAATTGCATAGTAAACGGGACGCACGCCTGGATGATTTCTTCTTTGTAAGACTTAAATCAGAAATGCAAGATTCTAAACTGCCAAAATTCAACCGTTATATCGACAGGGTAAATGGTTTGGGGGTAAGCGTACATGATATTTATGCACAACAAATCAAACTGGTGCGTTTTCAGCGCTATGCCATGTCATGGGAGGGATTACTTTCTTTTAAAGGGCAGGATCATTTTGGTCTGGGCAAAGAGGATATTACCAATACGTTATATAAAAACTTTCGCTTCTTCCGCATCTGGTTTTTTCTACAGCGTCATCGTGACTATGCGTACAGGCCGTTTCTGACAAATTTAAATGCTCATGCGCATATTAAGGGAAGCGTATGAAGCCGAAACGTAACGTCATTATCGGCAGCTTGGTGTTGCTGATATGCGGTTATCTCCTCTGGGCTCAACGACCTGTGACAATCCTTCGGGCTGGCGAGAGATTTGAGTATGATCCTACGCTTTTTCATGGGCTTTATGTTAGCAGTGAACGTGGTTTTATGGATTTTGAGGCTTATGATATTGCAGTTAACCACTTTGCATTAACCGAGTGGGGACGGATACACTGGTATCTGCAGCACAAAAATGAGCTGAAGGCAAAATACCATATACCAACAAGTGCCTCTTACTATATTGTTTTTTGGGATATTGGCGGCGGGTTTATCGATGGTGAGAAATCAGGCGATGGTGATCTGTTTTGTTTTCCGCCACAAAAAAACACAAAAGAAAATTGTATTGAAAAAAATGTGCTGCTAATCGTGGAATTCGACGCGGGATCTTACGAAAGATTTTCTTTCAGCAACATAGAGTATTACTGGATCACCATGCCGGACGGGAAGCTGGTACGAATAAAAAATGCCTTATAAAAGAAAACGCCGAAGAGGGTCTCCGGCGTTTCCATCAAGTTACAGCGCGGCGATAACTGCCTGCTGCTCAATCAGCTTCGCTTTCGCTTCCGCGTAGTTTTCCAGCTTCTCACGCTCTTTGGCGATCACCGCTTCCGGTGCGCGGGCGACAAAACCTTCGTTCGCCAGCTTGCCTTCAATGCGGCCAATTTCAGCTTCGACCTTCGCCACTTCTTTCGCCAGACGCGCCAGCTCGGCTTCTTTGTCAATCAGCCCCGCCATCGGGATCAGCAGCTCGGCGCCATCGATAATCTTAGTCACGGAAACCGGACCTTTGTCATCGGCTGGCAGCACGGTGATGCTTTCCAGACGCGCCAGGTTCAGCAGGAAGCTGCGGTTGTCGTTCACGCGGCGAATCGCCTCTTCGCTGCAACCACGCAGCAGCAGTTCCAGCGGTTTGCCCGGCGCGATGTTCATTTCCGCACGGATGTTACGTACGGCAACGATCGCCTGCTTCAGCCATTCGGTATCGGCCAGCGCGGCTTCATCCACCTGGGAGACATCGTACTGCGGGAACGGTTGCAGCATGATGGTGTCGGCGGTAATGCCGGAAATCACTTTCACACGCTGCCAGATAGTCTCGGTGATGAACGGGATGATCGGATGCGCCAGGCGCAGCAGACCTTCCAGCACGGTGACCAGCGTGTTGCGGGTGCCGCGCAGTTCTGCTTCAGAGCCGCCGTTCATGACCGGCTTGGTCAGCTCCAGATACCAGTCGCAGAACTGGTTCCAGGTGAACTCGTACAGAATGCCCGCTGCGATATCGAAGCGGAAGCTGTCCAGCGCTTCGCGGTACGCTTTGATGGTCTGGTTGAACTCCGCCAGGATCCAGCGGTCTGCCAGTGACAGGGTCATCTCGCCGCCGTTGAAGCCGCAATCCTGATCTTCGGTATTCATCAGCACAAAGCGACTGGCGTTCCACAGCTTGTTACAGAAGTTACGGTAGCCTTCCAGACGCTTCATATCCCAGTTGATGTCGCGGCCGGTAGAGGCCAGCGCCGCCAGGGTGAAACGCAGGGCGTCAGTACCGTGCGGCTCAATGCCGTCCGGGAATTGTTTTTCGGTACGTTTGGCGATCTTCTCAGCCAGCTGCGGCTGCATCATGTTACCGGTACGTTTTTCCAGCAGATCCGGCAGGGAAATGCCGTCAACCATATCCAGCGGGTCGATAACGTTACCCTTGGATTTGGACATCTTCTGGCCTTCGTCATCGCGAATCAGACCGGTCATATAGACGGTCTTGAACGGTACCTGCGGCTTGCCGTTTTCATCTTTGATGAAGTGCATGGTCATCATGATCATGCGGGCAATCCAGAAGAAGATGATGTCGAAACCGGAGACCATCACGCTGGTCGGGTGGAACTGACGCAGCGCGTCGGTGTTTTCCGGCCAGCCGAGAGTCGAGAAGGTCCACAGTGCGGAAGAGAACCAGGTGTCCAGTACGTCGTCGTCCTGACGCAGCGCAACGTCGGCGCTCAGGTTGTTTTCCTGACGCACTTCGTCTTCGCTACGGCCAACGTAGACGTTGCCTGCGTCGTCGTACCATGCCGGGATGCGGTGGCCCCACCACAGCTGACGGGAGATACACCAGTCCTGAATGTCACGCATCCAGGAGAAGTACATGTTTTCGTACTGTTTTGGCACGAACTGGATATCGCCGTTCTCTACCGCTTCTACCGCCGGTTTTGCCAGCACGTCAGCACGTACATACCACTGGTCGGTCAGCATTGGTTCGATAACCACGCCGCCACGGTCGCCGTAAGGAACGGTCAGGTCGTGCGGTTTAATCTCTTCCAGCAGTCCGAGGGCATCGATAGCGGCAACCACCGCTTTACGTGCGGCAAAGCGCTCCAGCTTCTGGAACTCAGCCGGGATTTCGTTGGAGTAAACGTCGGACTCTTCGCCTTTGGTGTCATACACTTCCGCGCTTTCACGGATATCGCCGTCAAAGGTCAGAATATTGATCATCGGAAGCTGATGACGACGGCCCACTTCATAGTCGTTAAAGTCGTGCGCCGGGGTGATCTTCACGCAGCCGGTGCCTTTTTCCATGTCGGCATGCTCGTCGCCCACGATCGGAATACGACGGTTCACTAGCGGCAGCACCACGAATTTGCCAATCAGATCTTTATAACGCGGATCTTCCGGGTTGACGGCTACGCCGGTATCGCCCAGCAGGGTTTCCGGGCGGGTGGTGGCGACCACCAGGTAATCTTTACCGTCTGCGGTTTTCGCACCGTCAGCCAGCGGATAGCGGATGTGCCACATAGAGCCTTTGGACTCGCGGTTTTCCACTTCCAGGTCAGAGATCGCGGTGCGCAGTTTCGGGTCCCAGTTGACCAGGCGCTTGCCACGGTAAATCAGATCTTCTTTGTACAGGCGGACAAACACTTCTTTCACGGCATTGGAAAGACCTTCGTCCATGGTGAAGCGTTCGCGCTCCCAGTCCACGGAGTTGCCCAGACGGCGCATCTGACGGGTAATGGTGCCGCCGGATTCCGCTTTCCACTGCCAGATTTTGTCGATGAAGGCATCGCGGCCATAGTCGTGGCGGGTTTTACCCTCTTCTGCGGCAATCTTGCGCTCAACCACCATCTGGGTAGCGATCCCGGCGTGGTCAGTACCGACCTGCCACAGGGTGTTTTTACCCTGCATGCGCTGATAGCGGATCAGGGTATCCATGATGGTTTGCTGGAAGGCGTGACCCATATGCAAACTGCCGGTGACGTTTGGCGGCGGGATCATGATGCAGAAGCTTTCCTGGCTTTCATCGCCATTCGGCTTAAAGTAGCCCTGCTGCTCCCAGTGCTCGTAAAGCGGCTGTTCGATATCTTGTGGGTTATATGTCTTTTCCATTATTTCCAGGTTGCCGTATTCAGGTTAAAACCAGCCACGCGGTAGGCTTTGTAGCGTTCGCGCGCCAGTTGTTTCAAAGTTTCTTCGTAAGGGACAAAGTCTATCACTTCTGTGAAAGCGGTGGCAAAATCTGCAAAGCCAGTACGCAGGCTGATCAGAATATCACGCGGGCTGCTGTTGCGTTTTTGCGGCCAGGCGATTTCCACCGGCGCGCCGCCGCGCGGACCTTCTCCCGCCAGATTATGCGGGACAAAACTCTCCGGCGGTCTTGCCCACAGCGCTTCATCCAGACGGATGGCCTGTTTTTCGTCTTCACAGGCAATCAGCACGCGTTTACCACTGCGCCAACGTTCTGCGGCAATGTCGCACACCAGTTGTTCAACGGCGCTCAGGCCATCAATGGTGGTGTCATTGTCCAGAATATAGAACGTTGCATTCTTCATATATGGGGCTTCTTGTGGTGAATTTAAATGCGAAGCCGGATGGCGCTACGCTTATCCGGCCTACGGTTAAATACTCCATGTAGGCCGGATAAGGCGCATATGCGTCGCCATCCGGCAATCATGCAAACTTACTCTTCGCCGTTAAAACCCGCGCGATTGAGCAGGAACTGCGACAGCAACGCCACCGGACGACCGGTTGCGCCTTTCGCTTTGCCGGAACGCCATGCGGTACCGGCGATGTCCAGGTGCGCCCAGTTGTACTTACGGGTAAAGCGCGACAGGAAGCAACCGGCGGTGATAGCACCACCAGGACGGCCGCCGATGTTCGCCATATCCGCAAAGTTAGACTCCAGCTGTTCCTGGAACTCATCGCCCAACGGCAAGCGCCATGCGCGGTCGCCTGCCTGTTCGGACGCGCTAATCAGCTCATGCGCCAGTGGATTGTGGTTCGACATCAGACCGGTGATGTGATGGCCCAGCGCAATCACGCAGGCGCCCGTCAGGGTCGCGACGTCAATCACCGCTTCCGGCTCAAAACGCTCAACGTAGGTTAACACGTCGCACAATACCAGGCGGCCTTCGGCATCGGTGTTCAGCACTTCTACCGTCTGGCCGGACATGGTGGTCAGCACGTCGCCCGGACGATACGCTCGCCCGCCAGGCATGTTTTCGCAGCCTGCCAGTACGCCGATGACGTTAATCGGCAATTGAAGTTCCGCGACCATGCGCATCACGCCGTAGACTGCCGCCGCGCCGCACATATCGTACTTCATCTCGTCCATGCCTTCGGCAGGCTTGATGGAGATGCCGCCGGAGTCAAAGGTCAGCCCTTTGCCGACCAGCACAACCGGACGCGCGTCTTCGGACGGGTTGCCTTTGTATTCGATAACCGACATCAGCGATTCGTTCTGCGAACCGTGACCGACCGCCAGATAAGAGTGCATACCCAGCTCTTTCATCTGCTGTTCGCCGATGACGCGGGTGATGACGTTCTTGCTGTAGCTGTCAGCCAACTGGCGCGCCTGAGAGGCCAGGTAGGCGGCATTACAGATATTCGGCGGCATATTGCCGAGATCTTTCGCCGCTTTAATCCCGGCGGCAATCGCCAGACCGTGTTGGATCGCACGCTCGCCGCTGGTCAGCTCGCGGCGGGTCGGCACGTTGAAGACCATTTTACGCAGCGGGCGACGCGGCTCGCTCTTGTTGGTCTTCAGTTGATCAAAGCTGTACAGCGTCTCTTTGGCCGTTTCGACAGCCTGACGTACTTTCCAGTAGTTGTTGCGGCCTTTGACGTGCAGTTCGGTCAGGAAGCAGACCGCTTCCATTGAGCCGGTGTCATTCAGCGTATTGATGGTTTTCTGAATGACCTGCTTGTACTGGCGCTCATCGAGCTCGCGCTCTTTACCACAACCAATGAGGAGGATTCGCTCGGAAAGAACGTTAGGAACATGGTGCAGCAACAGGGTCTGCCCCGGTTTTCCTTCCAGTTCACCACGACGCAGTAGGGCGCTGATGTACCCGTCGCTGATTTTATCGAGCTGTTCTGCAATCGGAGAAAGGCGGCGTGGTTCAAAGACGCCCACGACGATGCAGGCACTCCGCTGTTTCTCCGGGCTACCGCTTTTTACACTGAACTCCATGCACTACGCTCCTGAATCTTAAAGACAACGGCGGCGGCTACAGTTAGAATTGCAAGCTTTCGTAACTCATGTCCGCAGTTGCGGTGACTTCGTGTTAATCTTAACGTTATTACGGCATTGGCACGTCAGAACGCGTTCTGAGTGGCGAATCCGCTGAGTATAATAATTTTAGCGACGATTTCGACGACTCAAGAGAATAAATGACGTTTAAGCCATGAAACAAGCTAAATTCCTGCAAAAGACGAGTTTTTACGGGCGTATTTAAAGTGATAATCATAAGATATCTGGTGCGGGAGACGCTCAAAAGCCAACTGGCGATTCTTTTCATCCTGCTTTTGATCTTCTTTTGTCAAAAGCTAGTGAGGATCCTCGGGGCGGCGGTTGACGGTGATATTCCGGCAAATCTGGTGCTCTCGCTACTGGGGCTGGGCGTGCCGGAAATGGCGCAGCTCATCCTGCCATTAAGCCTGTTCCTCGGGCTGTTGATGACGTTGGGCAAACTGTATACCGAAAGTGAAATAACGGTCATGCATGCCTGTGGTCTGAGCCGGGCTGTGCTGGTGAAGGCCGCGATGGTGCTGGCGCTGTTTACCGGCGTTGTCGCCGCTGTCAACGTCATGTGGGCGGGGCCCTGGTCATCCAGACACCAGGATGAGGTACTGGCGGAAGCAAAAGCCAATCCCGGCATGGCCGCGCTGGCGCAAGGGCAGTTCCAGCAGGCGACCAATGGCAGCGCCGTGCTGTTTATTGAAAGCGTTGACGGCAGCGATTTTAAAGATGTGTTCCTTGCGCAAATCCGCCCGAAAGGCAACGCCCGTCCTTCTGTGGTGGTGGCCGATTCTGGACATCTGACGCAATTGCGCGACGGCTCCCAGGTTGTGACGTTGAACAAAGGGACGCGCTTTGAAGGCACTGCCCTGCTGCGTGACTTCCGCATCACCGATTTCCAGAACTATCAGGCGATTATTGGTCATCAGGCCGTTGCGCTGGACCCGAACGATACCGATCAGATGGATATGCGCACGCTGTGGCAGACCGATACCAATCGCGCCCGTGCGGAACTGCACTGGCGTATTACGCTGGTATTCACCGTATTTATGATGGCGCTGATGGTTGTACCGCTGAGCGTGGTTAACCCGCGACAGGGGCGCGTGCTGTCGATGCTGCCAGCTATGCTGCTGTATCTGCTGTTCTTCCTCCTGCAAACCTCCCTGAAATCAAACGGCGGTAAGGGCAAACTGGACCCGGTTATCTGGATGTGGGCGGTCAACCTGATCTATCTGGCGTTGGCGGTTGGTCTGAACCTTTGGGATACGGTGCCGGTACGCCGCCTGCGCGCCCGTCTTCTGCGTAAAGGAGCGGTATAATGCAGCCGTTTGGTGTACTTGACCGCTATATCGGTAAAACCATTTTCACCACCATCATGATGACGTTGTTCATGCTGGTGTCGCTCTCCGGCATCATCAAGTTTGTCGACCAGCTCAAAAAAGCCGGGCAGGGGAGCTACGATGCGCTGGGCGCGGGGATGTATACCCTGCTCAGCGTGCCGAAAGATGTGCAGATTTTCTTCCCGATGGCGGCGCTGCTTGGCGCGCTGCTGGGGCTGGGGATGCTGGCGCAGCGCAGTGAACTGGTGGTGATGCAGGCTTCGGGTTTCACCCGGATGCAGGTGGCGCTGTCGGTGATGAAAACCGCTATTCCACTGGTGCTGTTGACAATGGCCATCGGTGAATGGGTCGCTCCGCAGGGCGAGCAGATGGCGCGTAACTACCGTGCGCAGGCAATGTACGGCGGTTCGTTGCTCTCTACTCAACAAGGCCTGTGGGCGAAAGATGGCAACAATTTCGTCTATATCGAGCGGGTGAAGGGCGACGAAGAGCTGGCGGGCATTAGCATCTACGCCTTTAACGATCAGCGTCGCTTACAGTCAGTGCGTTATGCCGCGTCTGCGAAGTTCGACGCAGACAACAAGGTCTGGCGTCTGTCGCAGGTGGACGAGTCTGACCTGAAAGACCCGAAACAGATCACCGGTTCGCAGACCGTGAGCGGCACCTGGAAAACCAACCTCACGCCGGACAAACTGGGCGTGGTGGCGCTGGACCCGGATGCGCTCTCCATCAGCGGCTTGCATAACTATGTGAAGTATCTGAAGTCGAGCGGCCAGGACGCCGGACGTTATCAGCTCAATATGTGGAGTAAAATCTTCCAGCCGCTTTCCGTGGCGGTAATGATGTTGATGGCGCTGTCGTTCATTTTTGGCCCGCTGCGTAGCGTGCCGATGGGTGTGCGTGTGGTGACCGGGATCAGCTTTGGTTTCGTCTTCTACGTTCTGGACCAAATTTTCGGCCCGCTGACGCTGGTTTATGGCATTCCGCCGATTATCGGCGCGCTGCTGCCAAGCGCCTCGTTCTTCCTGATTAGCCTCTGGCTGATGATGCGTAAGTCGTAAAATCGATCTCTCTCATTGTTGGCCAGATACGGCGCAGCGCCATCAGGCGCTGCGCTTAGCAAACAAGGATTCCTTCTGTTAGCGTTTTCTACCGCCCATCAGGCTACCTAACATCCCCCGGATAATTTGGTTCGTTACCTGACGCGCTGCGCTTTTGGCGACGCTCTGCACCACACCATCCCGTTTGCCGCCGCGTGGCCCGGTGCTGCCAAACAATATCTCTTTCAGCCCGCCAAGAATTCCGTCATCAACGGCGACTTCTTTGCCTTTTGCTGGCGGATTGTTTTGCTGCTCGGTGGTGGCCTGAACGCCTTTTTGCAACATTTCATACGCCGATTCGCGATCGACTTCGTCTTCATATTTGCCGTACAGCGAGGAGTGATTGATAAGCCCGTTACGCTCATCGTCCGTCACCGGCCCCATGCGTGAGCACGGCGCGATGACCATCGCTCGTTCAACCACTGATGGGCTGCCTTTGGCATCCAGGAAGGAGATCAGCGCCTCGCCGGTGCCCAGTTCCTGAATCGCTTTCTCGGTATCAAACGCCGGATTCGCCCGCATGGTTTGCGCGGCGGCTTTCACCGCTTTCTGATCTTTGGGGGTGAAAGCGCGCAGGGCGTGCTGTACGCGGTTGCCTAACTGACCGAGCACGTTGTCCGGGATATCGGAAGGGTTCTGTGAGACGAACCAGACGCCCACGCCTTTGGAGCGAATCAGGCGGATAACCTGTTCGATTTTATCCAGCAGCACCTGCGGAGCGTCGTTGAACAGCAGGTGAGCTTCGTCGAAGAAGAACACCAGCTTCGGTTTTTCCAGATCGCCCGCTTCTGGCAGTTGCTCATACAGTTCGGAGAGCATCCACAGCAGGCTGGCGGCATACAGTTTGGGCATCTGGTAGAGTTTTTCGGCGCTGAGGATGTTGATAATGCCTTTGCCGTTGGCATCGGTACGCATCCAGTCTTTGATGTCCAGCATCGGTTCGCCGAAGAAGTGCGCCGCGCCTTGCTGTTCCAGCGACAGCAACCCGCGCTGGATCGCCCCGACCGATGCGCTGCTGATATTGCCATACTGGTTCTGGAAGGATTTGGCATTATCACCGATATACTGCGTGATCGCCCGCAGGTCTTTAAAGTCCAGCAGCAACAGCCCCTGGTCATCGGCGATGCGGAAGATAATATCCAGCACGCCGGACTGCACCTCGTTCAGGTTCAGCAGGCGAGCCAGCAATAGCGGCCCAAGATCGGAGACGGTCGCCCGTAGTGGATGACCTTTTTCGCCAAAAATATCCCACAGTACCACCGGATTAGCGTGCGGTTGCCAGTCGGTGATGCCGATATTTTTCAGCCGTGCGAGCAGTTTTTCAGAAGGTTCGCCTTCCTGCGCGACGCCGGTTAAGTCACCTTTCACATCCGCCATAAATACCGGAACGCCGATGTCTGATAGGGACTCAGCCAGTTTTTGCAGGGTAACCGTTTTGCCGGTTCCGGTTGCGCCGGTAATCAGCCCGTGACGGTTGGTCATGCCCGGCAACAGGAACAGTTCGCTTTCCAGCGTGCGGGCAATTAACAGGGGTGCACTCATGAGATTTTCTCCATTTATCCTGCCTGGAGTATAGGCAACTGCGGCGTACTCTTCACCGCTAAATTGCGGAGATTGCGAGAAGAATTCCAAAAGGGGGAGCAAAACCGGGCAGCGAATGCCGCCCGGTGAAGGCAATCAAAAGTCGGCTTGCAGTACCACACGGTAGCGAGCTTTACCGTCACGAACGTGCTGGATGGCCTCGTTGATTTGCGACATCGGGAACAGCTCGGTCGTCGGCGAGACCTTGCTGCGCCCGGCAAATTTCATCAACTTGCGCAGTTCATACGGCGTACCGGTTGCCGAACCGGAGATGCTGCGATCGCCTGCAATCAGGGTAAACGCCGGAACCGGTAGCGGCTTCAGCACCGCGCCAACGGTGTGGAAGTTGCCGCCATAGGCCAGCGCTTCGAAGTAAGGCTGCCAGTCGAGATCGACATTGACGGTGTTGATGATGAGATCAAATTGACCTGCCAGCGCTTTCAACGCCTCTGGATCGCGGCTATTGACCACTTTATCGGCGCCCATCGCCAGCACTTCCTGTTCTTTGGCCGGACTGGAGCTGAATGCGGTAACCTCGCAGCCCATCGCGTGCAGCAGCTTAATGGCGATATGGCCGAGGCCGCCGATACCGATCACCCCAACGCGACTGGTGGCGGTAACGTGGTGCATCAGCAGCGGTTTGAAGACGGTGATGCCGCCGCACAGCAGAGGGCCTGCGGATTCAATATCGATGCTTTCTGGAAGCGGGATCACCCATTGCCAGTCTGCTCGCAGCTTCTCGGCAAAGCCGCCGCGATTGAGGATGGTCGGCACCGATCCTTCCAGACAGTTAATCTGATTGCCGCTGATACAGGCATCGCAGTGCCCACAGCTGCGCGCCGTCCAGCCAATCCCGACGCGTTGACCTACCTTCAGACCTTTATCCTGCGCGGCGCTGCCGAGTGCCACGACGCGGCCAATCACCTCATGCCCGGCAACCAGCGGATACTGAGAAAAGCCCCATTCGTTGTCGATCATCGACAGATCGGAGTGGCAGATACCGCAGTAATCTACCTGTACCTCAACATCTTCCGGCTTGAGTTCACCCGCATCATATTCATAGAGTTCAAGTTCGCTGCCCGCCTCTTTTGCGGCATAGCTTTTTATAATAGACATCGTGTTTCCCTCAGTGTGGTGTTGAACTGGAAGTGTAGAGCATGGGAAACGGAGTCGCTTCGCAGAAGGAGGGGTTAAGGAGGTGCCAGCCGTGGGGTTGTGCTGATTTTTTCAACACTTAGCGAGCCGGGCATATGCTACCGCTTGCATGGTGGCGTGTGACAGGTATAATCCACAACGTTTTCCGCATACCTCTTCAGTGCCGAAGTGGCGAAATCGGTAGACGCAGTTGATTCAAAATCAACCGTAGAAATACGTGCCGGTTCGAGTCCGGCCTTCGGCACCATCGGAACATCAATAGACGTCAACGGACGTCTTTTTTTGTGCCTGAAATCCAGTATCCGCAAGGCTATCCTCGCTTTTTCACTCAACCTAAGTCAACCTGATTCAATCTACATCAACTTACTGATGCGGGTACAACTGCGGGTATATCCCGGTTCGATAATGTTTGTACCCACACAGAACCCTTGAAAGGATACTCATCATGGCTCTGAGTGATGTGAAGGTTCGTTCGGCTAAGCCTGAAGCAAAAGCCTATAAACTGACTGACGGTGAAGGCATGATTTTGCTGGTTCACCCTAACGGTTCTAAATACTGGCGGTTCCGCTTTCGCTTCAGTGGCAAGCAACATCTGATGGCTTTTGGTGTTTACCCTGAAACATCGTTAGCTGATGCGAGGCAGAAAAGGGAAGAGGCTAGGAGGCTTGTTGCTGCTGGAATTGATCCTCGCGAGCATAAACGTGCTGTGAAAGAAGAACAGACGAAAGAAGCTATTACCTTTGAGTCGGTTGCCAGAGCTTGGCATGCAACTAACAAGAAATGGTCAGAGGATCACAGTCGGAGGGTATTGAAGAGCCTGGAAGACAACCTATTCCCCGCGATTGGCAAGCGTAGTATTGAAGAGCTAAAGACTCGCGACCTGCTTGCACCCATTAAAGTTGTAGAAGCAACTGGCCGCCTTGAAATTGCTTCTCGTCTCCAGCAACGAACAACCGGCATCATGCGGTATGCCGTCCAAAGTGGCTTAATTGATTACAACCCAGCCCAAGAGATGGCTGGCGCAGTTGCTTCCAGTAACCGTGCCCATCGCCCAGCACTTGAGCTGAAACGCCTACCTGAACTGCTCCGCCGAATTGACGGTTACACGGGACGCCCTTTGACCCGCTTGGCTGTTGAGCTCACCTTGTTAATCTTCATTCGTTCCAGTGAATTGCGCTTTGCCCGCTGGTCTGAGATCGATTTCGATACGGCAATGTGGACGATACCGGCTGAACGTGAAGCTATCGAAGGAGTGAAGCACTCTCAACGTGGTTCTAAAATGCGCACACCTCATCTGGTGCCATTGTCTCACCAGTCTCTAGCAATCCTCAAACAAGTTCACAAGCTTAGTGGCGAGCGCGATTTTGTTTTCATTGGCGATCATAACCCTCGTAAACCGATGAGCGAAAATACGGTGAACAAGGCGCTGCGCGTGATGGGATACGACACGAGGGTTGAGGTTTGCGGGCATGGATTCAGGACGATGGCATGTAGCTCGTTGATTGAGTCAGGGTTGTGGTCGAAGGATGCGGTTGAAAGGCAGATGAGCCATATGGAACGCAATTCGGTGCGGGCGGCGTATATCCATAAAGCGGAACATCTGGATGAGCGCAAGTTGATGTTGCAGTGGTGGGCTGATTTTCTGGATGCGAACCGGGAGAAAGGGATTACGCCGTTTGACTATGCGAAGATCAACCGGGGTCAATGGTGACCTGCCCCCAGTATTAGATACAACCTTCAGTTAGTAATGTCGGTTGATTTTTCTTCATGCTTCCCGTTTCGCCAGCCTGCTGCAAATTCAGATGGCGTCTGGTAATTCAGCGATGAATGAGGTCGACACTCGTTATAATCCTGCCGCCAGTCATTAATGATTTTCCGGGCATGAAGAACATCGCTGAACCAGTGCTCATTCAGGCATTCATCCCGAAAGCGACCGTTGAAACTCTCAATAAATCCGTTCTGAGTTGGCTTGCCCGGCTGGATTAAGCGCAACTCAACACTATGTTCAAAGGCCCATTGATCCAGCGCGCGGCAGGTAAATTCCGGGCCCTGATCGGTTCTTATCGTCTCAGGATATCCACGAAACAGCGCAATGCTGTCCAGAATACGCGCGACCTGAATACCTGAAATCCCGAAAGCGGCGGTGATCGTCAGACACTCCTTCGTGAAATCATCCACACAGGTCAGGCACTTAATCCGGCGGCCGCTGGCAAGTGCATCCATGACAAAATCCATCGACCATGTCAGGTTCGGCGCATCCGGGCGAAGAAGCGGAAGCCGTTCAGTCGCCAGACCCTTACGGCGGCGCCTGCGTTTTACACCCAGACCGTTAAGGTGATAGATGCGGTAAACGCGCTTGTGGTTGACGTGAAGGCCCTCCCGGCGCAATAACTGCCAGATGCGCCGGTAACCAAACCGGCGGCGTTCAAGTGCCAGCTCTGTGATGCGTAGAGACAGTTGTGCGTCAGCAGCCGGACGCTGAGCCGAATAACGGCAGGTTGAAAGTGACAGACCAGCCAGCCTGCAGGCACGGCGTTGCGACAGACCCGTTGTCTCACACATGACTTCCACGGCTTCCCGCTTCTGGTCTGTCGTCAAAACTTTCGGCCCAGGGCCACCTGAAGCGCCTCCTTATCCAGCATGGCTTCAGCGAGTAGCTTCTTGAGACGAGCGTTCTCCTCTTCAAGTGACTTGAGCCGCTTCACTTCGGGGACTTCCATGCCACCGAACTTCTTACGGCAGGTGTAGAAGGTGGCGTCTGAAATGGCATGCTTGCGGCAGAGTTCCCGGGCCGAAACCCCGGCTTCTGCCTCGCGGAGAATACTGATGATCTGTTCGTCGGAAAATCGCTTCTTCATGGGGATGTCCTCATGTGGCTTATGAAGACATTACTAACATCGCGGTGTATTAATCAACGGGGAGCAGGTCACAGGAGGAACATATCAAAAACAGGCAGATACACAATTTAAACTACAGTCTCTTTCATCGATTTTTGTCCATTATGATGACACTCTATATTCGTATTGAAATCACAGTAATGCAGTGCATTTTTTAGTAATATTTAACCTATTGATTATTTCAAGGAATAATGACCGTTGAAATTTGCACAAGCTCTCAGCATTCTCTCAAAGTCTTCACCGTATGCGGTCAGTACCGAGAGAGAGCACTATCAAGATCACCTCGTTGGATTCAAGAGATACATATACATCACGACAGATATAGAAGCGGATTTTAAAAAAGCACTCCTATCTGCTAAGTCCAATCAAGTCATATTCCTATGCGGAAGTAGTGGTGATGGCAAGTCTGAGATCTTGACGCAGTACAGCCAAAAGCACAAAGTGACTCATGACTTCCATTTGGATGCGACTCACAGCTTCAATCCAAGCCAGACAGCCATTCAAGCTCTTGATCAAAGATTCACCCAGTTCAAGCAAAGTCATAAACCACTTGTTGTGGGTATTAACGTTGGTATGCTCGGCAATTATGCAGAAGAAGGTTCCAAAGAGCATAGCGACATCAAAAAGGTGCTCAGAGACTTTCTCTCTCGTAAGCGATCAGCAATTCCAAAGCAGTACGTATTCTTGGATTTTGAAGACTATCCAAAATTCACCTTCAATGCTGAGGGCTGTGCATCAGACTTTGCAGAAAAATTTCTAAAAAGATTGACAGCACAAACGCTTGAGAATCCTTTCTATGCGCTTTATGACAAAGAGCTCAAATCTCTAGGTCATACTCGCCTGACGGCAAACTATGCGCTGCTGAGTCGCCCTTCAGTTCAGGAATCTCTGATCGGCTTATTACTCAAAGCCCGTCTTATCAAAGATCAGTTCCTCACGGCCCGAGCGTTACTGGATTTCATTTTCCAGTTGCTCGCGGCGGATGGCTACTTGTTCGACAACTTGTTTGCAGGCAGTGATAACGAGCTGTTATCCCGTATACAGGGTTTTGACCCAAGTAATCTGCACACGCGCACCGTCGATGAGTTTGTGCTTCAGCATGAGCTGGGCATTGAAGATGAGCGTTTCAATGCGTTTAGATCTAAAATTAACGAGCTTGGTTTTTACGAGGTAACCAAAGCAACGTCTTTTCTTCGCCTTTTCTATTTGCTTCGGGGTGACAAAGAGCTCAGCAATGAGTTTGTAACGCCTATCCAAAACGAGTTCACAAACAATCTGGTAGAAACCTATGCATCTGTCTGGATGCGACATCGTGATTTCGATGGTTCAGGAAAGATGCGCAAACTGCTTGGCAGTTTCTACAAAGAAACGCTGATCGCAGCGCTTCACCGCTATTGTAATCGTCATGCCCCAACACTCGACAAAGACGAGTATTTAGTTTCTGAGCTTAATGGCTACAAAATGGCGGTGTCTCTTGAAGTTAAGGCCGATTTTTCAGCAATACAAAACAGTACACTCGAAAAAATAGGCACCTTCAATGTGTATCTGAAAGTCGATGAACAATCGCTTAAGCCAATGCCAATTAGCGTCAAACTACTTGAGCTTTTGGTCAAGATTGGGCAGGGGTATCGCCCTAACAAGCACGACAAAAATGCTGTTTTGTTACTTGATGAAGCATTGGAACAGATGCTGACAGTAGCTAAGCAAAAAGAGACCTTTTTTATTCTCAAGGGTGATAAGCGCTACAAAATCGTGAAAGAAGAAAGTGACTATTTTGAAGTGAGTGGTATGCACTAATGACGACCGATAATTTCACATTACCGATAAAGGCCGGTTTGCCACAAACGGTAGCTGATAAGTTCCAAAATAAGAATACGTTGAGCAGTTACATTCCCATTCGTACGCAAGGCAATGATTTTGACTGGTCATCAGTCGTGGGCTTAGTCCTGCGTGGATTACTTTGTAAAAAAATAGAAAAGTACAATTACCAAGATTTTACTGCGGATTGCAAAAACAACTTACAAAACAAATTGGGTGAAGAGGCATTTTGGAGTGTACTTGAAGATATGTATTTCACTAATGAAAATATATTCTCGGTAACCCCTGAGTTTCTGTTGTTTAAGAGCCAGAAGAGTCAAGATAACAAGTACACGCGCGACATGCGAATGGCATCCTTGTTTATTAACTTACTTCAAGGACAGCAAATTGAACGATTTGAATCTAACTTGAACTTCCTCGAAGAGGAGTTTCTTAAAACGCTTTTAGACAAAACAAAGTCAGATCGTGACAAGGACTTCCAAGTGACCGAGTCACCATATTTGCCCTATATAGCAGAGGCGTTTAAACGTGACCTCGAGTTTTTAACTGGTTATCCGAAATACCTGTTGGATGAGTTCGAGCGTTTCTTGGCATTCTATGGCTTTGCTTACACGGCTCAATTAAGCCTATCGTTGTCGGATTGGAAAACAGGTGAAGCCCCAACCGCGAAACCGCTGTATTTCATCATGGATCATGAGCGCGCCAGCAGTGAACGTATCCATATCAAAAAGCACGGTTACAAGCTTTTTAGCGAATCGTCTTTCAAACTGTTTCCCTTCCTCTCTATGCTGGAAAATCTTCAACCAAACCCAGAAAAATTAAAAAAACCTTTGTGGCAATTGGCAAAGGATATTAAGAGTTCAGAGCGGAGTGATCTAGCTGGGTATATTGAAAATTACGCAAAAATGTTTCGCCACAACAGAAAACTTGAAACAGCAATACCTGAAAAAGCAGAAACCGCAATTGATTGGTTGGAATATGCTTTGAAGCTTGCTGAAGAACAGTTCAGAGACCCTAAAACCGACCGTCCGGGGACTATCAAAAAATATATTAAAGCGGTTGAAGAAAACATGGCTACTGGCTTCGTGCAAGCTCGTGGTCGCTCTGGTCGGGTGTTAGTACTCACTCAAGACCACATTATTTTGCTTACTAACCTGGTGGTGGGTAAGGAAGAAAAGCTTCGCTTCCATGAGCTGATAATTGGCTTACAGCAAAGGGGGATTTTTGTTGATAAGCAGACAGAACAAGAGCTTATTAAGTTCTATGAGCGAATTGGCAACGTTGAACGCATGAGTGATAGTGGAGATGCAGTGTATGTGCGCAAAACAATTTGAATCGTTTCTGGTTGAGCAGTTTTTACTGCACGCGAAAGGAAACATCCGCGCAGGCTATCGCTACCAGTTTAACTCTCCTGACCATGCTAATAGTCAGCGACTTTTCGATGCGCTCTTAGCGCGAAAAGGAGGAGAGAGCGAAGATCGCAATGGTGTAGCGCTGAGCTATTTAGACCTAGAAGACTGCAAAGTGGTGCCAGTGCTTCATAGCGAAGATGCGTGTGAAACGGGCTTTACCGAAAACTACATCTCTAATTTGCGTGACGAAATAGCAAGCCAGGAAGGTCCGTTGAAGGGCTGTGCACTGGTGGTGATTCACAATAGTCGCCTAGATACTCTCATCAACTCGGCGGAAGATCTTGGCCAGTCTGGCCAGGTGTGGAGTCCAGGGAACATCAAATTCGCTCTTAGTGGCTTTATTGAGCAATCTGACAAATCTCGAGACGTTTCGCTTTGCCTTTTGGACGACCAATTTGACGCGATTTTGGAAGATGGTGCGACCATGTTCGGTTTCGAGTCTTTATACAAGGCAGTTGAGGATGGCGAGCTGTGTTTCAGCGAGCTAGGCATGTTTGAGGATCCTTTTGTTGCTGAGTTATCGGGCAATAAAAAACAGATCAAACAGCGCCTAGAAGAAAACCGTACGCTTTACCAAGAGTTGTCGTTTGAAGTAGAGCATTTTGGTCAGCAACTCGAAGAAAGGCTGAAAGGCTTTAGTAGTAGGTTTATCAAAGAACATTTTTCTGACGATGGTTGGAAAGATGTGGAGTTTGAAACTTATCGAGAAGAGATCAAAAGGAATAAGATTCAGAACCTTAAGCATGAAGGTGAAGACGAGACCAATAATGCGCAAGTGATTGGTCGCTACCTAAAAGAAACTAAAGCAGGATTGCGTGACCGTCACTTGATTATTGCACTGGAAGAAGGGCAAAGTGAGTTTGAACTTAAACTGAGCTTTTCTGGCATCAGCGATTTAAGAAAAGAGCAGTTTAAAGTCTCGCCAGCGAATGCACTTGGCAAACAAGAAGTCATCAGCACGCGCCTAACTAGTAAAGGGGCAAACGCTACTCTAGCAGCTAGTTATGCCAATGAGCCTTTGTTTTTCACGCTAGCATTGAAGCGTGACAATACCTCTGAACACCATAACTTCCGTTGCTTGGTTGTCAGAAAAGGCGAGTTTCACCTCGAGGCATTCAAAAACATTTTCGCCGTTGAGCCTTCAAAAAAACGCCTTACCTTGAAAACGGTAGACAACAGCTTGGTTATTAACCCGGCGCTAACTGCAAACCGAAGCCTAGATGATGTCGGTGAAGTGGTTGACCGCGCAGAATTTGGTGTTGTCGATTTTGAATCTTTGGCCAACGAGTCAGAAGAAATCAGCTTTGTGGTGAAATCAGGTGATAATTCCCTGACATTTTATATTGAGGGTGAACAGGTAGAAAGCAGCCTGTCCTTCCCATTGCTGCTTAACCAATCTCGCTTCCACAAATTGTTTGACGATCACGTGTTTGGCGAGCTTTATCCGAGTAAAGACGTTGTCGCGATCGATCATAGTGAATTTCGCGTCATGGAGCCGCGCATTAGCCTACTTCGTTGGGAAGAGTGTTTCGTTCAGCAAAAGCAAGTCTACCTAGCGGAATCCAACAGCATGGCGTTGGAACAGTTAAGGTCTATTGATGACGGTCTTCACTCAGCATACCAAGCACTGTTTGACTATCTAGCGAGCCGACGAACAACTATTTCGTTGGTTTCGTGGGGGCCTATATTTACGGCACTCGTGAAAGCGACCGTGGATGCATTCCTTGATTATTTCAACGCGATCCCAACTGGTGGCATGCTTACCAAAGAGCAAAAGCTTGTGATGCAAATCGGTTTGGTTCGCGAGAATGGTGAAGAATATTACTCGCCATTCCACCCAATGGTGTTGGCTTACTACTTAAATCTTTGTAATGAAATGCAAAAAGATGACAGCTTTGCTGACTTGCCAACTGTCACGTTCAATCGCTTGGGGCCAAGTGGACTGCTTCCGTATGTCTATCATCCCAAGCATGGGTTTGCCTACAACCAGCAAGTAACAGAAAACGGGTTTTGGGTTAAAAGTGTCCCTCACCAGAAAAGTTGTCTGAAGTTCGTTCGCAAGCTGGTTAAAGAAAAGATCAACGAGTTCCAAAAAGCGTTTCGCCACTTGTTTACCGGCTCAGAGAAGAGTGTGTTGGTGAATGCCGTGAATCAAGATCGTGCAGAAGAGTTATTCCTCGGTTTGGTTGACTATGTAAAAGATAACCTCGATAAAGCGGCATCAATTCATGTCAACCTCTACGATGATGAGCTGGTTTTCAATGCATTTGACCAGTTTGCAGAAACGTTCAATTACGAAGAATTAAAGTCTTGGTTGGAATTGGACCGAGAGAAAGTGCGAGAAAATGCCGACACCATTATCGATATTCTGCGAACCCGGCTAACTTACAGCAAGTTTACCAATGCTCAAAGTGAACGCGAAGGGCAAGCCTACTCGCACCTGTCTTTTTTCAGAAACAACGACAACGTGAAGTTAACGACCTTGAGCGTTGACGACATGCCTAGTGGTATTGCGTGTGATGGTCTGCTGACGGGCGACGCTTCTAAAAGTGATGAAGGCTCATACTTCACTGCATTTGGTTTGCAAAACGTTCAATATAGTAACCAACCACACTTGGAAATAGCGAAGTATGTTGGCTCGTTAATAGAACCAGCATTTAAGCCCAGCACACAATACACGGGGGCCAATGCTCCTGCTCTTGCGGTCAGTGAAGACTTTAAATCTCTGCTAGCGCGCTCTTATGACAGCTCGATTTGGACCACCATCATCGACCCGAAAGTGACGCTAGACTTCTTCCACGCCAATCAATGTATCGTGCTTATTCATTATTCTGATCAGTACACCAGCTCAGCCAGCTACGATGCGATAACCGTGACGGCACAGCGTGGTTTGTTCGAAAGGGTGGTTGCACAAAGTGGCGGCAAGCAGATTAACGAGTTCAATGCCTTCAATGGTGATTGGCTACTGAAGATGTTGACTTGCAACGACACCATTCGCAAAGAGCGAACTGGCATTATCGGCGCCTATAAATTTGCGACGTGTCTGGTGCACCAATCTGATATCACCTGGGTTCCGCTCTCAGTTGGTGAAATGATCCGCGTGTCGGGTAACATCGGCCTGAAAATGACCGACAGTGACTTCTCACGCAATGTGCAGAGATATAAAAAAGGCGCGATTTCAGATGATATACTGCTGGTGGGCTTTAAAGAGGGTAACCTTTATTTGCTTCCTGTCGAAGTGAAAACAGGCTCCACGCCAGACTACAAAAAAGCAGTACAGCAAGCGAATGAGCTTCGCCGCTATCTAACAGAGCTTTTGAGCGACGAGACACTGGCGTCGAAGCTATACCGAGGCTTGTTTATCCGCCAAGTGTTGATGCAAATCGACAAATACCGTCTGTACAACGTATTCAGCAATGACTATTTCGAAGCCCTGCTGGCAGAGAAAGAAGAGTGGCTACGCGGTAACTACGCGATTGCGGAGCTTGAGAGCTATCCAGCAGGTCTAGTGGTTAGCCACCTTGAAAGCGGAAGCTGTTTCGAACCTGGCTATAACATGCAGGATGGCGTGTTGAAGGTTGACCTTCCTATGTCTTTGCTGCCTTCACTGGTGCAACACCCGCTTCAAGTATTAATGAACGAAAAGGACATCGCACAGATCTGCCATGTGCCGGCGGAGTATATGTTGGTGGGGCAGACAGCTTTGAAAAAAAGAGAGTCGCTCGTTCCATTAGACGTTGTGGTCGATAAGCCAGAGGATTTAAAACCGAACCTCCAAACAGAGGAGCCGTCAAAGTTAGCTGCAGAGCCAACCCCAGATTATGCGAGTGAATGCCGAGTTGAAATTGGTCAGAATACGCTTACCGGCGAAAAAGTTTTCTGGGAGTACGGGCACAAGGATTTAGCAAACCGTCACCTGATCATTTTTGGTAGCTCAGGGCAGGGTAAGACCTACTGTATACAAGGTTTGTTGATGAGCTTGGCCGATGCTCAAATTCGGTCGCTGGTGATTGATTATACAAACGGATTCTTGCCGAATCACCTTGAGCCGGAGTTTATTGAACGAACAAATCCTAAATCCAATATTCTTTGTAATGAGCCATTTGGTATGTCGCCATTTAGAGCTCAAAAGCAAGATTTTGGCGGGATTTTTCTCGAAGAGAAGCCTCATATGGTGGCTGGAAGGGTAGCCTCTGTTTTTAACAAGGTATATTCGACAATTGGCGAGCGCCAGATCGCAGTGCTCAATGAAGTGATTGAATCTGGTGTCCAACGATATGGTAGTGCTTATAGCTTACAGAATATGTTGGATGACCTAAACGAGGAAGAAACTGCAGGACCAGCACTTGCAAGCAAGCTGGCTCCTCTTGTTAAGTCTAACTTGTTTTCATCTGACAGTGATAAAAGTTGGAATGATGTGTTTGAGAGTGAACATCACCGCTCAACAATTATGCAACTTGCGTCGCTTAACCACGATATTTCAATGCTTTGTACTGAGTTTTTACTTTGGGATCTATACTCCTACGCATGTAGTTACGGTAGTAAGGAAAAACCGATTCCTATTGTATTGGATGAAGTGCAGAACCTCGATCATCGCCTGGAGAGCCCATTGGGCAAAATGTTAACGGAAGGACGCAAGTTTGGGGTATCCCTAATTCTGGCGACTCAAACGCTAAGTATGCTGCGTAAAGATGAGCAAGATCGTTTATTCCAGGCGTGTCACAAGCTGATTTTTGCACCAGCAAAAACAGAGACAAAGACGTACGCGAAAATTCTTGAACTGAGCATGCCAGGTACAAAGCAGGCTGAGTGGGAAAAGCAACTAGGAGACCTATCCAAAGGACAGTGTTTATCAGTTGGCTACCATTTGGATAACGGTCAGTTGAAGATGAGTGTTAAGAAAGTGAAGGTTTCCTCCATGTTATCCCGCCTGAACAATTCTAAGGGTTGAGCCTGGTAGGTCTATGGATCTTAGCTTTCTGAAAAATTTAGTTAATTTCGTGCTGGCGGCGAGGGGACTAAAGGGCCCCTCATAATCCTTTGATGTTGTTATATGCACTGGTAATCCCCCCTGCATTCAGGTTAGGAGAAAATTCTACTTATGCCTGCATCGATTTTTCGGGGGGATTACCATATGTCAGATCAAGTCGCGACTAATACAGATTACCGTTGTTAGTGTGCCATTTTCATGCTTTGTTAGCAAAGATGGGGTGAATATCGACTTATTATTTTCCATTATTTGTATACTCCATATACAAAATCTTTTACCGAGCGATAGTTTCTTAACCCCGCAATCCCATCCTCAACATGTGCTGCCCAGGCTTTAATCATATCCTTCTGCGTCATCTGTGGATAAAGCATCTTCAACACCAATTCTGTAGTCTGTAATGTCTCCCCCAGCCACGTAATTTTATCCAGTACCAGCGAGCCATCCAGCTTCTTGGTATCCCGCTCAGGCGAATAACGGAACTCGCTCTCTACCGAACGGAAAAATGCCAGTCGAGCAGCGACATTGGGCGTAATCCCTGTATATCCTTTCAATTTTTTAAGCTGCTCTTCAGTCTGACGACTAAGCACCATTCGATTCGGGAGCATCAGATCGCCTCCTTAGTTAATTCCCAGAAATAGCCAGGTTTCAGTGCAGACGATTTGGTATGTGCATTAAACACAATCTCATAAGCATGAGAGATATCATCACGCAATTGATCAACAAAATAACGCTCATCCACTTCCGTATCAGTAGATAGCAGCACTACCTGATGGCTGGCAAACGGGAAATAGTGGTTAATCAGTTTATCCCGATGCTGAGAATCCAGACGTCCTAATGGCGTATCGATAATCACCGGTAAATCACGGCCTGAGGTTTTTGCTAAAGCCTCAAGAATAGCAATTGCATAAATTTGCTTTTCACCGGCAGAAAGCAGCTTACGTTTTATGACGGATCCTTGTTCATCAATCAGCTCTACGTCAAACGTCTCTGGGTTAATGTGCGCACTAAGCTGTAAATCTTCTTTACGGGCCAGTTTGCGATAGGCTATTTCGAAATTCGCTGACAGTGTTTTCACTCTTGCCTGCGTTAATACATCACTGTATCGATCGAGTAAATTAATCGTTTCTTGAGCGTTTTTAAAGGCGCTACTCAAGCCATGCTGACTTCGGGCAACATCATGCATTTTTTGTACCTGACGAACGCAATCCAGTTGCTGTTGCTTAATTCGTTTAGCATCTTCCAGCAATGAAAGATATTTTTGCCGCTGTTTTTCACGTTGCTTATCCAGTTCGCGTAGCTTCTCAAAGAGCTCCATTAACTGGTCGTCTTCCGGGGCGCGGGCAATATTTGCAGCAGCCTGCTCTAACTGCTGTTCAGTCTCTGATAACTGGGTACGGTAAAGATCGAAGCGTTGCCATGCCTTTTTGCTGTCTTGTTCAATCGACTGTTGGAGCATACCGGCTTCACGTTCAGAGATATCAAACAGCAAATCGCCTTTAGGCTTAGTTGTCATATACTCTTTTAGATTATCGGTAATCGCTTCAGCTGCTATTTTGCCAGTCCCCGCAGAACGAAATGCAATATCATTTCTGAGTTGCGTTAAAAACTGGCTCAGCTCTTTTTCAAAGCTTTTTGCCTGTTTAATCTGCGTTTCATCAGTAATTTGTTGCAGTAAACGAGACAAAATAGTGGGCGCAAGCGCATAAGGTAGCGGCCCATCACATTCCTGACGCAGTGCTTTTTCCAGACGTTCCTTATCTTTCAATAACGCATCAACTTTCTGCTTTTCCTGCGCTTTTGTCTGGGCAAAAGCCCCCCCCTGAGCATTTAGCAAACCTTCATAACGGATAATATCTTTAGAAATAAACTCAATCCGCGATTTGGCAAAATCGGCTCTTTCCAGTATCTCTTCAGTCTGGCAGGCCAATTCTTTACTTTGTTTTTCAAGCTCTGCAATCTGCTGTTGTTGAGAACCCACCAACTGGCTGGATTGCTGGCGCTTAACAAAAATCATTAAGTCATTACGCAGTTTGGATATCAGATCCAGACCTAATAAACGGCGCACTGCGGTACGCAAAATATTGCCGGATTCATCTTCCGCCAGCTCCGCAATTTTCTCGCCATCAAAAAAGAACAGATCGGCAATACCATGCGGGATTAATTCATTAAGAAACCCCTGGCACTGATCGTAATCCAGCTCACTGAGTGGCTGTCCATCCTGTTGCAGAGATAGGCGATCTTTCTTACCTTTTTTCCAGGTTCGCGTAACGGTAAATTCCGCTTCATGGCCGCCCTTATTATAGGTAAAGGTCAATTCGACAGCGGCTTCCTCAGGTTGTTCAATATCGTACGCACCGTTGTGAATTAACGAACTAAGTTGCTCGACATATTCCTGTTGTTGAGTGGCAAGGCCAAACGCCAGCCGACCATATAGTGCTAGACGGATCGCTGATAGGATCGACGTTTTCCCTGCACCGTTTAAACCACCAAACAGTACAATAGGTCGTGGATTCAAATCGTGTGGGCGCTTTCTGGGGGCCAGATCAATGGTATGAGTACCGTTAAATACCCGAAAATTATGTAACACTAGTTGTTTAATGAGCACGTTCGTTTTCCTCCTCGACTAAAACAGAGGATTCACTGGCATCGACAATTCTTCGCTGTAGAACCTGAAGTTCAGCTTCCAGCCTGGTGACTTCTTCCTGGTGAATATCCCGGTCGTTACGTTTTTGTAGTGCTGCTTGTTGCTGCTGGATCTCTTCGAGACTACCCCAGTCCTGTTTTAGAATGGTACCGAGTTTGTCAAAAATCCCCTGACGACGGCTTAGCCCTTCCATTGACACTTCCAGTTCAATCAGCTTCATGACCATCTCGGGTGCAACGTCAAATCCCTGAGCTATCTGTATCAACAAATCTGCATCGCTGGCGTCAAAGCGCGACTGATCGTCCACTACCCAGTCTAAATCCTGCTGATACACTTCTCGGTAAATACCCGGTAGCGTGTCATACCAGTCTGGTTCATTAGGATCTTTCAACCATTCCTGACGGATAGCATGCAGCTCCGGTTGGGTAATTAACGTAATCGTATGGCCTTGAGCATTTAAATCACGCTCGATTACCAGCAGCTCTTTTAGCCACTGCTGGCGATACTTAAGCCAGTAGGGGCCAGGAACATGTTTACGCTCGGCACTAATTTCTTCGCCATCTTTGGCATACTGATAACTGACCTTGCCAGTACGACGTTTATAGTTGCGAAACGTGTCTTTATTTACTGGATCGGTGGTAAATGCCAGCAGATCACGGTATTTCAGCAGCGGAGACATCCATTCTTCGCCATTCTTGATCAGGCTCTCCATCGCTTTATCTTTGGTGACCACGGTACAGGTCCAGCAGCCAAAGCGGGAGTTACCACAAGAAGGGGTACTTTCATCGATCACCAGGGGACACTCACCCTGAGCGGAAGAGTCCATATATAGCGTCCACAGAGGACGGTTGTTTCCACCCCACGGGCTTTCCCACTCATCAATATCGTCCGGGGCATAGCGGAACGCGCCGCGCAGCAGTTTCCAGACGTCTTCGACATCCCAGGTATCAATAGGGGTATAGATAAACGCATTTGCCAGCGTGGTATGTCGGGCCAGGCGTGAGCCATCAATTTTGTGCTTTGCGATGACCTGTGCACGGGAGGCACTCTCACTACTACGTGAACCCAGGACAACAATCACTTCATCAAACTGGCTGACCTTATCTTTAATAAAGTCACTCACCGGATTGATTTTCATGCGCTCAGTGCACCAACGGAAACTCCGGGTTGGAGCCGGATAACCTTTACCCAGTAAATTGACCCAGAAGGTTTCATTCGTTTTAGGCGTTACTGCGTGTTGAGTGATTGGCAGGTCATTACGCTTTGCGCCTGCCTCAATCTGCAACATCGTTTTCTTAATTAAATCAACTACCACAGGCGTTTCGACCAGCGTATCGGACGACACCACAAAAACATCTTTGTTGCGCATTTCCGGGGGCAGGCCAAGCAGAGCCAGATACACCAGCGTAATTACGGCAGAAGAATCTTTCCCGCCGCTGTAGCCAATTACCCACGGACGATTATCCGCACAATAAATTCTTTGAACCTCAGCAACATATTCGGCCAGAGGGCGTCCAGCGAACTGCTCCTGATTAATAAAATCTTCATATTCGGCCAAATCGTAGGCCTGAACTAATTTACTCATGAGACAACCATTTGAGCTTCAAGCTCCTGTTCTTCAGGAGTGAGGGGGATTGAGAGCGCGGTTTTTAGCGCATTACAGGTGAGCTGGATCGCGGTACTGGTTTTACTCAGTTTGCCGTGCTGCATCGCACGTTTGACGAGATCCGGGTTGTTTCTGCGCCAGTTAAAAGTTTTAAGTGCAGCTATTTTCTCCGGCCATTGCTCAGGATAATCCGTTAGCAGGGTATATCCCAGTTGCCCAAGTGCCTGCAATCCAATGCCATGAGCGTGAACATAATCTTGTCGTAACTGAACCGGTGAAACCTCTTTTTTAGCCGCTAGCTGCCAATCCGGCATCACGCTAAAAATAGCTTGCCAATATTGGGTAGCAATTTGGGTGCATTCCTCAAAGTTGTTCTCTTTGGGATCTTTACCCAACAATGCGCGGGTAGCCTGCTTGATGCTGCTCAACGTAAATAACTTATTTGACCGCTGACTGATGCCAGATTTTTCCAGTTCTGTCATTCCAACAAAGGGCTCTATGGACATCGCCAGGTAACGTGCCAGATTTGAACTGGCATCGCGATGATCGTATAGAGACGCCAGCGACGGGCTGGGGCGAATAGCGTATTTATTCAGATCGGCGAACATCTGCTGGCTACGTTTTAAGCCTTCATCAACAAAGAACAACACCGGAATATTATCCTGGCCCAGCTCCGGGCGAGCATCCAAAGCGTCTTCAATCGCTTTACGGCGATGCTGACCGTCGTTGATTAGAATTTGTGCATCCATTGGCACGCATAACGTCCCCAGGTTGTTGGAGTTAGGGAACTCATCAAACTGAACGTCAACGGCAATAGACGCTGTCAGTGCTGAAAACACATAATCTTTTGGATTTTCCAGCAGATAACGCACCATTTCGGGGATGCGTGATTTATTCAGCGTGCGCTGCGCGCGTAGCTCAGGTGGTACGTCATTTTCATCAAAGCTGAATATCTTGGGAATGATGCGCATCGGGCACGTGGCAATGTAGAAAGGACGACCAGCCTGAATGCCACGTATAGCTGGAAAAGAGTAGCAGTAATCTGCATCAACACTAGCCATGCTGTAATCCATAAAAGCATAAGGTGAATTTGTTACGTTATATTTTACGTAACACAGGCTAGAAATCACAGCTTTTTCACGTAATAAATTGCGTACCACCTTTCAATATACCTGCAATTTTGCTCTATAACCCAGAGCAACCGTGCAGACATGCTCTGTTCTTCTGTAGAGCGATAACGTATACCGTTTTCGACTGCGATTATAGCGGCAAAATGATACCCGGACGGGGCGATTACTAACGACACAGAACGAAGACGGTTGCTTTTGAAGGATAAAAAAGAAGAAACTAGTTCACCGTCTCGCTTGTTTATTCTACTTTTATCATTAACCGCCCGAGTGGCTTCAGCCATTCAGGAGAAGCGATGCGGTGACAACCATTGCAGCGTATAAATTTTGATTAAAGGTAATCAGAATGTTGTCGATGGTAATTCCGAGTACAGATTAATATATTAAACGGGTAAAACAATGTCCTGGCTTAATTCCCTCTTAGTGGCGCTTACGTCTGTGGAACCCCATTGGGTTCCTTTCACCGTTATCGGCCTCGTTACCTTTGCCTTTGTCTGCTTTATTTTCTTTTATTTGCTGAGATCCATCAGAATTATTTATGGACTAAAAAAATACACGCGATCAATTACCAGCATTGAAAAAAGTGCGCCAGAGGTCCAGCTTGAGCACCTTAAGAGCCTGTTTCAGCGGCCTGAACTCAGGCATGCGTGGAATGAGTTCGAAGAATCGTTGCACTCACAATATGAACTGGAGGATGGCGAAGAGAAAATCGTCCGTATTCGGGCTACTGCACCGAGCGCTAGCTTTTTCTCGGAGCAACAACTGGTCGATATTCCGCTGAACACCGAATTTTTCAAACACCTGCCCGGTATTCTGACCGGTATGGGGATTATCGGCACCTTCTACGGTCTGATGATTGGTCTCAACCACTTCGACCCCAGCACACCGGAGCAGGTCTCCAGCAGCGTCAATAATCTGCTGCGCGATGTGCTGTACGCCTTTCTGGGTTCTGCATTTGCTATTTTCGCCTCCATTCTGGTCACCTGGCTTGAAAAATTATCCATCGCTAAGTGCTACAAATATCTGGAAAAATTCACCGCATCTCTCGACTCGCTTTATGACAGCGGCGTTGGCGAGGAGTACCTTGCCTCACTGGTGAAATCAAGTAATGAAAGCGCAACCCAGGCACGCCATCTGAAAGAGAGTCTGGTCACTGATTTACGCGATATGTTGCTGCATCTGGCCGAGAGCCAGAAAGTCGAAAATGAACGCCTTGCTAATACGTTAAGCGCAACTTACCGCGAGTCAGGTTCACAGTTTGCCGACCAGGTCAGCGGCGCGATTGAAAACAGCCTGAAGTCGCCATTGGATAAAATTGCCGGTGCGGTTCAGACCGCCAGCGGTGATCAAAGCGGCATGGTACAAAACATGCTGCAGGATGTGCTGACCGCGTTTATGGCGAAACTCGACACCACCTTTGGTCAGCAGTTTACAAACCTCAACGAAATGATGGGACAAACCGTTGGCGCCATTCAAACAATGCAAACCGGTTTCGCCACGTTATTACAAGATATGCGTCAGGTGAGCGATGATACCCGCCAGGGCAGCGCGCAGCTCATCGAGCAACTGTTATCAGAGATGAAATCTGGCCAGCAAGCTATGCAGGCTGGCATGAATGACATGCTCACTAGCCTTCAGGCCTCGGTGGCTAAAATTGGCGCAGAAGGTGAAGGTGCCGGAGAGCGAATGGCTCGCCAACTGGAAAAAATGTTCGCTGATAGCGAGGCGCGAGAAAAAGCCCAAGCAGAACATATGACCGCCTTTATTGAAGCCATTCAGAATTCAGTGCAGCAGGGACAAAGCGCCACAATGGAAAAAATGGCAGCCTCTGTCGAGTTGCTTGGTGAACAACTGGGTAGCCTGTTTGGGCAGATTGATAAGGGCCAGCAACAGATTTCAGCGACTCAGCAAGCGAATCAGCAGTCCCTTCACGAACAGACACAGCGTGTGATGAGTGAGGTAGACGATCAGATTAAACAGCTGATCGACACTGTTGCCAGCCAGCATCAGGGAACGACAGAAACACTTCGCTTGCTCGCAGAACAAACCAACCGACAGATTCAGGATATGCAAAACGGCGCGGACAAAATGCGTATGGCTGCCGAACGCTTTGAGCATGCAGGTGATCGGGTGTCAGAAGCAAACCACCTTACCGCTGACGTGCTGAATAAAGCGCAATCGGCAGGTTCATCACTCTCCCTTGCCACCAGCGAACTCACTTCCGTTGTGGCTGATTATCGTAACAATCGGGAAGCTGTTAGCAAATCCATTGCAATGCTGGAGCTGCTCGCCGCAAATACGCAGTCTGAACAAACCACGCGCAACCAATTCATCGCCGACCTCAAGCAGCACGGTGAACGTCTGCAGAGCTATAACCGGGAAGCACAGGCCTTTATGGAAAATGTCAGTGACGTGCTCGGGAAAGGGTTTGAAGACTTCTCCGAAGGTGTTTCACGCAGCCTGGATAAAACGCTGGGCAAACTGGATGTCGAAATGGCGAAAGCCTCTACTCTGCTCGCGGGTTCTGTCGAACAGATCGGAGAAAGCGTCAGCGAGCTTGATGATGTCCTGTCACGCGTTCGTGCCTAAGGGGTGACGGCTGATGTTTGGAAATGCATTTGGCGTTAAAAAACGCCGCAGCGATGAAGCGGAGAAACCATTCTGGATCTCCTATGCCGATTTGATGACTGCCATGATGGTGTTATTTCTGGTCGTTATGGTTGCGTCGCTGAGTTCCGTTACACAGCGTATTCAACGTGCGGAGCAAGGTGAAAAAACACGGGGGCAGGATATTTCCAGATTGTGTGAGCGCCTGGAACTGAATGCCCGCAATGTGAACAAAACCATCGTGGTGGATTGCCACGATAACCGTATCAGCTTTGGCGAAGCCGGGCGTTTCGATCACAACCAATTTTTCCTGAACGCTGAAGGGCAAAAAGCATTGCAGGATGTTGTTCCTCTTGTGCTGGAAGCGTCCAACAGTGAAGAAGGTAAAAAGTGGTTTAAGCAAATTGTCATTGAAGGGTTTACCGACACCGACGGTTCGTACTTATACAACCTACATCTCTCCCTGCAACGTTCTGAATGGGTAATGTGTAGTCTGCTCGATAGCCGCAGCCCTCTGCAAAAAAATATCTCTGCAGAACAGCAGCTCCAAATCCGTAAACTTTTCCTCGCGGGTGGCGTCTCCTTCAATAATGCCAAGGAAAGTAAGGAGGCCAGCCGCCGCGTCGAATTACGTATGCAGTTCTTCGGACTTAAAGATAAACGTGATGGGGCCGATGAAGTGGATTTCCCCCCCGTCGTCAATAAAGAAGTTTGCCAGTTGGTGATGCCGCAATGACGCCCGCCCTGAACTCTCTTTCTCAACGCATTGCAGCGAGGCTCTCTTCCAGCCAGCGGGATGACCATTATCTGCATAATGATTTCCACGCGCTGGCCTCCGCTGCTCTCGACATGGAAAAGCGGTTTGATAAGGCAGAAAAAATCCCTTTACCGCCACAAAAAATGCGGCTGGCAGCTCTGCGTCGCCTTCGCCTTGCACAAGAACTCTCGGAGCGAGAGTGGCGGATGGTGTTTTATGGCCTTGTCGATAATGATCCGTCATCTCCTGACCAGCCAATCCTACTGGAGGATGATGCGTTTTTCCCTGAAGTAGACAATGCCATCAAAAAGCGACTTGAAACTAATGCGTTGAAACGCAAGGACTGGGCCGCACTCTGTTCTAGCTATTTTGCTTACCAGAACCCATCACCTGAGACAAACCCACACTGGTGCGTACTGCGTGGGCATATTTCTCAGGGTTACTTGGTGGTGAAAGCGGCTATACGACGTGAAAAACCGTGGATGAAAACCATTGAGTTTTATCACGACATTTTTACCCCGCAAGCGGGAGGCGTGATCTCTAGACAATTACTTGCAGGCGAGAGTAATTCACTCTCGTCGCTAGAAAAAATCGCGCAAATACCTAATAGCAGCTGGTTGTGGAAACGCATTTTCACAGTGCTTTTAGCGCAACTGGACACACTCGACGATCCCCAGTTTCTGGACAAAATTAGCTGGTTGTTAGGTCTGGCTGCGCAGTGGGAGCATTTCCGTGATGACATCATGACTGCGACCTTGACTCGCTATTACCATTCTGGCTATCGCGATCAGGCACATTCAGCTCTGAAGCTGGCCGCGCTGGAATACTGGGATAACCCGCAACTGAAAAGCCAGCAGAATAAATGGCATCAGTATGCCTCCGAGCCGGTTGCTGCGATGGTCCGGGGATGGCTGGCAAAACAAGATCTGATGCATTTCTTTGAATTGCTGCGCGGTAATGGCGATGTTGATCAGGCACGATTGCACTACTGGCTGCGTTTCGCCAACCAGATGGGATTTACTCGTATTGTCATGGGGACTGATGCCTGGCAAGACCGTGGTAGCGACTTTGTGAAATTCCGCGAAGAGAATAAGGGGCGATTGAGCTATTTACGAGGCGGACGTAGCTTTGATAACGCCATGATTATGCAGATCAACGATTATCTGTTCGTTGAGTTTTCCGGGACAGGCAATGCGATGTATGCCTATCGAATAGGTCACGCGCCATTTAACCCTGAATCACGCACGCTTGATATCAACATTCATCTAAAAGATCAGGGGCGCTGCGCGCTCAGGCTACCCCATGCACCTCGTGCTGAGGGGTATAACAAAGTCCGGATAACCGGCTGGATGTTGAAATACGACGATGAGCTACGCAAGTTGGGCATTCGGTGGATGGCAGAAGAACCCGTCAGGTTTGTCGATAAGAAAGTGACCTCCCCCGCATCTCTGTCTGCCATCAAAATCATCAACCCGTTGCGTGATATGGCTATACAGCACTTGGTTGAAGGTAGTTCATGTATCGTCAGCGATAATCGACAAAAAGGTGGCGTGCTGTCCGTACAGCTCAATACACCTGACGACACCATAGAAAGAGAGTTGTTACGACTAGGCTTTGCGCCCGTGGCTAAAGAACCGCATCGTTACTGGATCAAATAATGCTGAAACGTCTGTTAAGTAAACTGACGGGAAACCGTCAGCAGATAGAATACCACCTAAAGAATCAGTACCAGGTTGAGGAAAACGGACTTAGCTTTCCGCTATCGCTGGTTGATGATGCGCAGCTTTGGGCACTGGTATCCTGGCTTGAACAACTGGCTGAAGAAGACTATCTGATATCACTTACAGACCGGTGGTTGTTGAGTTGGGACGCACTATATCGCCTGCTGGAGGATGAGGAACATGCCAGCAGCCTGCCTCTTATCGGTGTACCTGACGTACTGCCTTTACGCGCAAGCCTGAGTTCACGTGGCGCATTAAGTGACCATGATTTTCGCGTCTGGATTGCTGAATGGGCTACGCTTTCAGCCCGCAAGCCGATCCGTTTCAGTCGTACCGGTGCCATTTTAACCCATGAAAATCAGCAATACCTGTTATCGCGTGAAAACTGGGCACTCTTACAGGCAACAGAACAACTCAGTACACAACAAAATCAGACTCCTGGTGAAACCACTAACCAGTTGGGATGGGCCGCTATCCGCAAATGTGCGAAGCAAGCAGCCGCAAAATTTGATGATTATTTAGAAAAAACGCATGTCGTCAAACCAACTTCATTGTCATTACGTTTGCGTAAAGCAACGGTTGCTGATACTGCTGTTATCGAAATTGAGCCCCATTTCGAGGACCAGCCTGCTAACTGGCTAGGCAGTTTTGACAAAAACTCGCAGGTTCACGATAGCTATCGTATTCCCGGCGAGAATGGCGAACTCAGCCATGTCATTATCCCTCCCGAAGTGAAAGAGGTCTTAAACTCAATACACTCTATCCCAGGCCGTCGAGTGGCCGGAAGTGAAGCGCTTTCCTTTGTTCGCAATCCCTATACATTTTTGGGCGAAGATGCCGCCAGTGTTATTGCCCCTGAAGAACATGAACAGGCACTGTTTGATGCCAGGATTTTCTTTCATCATTTCAGGTTGATACCTCAACTGAATGCGGAAAATAAGATCGCAGAAGTTACGCTGGTACTTGAGCCTGTTTCACCTGTTCCCCAGCCAGAAATCACTTTTGGGTTCTCAGCCCCCTGGGAGCTGGATAAATTCATACAGCAACTCGGTATTAGCGTCGCTGCACAGATGCCTGCCGGTTCATGGCAAGGTTACGAGCTGGAATTAAGTCAGTTCACTGAACAGCAGTGGCACGATTGCCAGGCACTTCTAACTCGCTGGCAGCAAGAAATAGAAGGAAAAGAATTTAGCGATGTGCTGGATATCGCGAAGTATGGCGATCGAGTGATTGGCATTGGTGAATTTGAAAAAATCTCTTCTCCCTGGCTGACCAAAGCGCAGAGTGAAAACTGGCTTCCTGACGACATCGATTTCTCCGCGTTTTCAGTCGAAACACTGTCTGGCTGGCAACCTGAAAATCTTCACCATTTCGATGAACTGCAGGAGAGAATTACTCAGGCAGAAGCTGTAGGTGAAACGCATATCACCGCACCATGGAATGACAACCAATTACCGTTGGATGCTGCTAAAACCTTCAGTAAGAACTGGGAAAAACAGCAAAGCACTGCAAATCAATCTCAAGGCAACGTTGCAGATAAAACGGCCCGAGCCGTACTCAAAATTGAGCAGAATATTGAAGAGGCGGCCTACATCAAACAGCGCCGCAATTCACTCCTCAATGCTCGTCATGCCGAGCCTGAAATTCCTCTGAGCCTTAAAGAGCATATCCGACTCAAAGACCATCAACGTGAAGGTGTGGCTTGGCTCCAGCAACTCTTCCTTCGTTCACCTGAGGAAACTGCAGGTTGCCTGCTGGCGGATGATATGGGGCTGGGAAAAACGCTGCAAATTCTGAGCTTCCTGGTATGGTTCATTGAAAAATTCCCGCAAGAACCGCCAAGTCTCATTGTTGCTCCTGTCTCTCTTTTAGATAACTGGGAACGTGAACTGGACAATTTCTTCTATACCGCAGGAATACCGGTATTGAAATTGTATGGCGAGACCATTAAAGCGGTGAAATATCCCAAACAGGCTATCCCTGCCCATCTGCAATCTCAGGGGATCAAAAACCTGCTTAAACCTGGCTGGCAAGGTGAGGCGAAAATCATCCTGACGACCTACGAAACGCTTCGCGACCAGGAGTTTTCTTTGGCACGCCAGCCGTGGTCCATTATGGTGTGCGACGAGGCACAAAAAATAAAAAACCCAGCTGCGTTAATCACACATGCGGCCAACGCGGTACAAGCTAGGTTTAAAGTGGCATGCACAGGAACGCCAGTCGAAAACACACTTGTCGACCTGTGGAGCTTATTTGATTTTGCCCAGCCAGGATTATTAGGGGCTCTAAATGAATTTGGTAAACACTATGTTCGCCCCATCGAGAACGAAGATGGCCGCGATCCGGAACGGCTGGAAAGCCTGCGGGCGCTGATAGAGCCTCAGACTTTACGCCGAACCAAAGAAGAGGTTGCGCGTGATTTACCTCAGAAAATTGAAGTGGAAAGCTGTAAGCAATTGACGTTGTCTTGCGTGCAAAAACAACTCTACCTTTCGTCTGTTGCAAATTGGCAACAACAGCAAGCACTGAGTGAAGGGATGCAGCAGTCCGGAACCGGTATGTTAGGTTTGTTACACCGACTGAAACTCATCTGTGCACACCCTGCAGTAGTTAATCCAGAGCCACGTTTTCGTGATAACTCACCCAAGCTTAACTGGCTGCTGAAAATACTCGCAGAAATAAAACATATCTCGAAAGATAAGGTCATTATTTTTACGGAGCTTCGAGATTTACAGCGCGAGCTTCAACATGCGATCCACCAAAAGTTTGGTTTCCGCCCTGTCATTATCAATGGTGATACCAGTACTAAAAGTCAAAGCCAAAACAGCCGCCAGCGCCTGATTGATGATTTTCAGGCGCAGCCTGGGTTTGGGGTGATTATTCTCTCTACGGTTGCTGTCGGGTTCGGCGTTAACGTCCAGAAAGCCAATCATGTTATTCATTTCACTCGTTGCTGGAATCCAGCCAAAGAAGATCAGGCAACGGACCGGGCGTACCGAATTGGGCAAACTAAAGACGTGTATGTCTATTATCCGACGGTAAGGGACACTGAAATCACTACTTTTGAAGAAACTCTGGATGACCTTCTGCAGCGTCGACGTGCATTGGCCAGGGATATGCTGTGTGCAACTCCTGATTTGAGTGGTGCTGATTTTGAGGCAATATTGAAAGGTGCTTAGTTGTTTAATTTGCCACTAGAGTTTTCAACTAATTGATAAATATTATTTTATCACTAGTGGCAATAGGTTGGTGCCAATAGCGGCTATCCAAGAATATGGCGCTTACAATCTGCGTATTCCTGCTGATACAGAGCGCTCTCTGTAGCAACAGCGGCTCACCCGCTTCCTGTCCATCTCTGTTCGTGGCCGATGAATCAGTTGCCAGTCAGTGCCACTCTGTGTAACAACCACCGGGATATGGCAAGAACCACAGAGTAGTGGTCTTGCATGCAGGAAAGTGAGTTCATCGATAGCTACCCATTCACCATCAGAGGTAATCACATACTCCGCTGGTCTGAATCGTATCGTCATGGTCAGTTGCCTCCCTGATCTTCGGGGGAGGGTTGCGCAGGCTTGTCAACAGGACAAATATAACTCTCCCGCCATGCGGTCTCCTCAATGCTGTAGATACCTGTGTTGCAGGCCGCGCAGTGTTTCTCACCCGCATAGTGACGCCCGCACCAGACGCAGTACCAGGCCCCGACTGGGGCAGACGCATCCAGAGGAAAGAATGTGAATATAAACCTTGTGTGCCAGTCTCCCGGCAATGTGGCAAAGTCGTCCCGATACTTGCACTGCCTCAGTACATCATTCCCCACTGACCGTTGGTCGTGTTCAAACCAGGCGCGAATGCCAGGGTCATCAGAATGCAGTACCAAACGACATCCGCAGGACGGGCATGTCCAGCTTTCTTCAGGCTGGCTGGCCGCTCTTCTGCTGCCTGTTTGCTCACCTCTGGTATTCAGAGCCCAATAGCATGGCATCAGGAGCATATGACCTCCTCATCTCCGTAAGCGTGATATTCACTGGTGCATTGATCTGCATGACTGACCACCGGCTTCGCATTGGGTACGTAACGACGTAGCTTGCGTATCAACTGAATTTCATCAGCCGCAGGGTGAACGTAAGGGCAACCTTGCGTGCCTCGCTCAGTGAGTGCAGCATCGGTATGCGCAAACCACGGGCGCTCAGCGTCAACGTGCAGCACCAGAATACTGCCGCAGTGTTGGCAGGTGTATTGTTCGTCAGGAGAGCGTAGTGCGGTTCTGGCACCGGTCAGGCGACTAGCGTTATTGAGGGCAAGAAATGATTTTGGGTACATAGTAATAGTCCTCTCCGCCATATGACACACAGGCATAGACCGTCCCGGTATGGGCACCGTCATGCTGGGTATCAGGCGGGGTATAGATTTAAGTGTATGAGTGGGGGGGCTGAGGGGGATGACTCAGTTAGCTGCGGCGGCTATAACTTTGACCATACTGTAGCAGAACGGACACATGCGCTCCCCGCAGTATTGTCGATGGCACTGCAGACAAATCCAGCGTACCGGTGCTTGCCATGTCCTGCGGTTATGTTTCTTCGTCGTGCGTGTTCAGCCCCGTGACTCTGCAATGCGTTGCTGTAACCAGGCTTCCACTTCGCTTTGTAGCCAGCGGGAGCTTCGTCCGAGTTTGATAGGCTTAGGGAATATCCCATCCTGAATAAGCTTGTAGAACCATTTGTCGGTTAAGCCGGTAAGCTGAGTGATAAAGGCCATATCGACTAACTTATCGCTGAGAATACTGGTTGGGGTGGTCATCGTTTTTCTCCGTCAGAGGTAAGGGAGAAGACGTTCGTGTGATGAGATACCGAACGTTCTTCAAACAATGACTCACTGCCGTAATTTTTGAACGGGAGCCTGGCTGGCGTTTCGCCGTCTGCCAGCGGCTGGTGCAGCAGGAATCTCACTCAACTGGTAAATAACCCCCCGGTTTTTCTGGGCCTGTTTACTGAGGTAGCTCAGAATGTACTGCATTCCCTTGCGCCCCCTGGTATCGTCATGGGCCGTCACCCGTTCACCCCTCACGCGATAATGCTCCTCGGGTTCGCAGCGATATGCATGCCCCTCATCCCGGGTTACATACTTCCAGGTATTCCTTAGCGCTTCAAAGACCGTCCACGCCTGACGATGCTTCTGGCCATTCAGGTAAAACGCAGCGTGAATGTGATAACTATGCTGTTCGGTATGCTCCAGAACCCATGCGTAACCCACCAGCCCTTTGATGTCCTGGCTTTGCTGTAGCAGCAGCGTCATGTCCGCTACTGCGGCGTGAATGTCTCCCTCACGATGTGAGTCACTATTCAGTCGGTAGGAGAAGTCCACCCGTAACATCAGCAGCTTTGAGTAACGCTCAAATAACTGGTTCTGGTGATGATGCAATTTACGTTGCAGGGGACGGTGCTGAATATGATTAAAGTTGATGTCGGTAATGTCGTGATAAGCCATGTCTGAATCTCCATGTGGGTGATATCGTCATGGGAATAGATACTGGCGTTAGTTTTGAAACGAGGATGGGGATCGTGAAGCAGTTGAGATTGTTTTCTGGGGGAGAGATGGAAGGGGGGACGTTATGAAAGTGCTTCTCTATAAAATATCATTTTATTCCTTAATCCAACGTTTGCCGTTCTGGTGTGATCCCCCATCCAGACGCTACAGACATCGTTGTTTCAGGGCTCAATGCAGGCATAACCGTCCTGCGGTTAAGTCACTTAATATGTGGGTTTTTCACACAGCCGATGCCATTGCCTAAGGCATTGACTCATAATGATTTAGCTATAACATGTATGTCAATTTACATAACTTGTATGTTTTCAAAATGAACAGTTACTACTCCTCTCGCCAGGCGAAAAACATTGAAAAATCCTTTAAGGAATTATTCCGGAATCTCTCTGCCGGAGGCGCGGTCAGAGCCCTGAAATTCTCGTTTGTGATCACCCAATCCAACAGGGGGAGCACGTATTCAGAAGACAGCGCCAGAGAGCATGCCAGGAAGACTCATCTGGCACTTAAGCATTTTCTGAATCACATGCGGGTGCTTAAATACGGGAAGTGCGTCGCTGGATATTCATGGCTGATATGTAACGAAAAACGGGTAAATCGCCCCTACATTTACGCACTGTTTTACATTCCTGGGGATGCCAGTGCCAGCGATATCGCGAAATGTTTGAGTGAGTTATGGGTCCGTTCGGTTGCAAAGGCGGCTCGTGAGGGAGGCTGGAGTGATTATCCGGTAGTCATTAATTACAATACCGAGCTGGGCAATATTCAGTACTGCAGGGGAAAGCATCCCCGTCTGGCCTGTTGTGAAAAGGTACAGGAAGGCTCATTCATCAATGAGGATTTATGTGGCGGAATATCTGCCTTTCGGTACAACACCGATAATCCCGACGAGTTTCTTCTCTATCTGGGGACACTCCAGCGCAGAGTGAGGTCGATCCCCGGAGTCAGAGCATGGGGAGGTTCAGCGCTGAAACGTAAACATTAAAAAAATCTCAGATATATATTATCTCATTGAGTAACAGCGCATATCGTTCATCAGGCCATCCTCTGGGATGGCCTGTTTCATTTCTGAGGAGTGTTCAATGAAACAGCCTTCCGGATATCAGATTATCCGTCGCCATTTACGTCGCTATCCCCGGGTATTACGTCACACCCTGATGAAAGAACTGAGTCAGTTAATTACTTACGAACCCGTCATTGGCATTATGGGTAAAACAGGTGTCGGTAAGAGCAGCCTCTGCAACGCCCTGTTCCGCAGTGAAATCTGTGCCGTTAATGCCGTGGAAGCCTGTACCCGTGAACCACAGCGCGTACGTCTGCGATTTGGGCAACATTATCTCACGCTGGTGGACCTGCCTGGTGTGGGCGAGAGTCAGAGCCGGGATAAAGAATACCGCGAGCTCTATCAGGAACAACTCCCGAAACTGGATATGGTGCTGTGGGTGCTAAAAGCGGATGACCGGGCCTTCTCTGTGGAAGAGCAATTTTATCAGGCAATCCTGGCGCAGTGCGGCAGCACCATGCCGTCGGTGCTCTGGATACTCAATCAGGTGGATAAAGTGGAGCCTTCCGAACGATGGAACTGGCACTCAGCCACGCCATCGTCCACTCAGCTTGAGAATATCAAACGTAAACAGCAGGCTGTTGCCAGCCAGTTGGGTATACAGAATGACGTAATTATTCCTGTATCCGTAAAAGGGCGCTATCACCTGGCTCGTATCGTGGAGCAAATGATAAACCGCCTCCCAAAGCAGGCACGCAGCCCGCTGCTGCCCCATCTGCATCAGTCATATCACTCCGCGCCCGTCCGGGAAACCGCCCACAGCGGCTTTAGTGACGCCGTCGTCGATACACTTGACCGCGTTATTGACAATGCACCACTGCCACTGATTGCCCGTAAGACTCTGCAGGCAGTTACGCATACCGTCGCTCATATTGCCCGCAGCGTGTGGTCCTTCTTCTTCGATTAGTTTTTCACGTCCAACGATAAATATTTTTGTTTATTCATGATCGATTTCGTCGATCGTTCCGATCGGTTTTATTCATTATCCCTTCATTCAATCGGGTTATAAACTTGAGCTGAAATGCTGCTATCTGATTGAAATAAAACAGATATGGATACACACATCCAAACATTATAAGGAGATGACATGCCACTGGTTTTGTTATGGATTTTTCTGGCCGTCGTGCTGGGCTTTCTGGCTAAGGGGGCCGGAAGGTCGTTCTGGGGATGGTTTATTCTCGCGATGATTATCGACCCGATTCTTGCCGGGTTGCCCTTCTTTCTCATCGTCAGAGACTGAGGGGCTCTATGGCATTCCCACACCGACTGGCACGGAAAATCTTCCGCTGCTTCATCATCAACGTTCTGCTCACGATATTCATCGTGTTCGCCATGATTTTCCTCGTCGATACCTTTGGCGTGTAAGGAGTTTATATGAAAAAAATTATCGTACTTTCCGCATTACTGATGTCATCAGCCGCTTTCGGCTTCGGCAGTACTGAGAAGTGGACTTCAGGCTGGGGACAAGGGGTATCAGAATTTATCGTTCTGGGTAAGGGGCAGTCCTCGCTTTATCTGTCCTGTGAGGATACCGCTTCCCGCGCTGCCACCGTGATATTCACCGATATTCATGGCAATCAGGTTAGCAGCGATACGGAAAAACGGCTGGAAGTGAAAATCGACAATAACGAAAAAGTGGAGATGGGAGACAGTGAATCACATGTTGGTTCAGACAATTTTGGCTTTGGCTGGAACCAACTGCGTAAAGGCAAAAAAGTGATTGTTTCAGGGGATGGTGTGAAGGCTGCTGTCTTTACGTTGCAGGGTGCCTCTGGAGTCATTCCTGAATTCGGGACGGATGGCTGCATTTCTGGATTTGCTGCTCCATAAGCCCCGCATTATCAACAAATTTATCCTCCTGAATAAATCCCCCGAATAATAAGGAAATCAATTATGACCGACATCACCACGCTCGGAGCTCGTCTTAACACGAAAACGCTGAATTTTGTCTTACTGTCCTTCGTCACCTTCGGTATCTATCCACTGATGTGGCTCTACCGTAAACAAAGCATCATTATCGACACCACGAAAGTCTCGTTTTCCTCTGACCTTTACGTGCTGTGGATAGCCATCTGCTACGGTATTTCGCGCCAACTCAGTTTGATGGGCACAACCGACCCGGGAATGTATGGTTATGACTCGACTATGGACGCTATTGCCATGCTCGGCGGCGTATTGTCCATTGCCAGCGGTGTGATGTACATCATTTGGGCCTTTAAAGCACGCTCGGCTCTTCAGAGCTACGTACTGAACACCTTTAAGTTCGAACTGAAGATGAATGTGTTCTATGTCATTATCTTCAATGTCTTTTATATCACCTGGTGCATTAATGCGATGCCGGAGGCTTTTGCTAAACACAAAATTATCCAGGGTGGCTTAACCGCTGCGCCTGCTGAAGCCACTTTACCGGCGGAGAATAACCCAACCAATACAGAGTCGAAGTAACCGCGCGGTAACTTTCGCTGTCATTAAAGAATCCTGCGATTCCCTGATACACCCCTCTGAAGCCCTGCTCATACGAGCAGGGCTTTTTCGTTTATGTCATCCATAAAGGTAATCCCATGAAATTAGCCAGCCGCTTTGGTCGCGTTAATCTGATCCGCCGCGACCGCCCCTTAACCCATGATGAACTGATGCAGCATACCCCCAGCGTGTTCGGTGAAGAGAAGCATGCTTCCCGCAGTGAGCGGTATGCTTATATCCCCACCATCACACTGCTGGAGAGTCTGCAGCGTGAAGGTTTTCAGCCGTTCTTTGCCTGCCAGACTCGCGTCCGTGACCCGAGTCGCCGGGAGCACACCAAACACATGCTGCGCTTACGCCGTGCAGGGCAAATTACTGGTCAGCAGGTCCCGGAAATTATTCTGCTCAACTCGCATGACGGCTCCAGCAGTTATCAGATGCTGCCGGGGCTGTTCCGCAGCGTCTGCTGTAACGGCCTGGTCTGCGGGACGTCATTGGGTGAAGTGCGGGTGCCCCATAAAGGAGATGTGGTGGAGAAAGTCATTGAAGGTGCTTATGAAGTGCTCGGGGTATTTGACCGGGTGGAGGAGAAGCGAGATGCCATGCAGTCTCTGTTGCTGCCCCCTCCGGCGCAGCAGGCGCTGGCGAAAGCAGCCCTGACGTACCGTTTTGGTGAAGAGCATCAGCCCGTCACCGAATCTCAGGTGCTGAGTGCCCGCCGCTGGCAGGATGAACAGAATGACCTGTGGAGTGTCTTCAACCGCCTGCAGGAAAATCTGAGTAAAGGAGGTCTGTCCGGTCATTCAGCACAGGGGAAACGTAGTCGGACGAGAGCAGTAAACGGTATCGACGGCGACATCAAGCTTAACCGCGCATTATGGGTAATGGCAGAAGAACTACAGCAGGTGATGAGCTGAAGTGGACTACATTTGGTCTTCTGCCTGGATGAGGTAACCTGCCAATAATCCATCTTTCTGTCCCCCCTAAGCCTGCCTCTCAACCGTAAGGCCCTGTTCAACGGGCCCTCAATGATTATCTTTCATAAGGAATATCCCATGAATAACACCACCAGTCTGCACACGCCCGTCAGTACTGACAATACGGTTCCCATTACCGCTACTTTGCTGCCTGATGCACAGCGACTTCATTTCTGGCCGCAGCACTTTGGCGGTATCCCGCAGTGGATACTGCTGGAGCCCCGTATCTTCGGCTGGATGGACCGGCTTTGTGAAAATTACAGCGGCGGCATCTGGCGTTTTTACACACTCAGCAATGGTGGGGCTTTTATGGCCCCCGAGCCGGATGATGAGAACGATGAACAGTGGACACTGTTCAATACCATGAATGGCAACCGCGGCGCAATGAGCTCCATGGCGGCCGGTATCGCGGCCTGTCTGCTGGAATACAGCTATCATGCCTGCCGAACGGAATGTGATGCCATGACGGCCCACTATTACCGGTTGCGTGGCTACGCACTAAGCCACCCCGAATGCAGCGCCATCATGCACCTCATCGACTGAAGGGGATGACCATGAAACAGCAACTACAGCTGTTTGCCTGTGAATTACCTGCCTCTGCACAGCGAACCATCCTGGAAGCGCTGACTCTACTGGAGCAACAGTTACGTGAACCCGGCGCGGTCTTTACTTCCAGTCACACCGTCCGCGACTGGCTACGACTGCAGCTTGCCCCAATGGATCGCGAGGCATTCACAGTCCTGTGGCTGGACAATCAGCACCGGCTTATTGCCGATGACATGCTGTTCCTCGGAACCATCAACAGCATAAGTGTGCATCCACGCGAAGTGGTGAAGGCAGGTCTGAAACATAACGCTGCAGCGGCCTTACTCGCACATAATCACCCCTCTGGGCATTCAGAACCCAGCGATGCTGACAGACGAATCACAGAACGTCTTAAACAGGCATTAGATCTGGTAGATATACGGCTGCTGGACCACCTTGTGGTTGGCGGAATGGATATCGTCTCATTTGCCGAACGGGGCTGGCTGTAATTTCAGAAGAAAGCAACAGCATGAAAATTATCAGTAAACGTCAGGCGATGACGATATACCGCCAGCATCCGCAGTCGCGGTTGTTTCGCTTCTGTACCGGAAAATATTACTGGTCTGGCAGCGTCTGCCACTACTACGGACGAGAGGTGCAGGATGTCAGTGGCGTACTGGCCGTCTTTGCCGAACGCCGTCAGGACCGCAACGGCCCGTATGTCATTCTTCGCAGCATCACTCTCAACTAACCACCAGCACAGGAACATCAACATGAAAAAAGATACCGGCAATAAAGTCACGGATACGCTGCAATGGGGGCTGAAATGCGCCATCACGCCGCATTTCAGCGCGCGTCTTGTGCAGGAAGGAAACCGTCTGCATTATCTGTCTGACCGGACCAGTATCACCGGCCAGTTCAGCGAGGCAGATTTACGTCATCTGGACCAGGCTTTTCCGCTGTTGTTAAAGCAATTGGAGTTGATGCTGACCAGCGGTGAACTTAATCCCCGTCACCAGCATGCCGTGACCCTGTATGCGAAAGGGCTGACATGCGAAGCCGACACGTTGGGCAGTTGTGGTTATGTTTACCTCGCGATTTACCCGACATCCAAAACAACCACGTAAACCCCGTACCACCTTTCTTTTAAACGCCCTTACAAAGAGAGAAACCTTATGCAAACTCTTTCTGCGTCCCCCGCGCGGACGGCATCGTCACGCCCGTCCCCTGTGACCACCAGGCAAACACTGCTGTCACATCTGTTGACTCAACACTATGGTTTGGCTCTGAACGATACTCCGTTATTTAGGATCACATTGATGCCTGTATCACTTTAATTGACGATGTTAATTTTCTGGTGGAAGAGTACGAGCTGGTTCGTATCAACTACAGGGAATTTAGCTGTCAGGAACAATCACCCTATCTTCGGGCTGCCGATATTTTGCAGGCGCGACAGGCTATTGGTAGTCCAAGAAAAAAATCTGATTAATCTACTGTATAGGATTTACTATTCTCACTAATAGCAGGCAGAGTAATCTGCCTGCTATTAGTGTATGCATTAGGTTTGAGAGTTTACAAAACACGGGTTCAAAAGTTTAAAACACTTTTATCCACTGCAATACATTGCTGGGCTGATTTTTTTATTTCTTCTCTTGCTTTTTTTTCTATTTCTTCAGACAGTATGTCGAAGATTATGCTTTCACGAAATTTTTGGGTCGTTTCTTTAGGACAGACAAGATAAACTCCGCCATATGAAAAAAAGATAACTCCTGATACTAAGTTAAATTTTTTATCCTCTGAGAGCTGATACACCCATCCTCTGCTATGAAGCATTTCAGAAGGAATTTCATCCGTTTTGATAGAAATTGTAACTGGTTCCATGATCGTCATCCCAGTCATCCGAAATGCCATGTTGACAATCAGTAACGGAATGACGTGCATGAAGGTTGATGACAGTAGCAATAAAGTGAAAACAAAACCTGTAGTATTTCTCAGAGGTTTAAACCATCCGCTAGAAAAATCTTGTCGTAAAAAAAAGATGCATGGAAATATATTGACTATTATTACTAATGTACCATACACCAGGAGTAACGAGGTTTGCTGGTAGTCGTCCATTCCATTTTCGATGTGTAAGAATTTGCTCAATAATGTCATTGGGAAGACTACTAGCCAGCAAATGATTCCCAGTAGAAAGGGTTTCATTGAATAATCTAATAATAGGATTTTTAACTTTTTTATTGTTTTTAATGGCTTCAGATGAGTGTGTATGCATTTTCTCTGAAGAGTTAATACAATAAAAGTACTAATAATACCAGTCAATAACATCAAGGTTATGAATATGAATTCTCCTGAGGCTATGTCAAACAAAGATATTAAAGCGATAAAAGTTATGCATAGAAAAGAGTTTCCAGCATAAACACGTGCTAGAAGTATTTTCTTTCGCTTTGACTTGGCATTATTTTGATTGCTATGTATAACGAGGCACCCTAACAAACAAGGTAGAAACAGTACGCCACAGAACAATATAATGCTACTTAAAAATATAATCCCAGAGAAGGAGAATAGCTCGTTAAAAGTGACAGCTTGAAGGAATATATCTAGACGGCCAATCCACGTTAGGTAAAACCAGATAAAAATGGCAGTGAGCGCCATCAGAACGATGCTGAGTCCTGCCCCAATGCGGAGTATTCCACCATAGCTTTTGATTGTTGAGTCTGACATTCTTATCCCTTAGAGTCCCTTGAATGAGGAGTTCAGATATACAATAATATACGGAGAGGAAAAGCATTTTTACAAGTCATTAACAAAGAAGTTCAACTCCAACAAGCTTCCTTTGTCTGAGGTGGTACAACCGCGTTAGGTTGCAGTGCTTCGCGTGATTTTGTAGATTCATTACTGTCTGATTTTGAAGTAAAAAGCAGTTGAGTATACAACTGAGTATACATCAACCATGAACAGATTATTAATCACTTAAAATTCAGTTGATTAATGTTGAAATTCGAGTCCGGCCTTCGCACTTATCCCCTTAACACCTCTCTCATGTACCATTCTACAAGCCCTTACGGCACGTCAATCAGCTTGTCGGCAGAACACAGAACAGCCTGTCGACAATCCTGCCTCCATTCATCATCTTCGACATCTGTACGTGCATAGTCTCGTCTGGTCCAATCGTTCCTTTATCAAAGCTTTTATGATGGGTCACATTGTTTGCGTATCTGTTGGATAGCGAATCCCACCTCGTCAGCAGAGAGTAATGTTCTTCATCAAAACCACTGGCAACTGTTGTGTTCGACGGTCTCTTTTTATTCTCAAACTACGTGAACTTTGCTGCTTATCTACTCTCCCCAAATCCATACCAAAAATGTGAACCTCATCCCTGAAGCAAATCGTAATCTCTGAAATCGATCTGTATCGTAAACTTTACTTTACACTTTTGGTGATGTTGGTCACAAAATTAAGCGCGGAGGGTGATCGCAATCTCACAATAGCCTGGTATACAAAATCGACAATGTGAGCGGAAAAGAGGCTGGAAAGTTAAGTTTTCACTGCTTTCTCTCTTTTACCGCGTCTGGAGGGAAACTGCAATTCAAAAGATAAAAAATAACTTGTTGAAATTGAGTCAGTAAAAAAATGCTATGTGATTTAAATCACGCGTATTTACAGATTTTATGATTTACGCCAATGGCGAATATTGACGGAGCTATTTTCTTCATGAATTAAATCTTGTATAGTGCCCTCACATTATTTCTCCCCCTGAATCAGGAGGCGGATAGTTATATTCCATCAATCTTTATTGATGGACCAGGTATGCTTTACTTCACATTAATACGAACATGACCACTGTTAACTGGAGAAACAAAATGAATTATCCGGCAGAACCCTTCCGTATTAAAAGCGTTGAAACTGTATCTATGATCTCGCGTGATGAGCGCATCCAAAAAATGCAGGAAGCGGGCTACAATACCTTCCTGTTGAACTCGAAAGATATCTATATCGACCTGCTGACGGACAGTGGTACGAACGCCATGAGTGATAAGCAGTGGGCCGGGATGATGATTGGTGATGAGGCCTACGCAGGCAGTGAAAACTTTTATCATCTGGAAAGAACGGTTCAGGAGCTGTTTGGCTTTAAACATATTGTTCCTACGCACCAGGGGCGCGGGGCGGAAAACCTGTTATCGCAGCTGGCGATTAAACCGGGGCAATATGTTGCAGGGAATATGTATTTCACCACCACGCGTTATCATCAGGAAAAAAATGGCGCCACCTTTGTGGATATCGTCCGTGATGAGGCGCATGACGCCGGTCTGAATATCGCCTTTAAAGGCGATATCGATCTTAAAAAGCTGCAAAAACTGATTGACGAAAAGGGCGCCGAAAATATTGCCTATATCTGCCTGGCGGTGACGGTGAACCTTGCGGGCGGTCAGCCGGTCTCGATGGCGAATATGCGTGCCGTCAGGGAGTTGACGCAGGCGCATGGCATTAAAGTCTTCTACGATGCAACCCGCTGCGTAGAGAACGCCTATTTCATCAAAGAGCAGGAAAAAGGCTTTGAGAACAAGAGCATCAAAGAGATCGTCCATGAGATGTTCAGCTACGCCGATGGGTGTACCATGAGCGGGAAAAAAGACTGCCTGGTGAATATCGGCGGGTTCCTGTGCATGAACGATGATGAGATGTTCTCGGCGGCTAAAGAGCTGGTGGTGGTATATGAAGGGATGCCATCCTACGGCGGTCTGGCCGGGCGCGACATGGAAGCAATGGCCATTGGTCTGCGTGAATCCATGCAGTTTGAGTACATCGAGCACCGCGTGAAGCAGGTTCGTTATCTGGGCGATAAGCTGAAGGCGGCAGGTGTGCCGATTGTTGAACCGGTAGGCGGCCATGCGGTATTCCTCGATGCACGTCGCTTCTGCGAACACCTGACCCAGGACCAGTTCCCGGCGCAGAGTCTGGCGGCAAGCATCTATATGGAAACGGGCGTGCGCAGCATGGAGCGTGGCATCATCTCCGCAGGGCGTAATAAAGAGACGGGCGATCACCACCGGCCAAAACTGGAAACGGTACGCCTGACTATTCCACGCCGCGTTTATACTTATGCGCATATGGATGTGGTGGCCGATGGCATTATTAAACTCTATAAGCATAAAGAGGATATTCGCGGGCTGAAGTTTATTTATGAGCCTAAGCAGTTGCGCTTCTTTACTGCACGTTTTGATTATATTTAATGGTATTGATAGCCCCATTTTTTAATGGGGCTTTTGGTTTTTTATTATCCGAAGATGTACAAATGACAGCCGTAATTATAATTAATAGTCAACAGGAACATTTATCATGGATATTAATGCCATTGAACGACAGAGTTCCCCCGGACTTATTAGCGGGACGATGCTTGTCATCGCAACGGTAGTCGGCGGGGGAATGTTCTCCCTGCCTATTGCGATGGCGGGAGTCTGGTTTCCCGGCGCCTCTGTTATTCTGATCGTTATTGCCATCATGATGTTATTAACCGGCCTGATGCTGGTGGAAGTGAACCTTCACTATGGTGCCGGAGCCAGTTTTAATACCTTTACTCAGGATCTATTAGGGCGAAAGTGGAATATCGTGGTTGGCATCGCCTTTGGTTTTGTACTCTATATTTTAACCTATGCGTATATCTCCGGGTCATCGGCGGTGATGGCGCAGACGGTGTTTAAATATAGCGGTTTTCGTTTCCCGGCAAATATCTCCGTTATTGTCGTCAGTATGCTGGTTGGCGTAATCGCCTGGTACAGCTCGCTGCTGGTCGGGCGGATCACCACCATTCTGATCGTCGGTAAGTTTGTGGCGTTCTTTGCCACGTTCTCCGGGCTAATCGGCCATATTGAGGTGGCGAAACTGGTCGATAGCGTCGCCATCGCACTGCCGAATACGCAATATCTGCCCTATATTCTGATGACGCTGCCGTTCTGCATTATCTCCTTTGGTTTTCACGGCAATGTGCCGAGTCTGGTGAAACTGTATGGCACCCACGGCGTATCCCATATTACGCGTTCCATCGTGATTGGCACCCTGTTTGCCGTGCTGCTCTATATCTTCTGGCTGGCGGTGACGATGGGCAATATCAGCCGCGCCGAGTTTTCGCCGATCATTGCCAAAGGCGGCAATATTGATGTGTTTGTGGAAGCCATCAGTGGGCTGTTTACCAGTCGCTATATGGATTTAATCCTGACCTTTTTCGGTAACTTTGCCGTTGCCAGTTCGCTGCTGGCCGCTACGCTGGGTCTGTTTGATTATATTGCCGATCTGTTCCACTTCCCGGATAACGGCATCGGCAGACTGAAAACCGCGCTGGTGACCTATTTCCCGCCCGCTGCCGTCTGTTTCTTTTTCCCGAATGGTTTTGTCCACGCGATTGGCTATGCGGGACTGGCGTTTACCATCTGGAGCGTGATCCTGCCGCCATTTCTGGTGAAAGCGTCCCGTAAGCGTTTTGCCACGGCGCGTTATACCGCCCCCTGTAACAATACGGTGCTGAATCTGGTGATTGTCGGCGGAGGGATTGTGTATCTGACGGTGGTGCTGGATGTGTTTGGTTTACTGCCGACGTTCCGTTAGCGGGAGGCGCTATGTTTCTGACATTACTCAGGTTACAGCATCCGCTGGTTTATCGTTACGCCTGGCTGAGGGTGTGGGTGGTGGTGTTAAGAAAATGCGGACTGCGCAAGAATAAAACTCATAAAAGCAATCAGGCCTGTCGCTGACAGGCCTGCCTGGATTTACACCCGGAAGTAGCGTGGTGGAATCAACGTTGAGAATGCGTCGATCTTCTTCACCATCTTTTTCCAGAACAACATAACAACAATCCTCTGTTTAAAATGCAGGCGCTATTTTAGTCAGCGCAGGCATTGCGTAAAAGATCGCCGCATCGTTCTTATCGTGTGCGCGGTGTAAAGCTTTTTGTTCACTCTGCAAAATGTGGAGGAGTAACACGATCGGCAACCCTGACGCCGGGTTGACAAGCGTTAAAATAGTACGGGCAATCCCAGCCCGCGTTTCACTTCCCGTAGCGTTGTCTGTGTGACCTCATGCGCCCGTTCACTGCCTTGTTGCAGTATCTGCATCAGCATGCCTTTATCCTGAATATAGGTTGCCCGCCGCTCGCGCATTGGGGCAATCAACTCCTGCAAACAGGCTTCCAGTTCGTTTTTACAGGTGCGATCGCCAAGCCCGCCCTGCTGATAATGCGCTTTCATCGCCGCGACTTTCGTTTTGTCCGGGTGAAAGGCATCCAGCCAGGTGAATACGACATTTCCTTCGATCTGACCCGGATCGCTGACGTTAAGGTGGTGAGGATCGGTGTACATGGCGCTAACCGCTTTGTGGATCGTCTCTTCACTGGCGGAGAGTTGCAGGGTATTGCCGAGAGATTTTGACATTTTAGCGCCGCCATCGATGCCGGGCAGGCGGCCGGTGTCGCTCAGAATCGCCTGACAGTGGCGTAGCAGCGGGGCAGGCAGCAGGCTGTTCATCTTGTGTACGATTTCGTTAGTCTGCTCGATCATCGGCAACTGATCGTCTCCTACGGGCACATATTCCGCTTTAAACGCGGTGATATCCGCCGCCTGGCTGATGGGGTAGACCATAAATCCGACCGGTAACGAGCGGGTAAAGCCTTTCTGCGCAATTTCATTTTTCACCGTCGGATTACGCTCTACGCGGGCGACAGTGACGACATTCATATACAGCATGGTCAGTTCCGCCAGTGCAGGTAAGGCGGATTGCAGGCAGAGCGTGGTGAGTTCAGGGTCGATACCGGCGGCCAGATAATCCGCCAGCACTTCCGGGATGTTGTCGCGGATCTTTTGCGGGTTCGTACCGTTATCGGTCAGCCCTTGCAGGTCGGCAATCAGCACAAATTGTTGATGGGTATGCTGCAAAGCAACGCGCTGGCGCAGTGAGCCAACGTAGTGCCCGAGGTGCAGGGCGCCCGTAGGGCGATCGCCGGTCAGAATGGTGGGTTTTGTGTTCATCAAAGACTCCTTTACGTGAAAAAAACCGAAAGACGTCTCTGGAACGCAATAGCCGCCTTTCGGCGGCTATTAATACGGGGATAAAACAGAACCGTGCCGCCTTTAGTCAGGCAGCCACCAGCGGTTATGGCGTTGGGGAATCGCAGTCTGTTTGTTCATAAAAATGACCGTATCACGGTTAAGCGCAGGGGTAAACCTGCTATGTCAGGGTTGTTAATGGGCAACCTGTTCACTCTGCTTGCCATCAGCGCTCTTCAGCATTCTCTTTTTTGCGTAAACTGCCGCTGCTTAACAAGTTGAATCATGCTGATGACGGCGCCGAAAAATAAGGCCGCAGCGCCGCAAAGCGTTGCGCTGGCGATCGCCTCCGTGCCGCTGCCTAACAGGCTGGTTAACAGTGGGCCGACGATCTGACCGATGCCGTAGGTGAGCGTGACAAGACCCAACAGATTGATATTCCCCGGCACGCTCAGTTGCCGCGCCAGCGGCATCACCAGCGAGGTTGTCCCCATGAACGTCGCGCCAAAACCAATGCTGCTGATAATAAGAAGCGGCAGTGCGTCGCTGGCGAGCGTGAGTATGACGCAGACCCCCTGAATCAGCAGATTCGCCGTCAGGCATTGTAATACGCCCCAGCGCTTTGCCGCCCACAGCCAGCCAAAACAACCGGGAACGATCGCCAGTCCCACCAGTGACCAGAGATGGGCGGTGAGTAGCGGCGAGCCCGCGTTTTTCGCCATCAGCGGCAGATAGGTGGCGACGATGATGTAGCCAAATCCGGCGAAGCCATACAGCAGCGCCAGTTGCCACCAGCGCATCAGCGGATGATGCGTCGGCGCCGGAGGAGCGGGCGGCAACGCGTGGGCGCGGGCAGGGATGAGGAGCGCCAGGAGCAGCAGTAACACGGCGGAGATAACGGCAGCGCCTGACCACAGCATATGGGAAGAAAGCGCATAGCGTAAACCGGCGATAACATACTCGTTGCCCAGCAAGATACCGGCGCCAACGCCGGAGAAAAGCGACGCAATCACAAACGGGTGACGGGTATGTTGCAGGACGATCATCGAGCCAAAAATCATCATTCCGGCGCTGGCGACCCCGGCCAGAAAACGGATCAGCATCACGATGGCAGGTTGCGTAAATATCGCCATCGCAAGGATTAATCCCCCGGTTGCTATTGCCGACGTCAACAGCATTGGCCGTAAGCGAGAAGGGAGGTGAAAGGCGCCGAAGGAGAACAACAGGCTGCCCGCCAGATACCCCGCGTAGTTGGCGCTGGCAATCCAGGAAAGCGCCGCGAAGGTAAACTGACCTTCAGACAGCAGGACCGGTAGCATAGGGGTATACAGAAAACGTCCGATCCCCATTCCCAGCGTCAGTACCATTAAGCCGAAGAGTGCCGTACTGATGGCATGACGGTTTGAATCGGCATTGCCCTGAACCATACTTGCTCTCACTTAGCGCGTTAATTTGTGTTTGTTATATTACATGTGTAAATGATAATAAAAAGTAAAAAATAGAGGGTATGTGAGAGCCCGGCAAGGTATACGCGTTGGGAAATTCAGCAGGCGTCGATCGTTTTTACGCAGTGCCAGCCATCATCCACACAGCGATAGATGGATTCGGTATGACCGGGGATAATCCACCGCGTTTCTTCGCCGGGGGGGCAGTGCAGGTAAATACATAACCCGCAGCCGCCGCGTAGCTGGCGCGGAATATCCGCCACCCGAAAGGTCATTCCCGCAGCCTGAAGCGCTTTGCGGGTCTGAATGACGCCCACCGTCGAATGAAATAAAAACAGATATTCCATCATCCGCGTTTTCTCTGGCGTTGGCCAATCAGCGCCGCACCAATGGCCCCGGCAAACTGCGCGTCAGGATGGGTGTAAACCGGCATCGCAACGTGTCTTTCCAGCATACGCGCGAATGCCGCACAGTGGCTGACGCCGCCGGTAAACAGCAACGGCCCCCCGGCAGACAGTCGGCCGATAAAATTGGCGCTACGTCTGGCCATCGCGTTGATCACGCCGGAAAGAATGGCTTCTGGCGCAACGCCCGCAGAGCGCAGGCTGATCACTTCAGACTCGGCAAAAACCGTGCACATGCTGGTGATGGCATGAGGCTCAACGCCGTCGGTGATCGTATCCAGTTGATCCACGCTGGCGCCGAGGGTGCGCGAAATCACCTCCAGAAAACGCCCGGTTCCGGCGGCACATTTATCATTCATCAGAAAGTCGGTGAGATTACCGTCGTTATCCAGTTGAATAACTTTGCTGTCCTGGCCGCCAATGTCGATGACCGTGCGGGTTTCAGGAGCCAGAAAGCGCGCCCCCAGCCCGTGGCAGGAGATTTCCGTCACCTGTTTATCGGCAAAATCAACCAGCTGGCGTCCGTAGCCGGTTAGCGTCAGAAACGGGCGCGTGTCCAGCCCTGCGCTTAGCGCTTCCCACGCCTGGTGGATAGCATCGGCGGGGCGAAACGGCGTGGGGCAGAGGAAACGGCGTGTGATAACGCCCTCCGCCAGCAAAACGCCTTTTGTCGCCGTGGAGCCGGAATCAATGCCAATCGAATACGTCACGGGCGCTCCTTACAGCATTTCGATAAAGGCCGCGACGCGGGTGCTGAGTTGCCCGATATCCGAAGTGGAGTAGTCCGTTTCGATGGCGATATAAGGGATGTTGTGCTGTTGGCGTACGTGGCGCTTAATCGCCATAGACTCAACGGCATAGGTATGACAGGCCTGCAAAATCACATCCACGACACCGTCCGCCTGATACTCCTCTACCATCTGGCTGAGCAACGTCAGCCGCTGGTCGTTGGGCGAAATGCAGGAACAGCCAATTGCGAGGTATTTGTCGGTCAGCGCGTCATAGACATCGCCCGTCTCTTCAACGCACTGTTCGGTGGCTTTTGCCCCCGTGCAGTTTTCAAATCCGACGACCCAACCGCCGTTTTCTTCAATGGCGCGTACCACTTTTTCTGCCGCGCCGCCAATCGGGCAGCCGGTGATCAGAATACGCGGGCGGGCGTCCAGCCGCTTGCCGTCCTGCCACTCCTGGCGCACGCGGTCAGCCATGCCGTTGAGCTCGTCGATAAGCGCTTCTTTATCAAAACGAAACGTCGCGCCGTACACCACTTTCAGAATATCGCTGCCGCTAAGAGCAGGAGGATTAAGCTGGCCGACGCGGTAGAAATTGGCCAGCGCGCGGCGTTCGCGGTTTTTCAATACGATCGCGTCGCGCAGGGCGGCTTCGCTGATAGGGCGGCCAAAACGCGTTTCCACAGCCTGTTGCAGACGCAGGATCTCTGCTTTCCATAACGCACGGGAGGCGGCGTCATTGGCGCTGTTGGGCAGTTGCATGACGTGTACGGCCTTAAATTCGGCCATGTATTCGTACATTTTCTTTTTGCCGTCGCAGGTGGTTTCGCCCACCACCAGATCGGAAAAATAAAAGTAGGGGCATTTGTCCGTTTTGCCGAAGCCGTAGCTGCTTTTGATCAGAGGACACAGGTTGCGCGGCAGATCCTTTTCGGCTTCTTCGATGGTTTCGTCCGACGTTGAACACAGGGAAACGACAACCGCGCCCGCCGCCATCGGGATCTCCTGCGGCATAAACGTGCAGTAGGTGCCGACCAGTGGAACCCCCTGTTCTTTAAGATCCATAACGGTGAGAAAGCCTTTCTGACGGGCGTCGGAGAACTGGTTAAAAATGGCGGGTAGATCGGTGATAAGCGACATGGTTTTCCTTCCCCGTAACACGGGAGACAATGAAAAGACCACGCATTATAACCCTGTAAAAACCAGGTGTTTATTGATCTGCTTAAAAGTTGGGTAACGTCAGCAGGGACGGTATTTGCGACAGCAGATACAACACCAGCCCGATGGAGCCGCCGACCAGCGTGCCGTTGACGCGGATAAACTGCAAATCTTTGCCGATGTTCAGCTCTATCTGGCGTGACATATCGCGGGCATCCCAGCTTTTTACCGTGTCGCTGATGTGGCGCGTCAGAAACGCGGCGAACTCCGGCGCGACCCGGTGCGCAGCCTGTTCCAGATGGCCGTTGAGCGAAGCGCGAAGGGCATCATCCGCCACCAGCGTTTCGCCGAACCATTGCCCGGCATGGGCGATCCGCTGCTTCACGCGGGAACCCTCTGCGTTAATATCTGCCTTCAGCCACTGGCGTAAATCAGCCCAGAGTTCACCAAGATAATGGTTAAACGCCTCATCTTCTTTCAGGTACGCTTTGATGCTTTCCGCCCGGGAGGCCATCTCTGGATCGTTTTTGAGTTTGTCGATCAGCTTAAAGGTGGCGCGATCGAAGGCGTGGCGGATCTGGTGCGCCTGGTCGTGGCTGATATCATCCAGCAGCGAATTCACCGCATCGGAAACCAGTTCTGCGCTGTGTTCCCCCAGCCATTCGGTCGGTAAAATTTTTGCTTTTAGCGGATGTTCCGTCTCCAGCCAGCGCACGATTTGCTGTGCGATAAACGCGCGTGAGCTGTCGCGCTGAAGCAGGGCGATCAACTGCGCGATCAGGGTGTCCAGCAGTACCTGATGACGATCGTTTTTGGTCATGCTCTCCAGCATTAACGCGCTGGTGCCAGAGAAGTCCACTTTATCGATCGCTTTGTGTACCGCCCGCTTGAGCAGGCGCTGAATACGGGCGTCGTCCGTCAGTTCGAGAAAACCGCTCATGATTTGCAGCAAATGCATCCCAACCCGCCGGGCGTTATCCGGCTGACTGAACCAGTTGCCGATCAGCAAGGCCGGTTCATGACGGCGAATGAGCGCGACCAGCGACTGGGTATCAAGAAATTTCTCCTGCACGAACTGGCCAAGATTTTCGCCGATTCGATCCTTATTACGCGGGATAATGGCGGTATGCTGCGCGATAAACGGGATCGGCACCCGACGAAACAGCGCCACGACGGCGAACCAGTCTGCCAGTGCGCCCACCATTGCCGCTTCCGCAATGGCTTTAATGCCGAGTACCCAAAAATTTGGCGGCAGGAAAAGCGTCGTGATGAACGTGGCGGCGGCAATCAGCAGCAGCGAGAGCGCCAGTCGTTTGGCGCGTTTGAGTTCAGCAATTTTATTCATAGCGTTAAGGATAGAGCCAGACGGGGGGATCGTGCAAAAGATCATCCCGGGATCCAGTTATCCCATGCAGGCAAGGTTCCCAGTTCCGCCACCAGAAAATCGATAAACGAACGCACCTTCGGGTTGCTGTATTTACTCGGGAAATAGAGCGCATAAAGGGCGTGCGTTTCGCAGGTGATGGTGCCGTCGAGCATCAGCGGCGTGATCTCCTCTTTCTGGATGTGATCGCCAATCAGGTAGGTCGGCAGATAAGCCACGCCCTGGTCTTCCAGCACCGATTTTAGCAATACCAGACTGCTGTTGGCCTGGATCGGCATATGCAGCTTTAACTGGTGCAGGCGCTCCTGCTCGTCCGCCACTTTAAGCACCGGGGTGAGTCCGGGATAGACCAGGCAATCATGGTTCACCAGCTCGACGCGACGCTGCGGCATCCCTTTTTTCGCCAGATAGCCGGGGGAGGCGCACCACGCCCAGCGGATCGGCACCAGCTTGCGCATGGCATAGTTTTGCGGCGGCGCGGTGGAGATGCGCAGAGCGATATCGAAATCCGTTTCGTTCAGATTCACAAAATTATCGTTGAGGTCGATGTAGAGATTCACGTCTGGATATTGAGTACGGTATTTATCCACCAGATTAACTAATCGGGAATATCCAAAGGCAATTGAACAGGTTATGCGTAATTCACCTTGTGGGCTGTGATAATAACCGGAAGTGGTATTTAAGGTTTCATCAAACTCGTTGAGTAATTTAGTCGCACGGTTAAATAAATATTGCCCGGCATCGGTCAGGGTAATACTGCGGGTGGTACGTTTAATTAACGTTGTACCCAGCGTATCTTCCATTGCTGCCAGACTTTTACTTACCGCTGAAGGTGACACGTTAAGCTGGGCAGCGGCTTCAGATAATCCACCGCAATCCACAATCTTGATAAAAAACTCTAAATGCTTCAGGGAAATGGATGTGTTCATTGTTTCCTTTTATTCACAAGTGATTTGCAAAAACGGTACGAATAGGCCGTTACATTCGCGTTTGAAACATGTAACTATTGAATCACAGGAAATAACTTGCTGACAAAATGAAAAAATAACAACTTAAGTGAGTTATGTCACAAATTAAACAGGAGGCAAAAGAAAGAACGCGAAAAATTGTGAATTTAATCTCATTTAATATAATTTAAATTAAAAGGTGCCTGTTATGTGGTCACGACTCGAACCCTACAGATCTTCACTTATTTTATTACTCGCTCTGGTTGTCGGCGGCTTATTAGGTATTTATGCTCCGACGTTTGCAAGTCAACTCCAGCCGATAGGTCAGATTTTCCTGAACCTGTTATTTATGATTATCGTTCCGCTGGTGGGGATCAGCGTAATGTCTTCTATCGCCAGCATGACCGACCTGAAACGTCTGGGACGCATTATGGCGATTATCTTTATCGTCTCTATCGCGATGGCTTTTATTCCGGCCGCCGGAATTGTGGCGCTCGCGCTCTGGTATAACCCGGCGCAGGGGGTGACTATCGATCTTTCACAATCCGTGCAGGCGGGCAGCGGCAAGATGGATTTTGTCAGTATGATCACCACCAGCGACTTTATCGGACTGTTTTCTAAATCGAATATTCTGGCGCTGATCGTGATGGCGATTATCGCCGGGATCGCCATTGGGCAGTCAGAACAGGCGGGCAAACGCATCGCCTCACTGCTGGAAGACGCCAACACGGTGATCATGAAGATTGTGGCGATCATCATGAAGGTGGCTCCCATCGGCCTCGGCTGTTACTTCGCTGCGACGATGGCCAGTCAGGACTCCGGCCTGTTGCTGACCTTTGCCCGGGCTATCGGCCTGTTCATGGTTGCCACTCTGGTTTACTACATCTTCGGTTCTGTTCTTTACTCCTACATTGGCGGCGGACTACCTGCGGTGAAGGCCTTCTGGCGTAACGCCATTGAACCTTCGGTGACCGCGCTGGGGACGTGTTCCTCGCTCGGCACGCTGCCGGTGACTCTGCGTGCGGGTAAGGCGATGGGCATTAACCCAGAAATCGTTGATGTCTCCATCCCGCTACTGGTTAACCTCAATAAGGGCGGCGTGGCGATGATTGCCGCATTGAAGATTGTTTTTATCTATTCCGTTTTAGGCATGGAGTTCACCACCGAAACGTTCTTCCTGACGATGCTGATTGCCGTACTCTCGGCGATTATCGTCGGCGGCGTCCCTGGCGGCGCATTCCTCGGTGAGATCTTTATTGTCACCACACTGGGGTTGCCGATGGAGGCCATTCCAATGCTGGTGGTGCTGGGCACGATTACGGATGCGCCAGCAACGCTTATCAACGTAATTCATGATTTGAACGCGGCGCAGATTGTGGAGCGTTTCGCCGGAAAGAAACCGGTGAACGCTGATATCAACACCACGGACGCAGTAGTCCCGGCTTTCCGCATGGATTAAGGATGTAACAGGAGACGTTATGAAAGATTCAGTTAAGCTCGACACGCAGTTAATTATCGCCGGACGCGACAAACGTTATACCCAGGGAGCGGTGAACCCGGTGATCCAGCGCGCTTCTTCACTGGTGTTTGATACCGTGAAGGACAAAAAATTTGCGACGGCCAATCGTGCGAACGGCGAGCTGTTCTATGGTCGCCGTGGTACTTATACCCACTTCGCATTTCAGAAGGCGATGAGTGAGCTGGAAGGCGGCGTTGGCTGTGCGCTCTATCCTTGCGGCGCAGCGGCGGTGACGAATGCGATTCTCGCCTTTGTGCAGGGCGGCGATCATCTCCTGATGACCGGTGCGGCCTATGAACCCACGCAGGACTTTTGCAATAAGATTCTGAGCAAGTTTGATGTATCAACGACGTATTACGATCCGCTGATTGGCGCGGGCATTGTCGATTTGATCCGCCCGGAGACCAAAGTGGTGTTCCTCGAATCACCCAGTTCCATCACTATGGAAGTTCAGGATGTACCGGGCATGGTGAAGGCGATCCGTGCGGTGAACCCGGAGATTGTCATTATGATCGACAATACCTGGGCGGCCGGCGTGCTGTTTAAGGCGCTCGACTACGGCGTGGACATTTCAATTCAGGCGGGTACTAAATACACCATCGGCCATTCCGACGGTATGCTGGGAACAGCAGTGTCTAACGCCCGCTGCTGGGATCGTCTGCGGGAGAACTCTTATCTGATGGGGCAGACGCTGGATGCTGATACTGCTTATAACGGCAGCCGCGGTTTACGCACGCTGTCAGTTCGCCTGAAGCAGCACCAGGAGAGCAGTATTCAGATTGCCCGCTGGCTGTCGGCTCGCCCGGAAGTGGCGCGAGTGAACCATCCAGCGCTGCCGGAGTGCCCTGGACATGAGTACTTCCGGCGTGACTTTTCCGGTAGCTCTGGCCTGTTTTCATTCGTGCTGAAAAAGCGGCTGACCGATGAGCAGATGGCAAATTTCCTCGATAACTTCTCGCTGTTCCATATGGCCTACTCATGGGGCGGATTTGAGTCGTTGATTCTGGCGAACCAATCGGAAGAGCTGAACAGTATCCGTCCTGCTGGCGATGTGGATTTCAGCGGCACGCTGGTCAGGGTGCATATCGGGCTGGAAGATGTGGGCGACCTTATCGCAGACCTGGACGCCGGGTTTGCGCGTATCGCTTAAAAAAGCAGGCCCCGTATAGCGGGGCCTGCTTTCGGCGCAGATAAGCGTAGCGCCATCAGGCATGAGTTTATTTCTCAGTTGCCAGTTCAGTCACCTCATACTGACGCACGCGCTGTAATAGCCCTTTCAATGTGAACACCGCCGCAATTCCTGCCACCACAGCCAGCAGATGAAACGGAATCTTGCCGCCGTTAAACCACAGCCCGCGTCCGACTTCGATAGCGACGGCCATGACTGTCAGGATGACGATATTCAGCGATGCTGAGACGGTGCCTTTAGGCAGAGTGTTGGAAAACAGCGTAAAGCGGAACAACGTCGAGAAAATCATCCCGATCCCGAAAGCGTACAGACTGGTGCCCAGCACTGACCACAGCCAGACATGAGGCCACAACAGATTTCCTGCGATCAGGATGGCCAGACCGACAAGCTGTATCGGCGGTGCGCGCCAGATAAAACGCGGATCGCCAGGATCTTTCACCACCCGAGCGACCATCATATTGGCGATGATTACCGCGCCAAACACCGGCACCTGCGCCCAGGCGAACTGCGCGGTAGTCATGCCGCCCGCGTCGATTAAGATTACTGGCGAGACCGCCACCCAACTCATTAGCGGGATGTAGCTCAGCGAAAGCGTTGCGGCGCCGAAGAGGAAAATCCGGTTGTGAAAGACATGGCGAAAATCGCGGAGGACGGCGGGAATGCTAAACGGCGCCGCGCCGCGTTGTACCGTCTCTGGCATCGCCAGCGCCAGGCCGCACAGGGCGATCAGCCCCATCAGCGCAATAATGCCGAACAAGGCTTTCCAGTGAACAAAGTGCATTAGCGCAGCGCCTGAGAGCGGGCCGATAACCGGCGCAACCAGGACTATTGAGGTGATGATCGCCATCAGTTTTATGGCTTTGGTCTGGCCGAAGGCTTCCTGCACGGTAACGTAACCGACCGTGGCGATAAAACAGATGCTGGTGCCCTGAATGAAACGCGCGACCAGAAACTGCGTCATTGACGTTGTAAGGAGCGTGGCGGCGCAGGCAATGGTGAAAATAAGCGCGCCCGTAATCAGCACCGGCCGGCGGCCAATCCGGTCGGAAAGCGGGCCGAGCAACCACTGCAATGCCATCCCTCCGGCCAGATAGAGACTGACGGATGCCGGAGCCAGGCTGACATCGGCATTGAAATCATGCACGACATGGATGATGCCCGGCTGAATCAAATCCGTCGACAGGTAGGCGGCAAAGTCGTACAGAATCAGCGCCATCGGGAAAAATAGCGTTGTCGCGCGCCGGGAGAAGAATTGACGTATCCGTTGCATATAAATCGCACTCCATGTCGGAGAAAACCCTGAACGGGTACAGTGAAACATTTCTGCATGGCGTATTCAGAAAAAATGTACGCCTTGCAGAAAGGTGAATTTATCGTTGATAGCGCCTCGCAGCAACGCATAATACCGAATGTCGTTGGCATCCTGACAAGGTAAGGTGACGCCGGGTTGTTTAACACGCGATGGATTGCCATGAAAAAAGGAACGACATCCACTCCGCATGATGCGGTTTTCAAAACGTTTTTATGTCACCCCAACACCGCACATGATTTTCTTGAAATCCATCTTCCTCTTGCGCTGCTTGAGCTTTGTGACTTGAGCACGCTGAAGCTGGAGTCCGGGAGCTTTATCGAGGAGGATTTGCGCGCTTATTATTCTGATGTGCTCTGGTCGCTGAAAACGACAGGGGGAGATGGCTATATTTATGTTGTGATTGAGCATCAGAGTTCACCGGATGCGCATATGGCGTTTCGTTTGATGCGTTATGCGATTGCCGCGATGCAACATCACCTGGATGCCGGGCATAAACGACTCCCTCTGGTGGTGCCGATGTTGTTTTATCACGATATCGACAGCCCCTATCCCTATTCCTTATGCTGGCTGGATGAGTTTGCCGACCCGGAACTGGCGAGGCAGCTTTATGCTGCGGCCTTTCCGCTGGTGGATATCACAGTGACGCCGGATAGTGAGATCATGCAACATCGGCGTATTGCCTTGCTGGAGTTGATACAAAAACATATCCGCCAGCGTGACCTGATGGGGCTGGTGGAGCAACTGGCCTCACTTTTGGTGATGGGATACACTACCGACAGCCAGCTTAAAGTGCTGTTTAATTATATGATGCAGTGCGGCGATGCCTCTCGTTTTAGCCAGTTTATTCACGAGGTGGCCGAACGTTCCCCCCAACACAAGGAGAGTCTGATGACGATAGCTGAACGATTACATGAAGCGGGTCGCCAGGAGGGTATGCAGCAAGGCTTACAGCAAGGCCAACGGGCTGAGGCGCAGCGTATCGCGCGTACAATGCTGGAAGACGGCATCGATCGCGATACGGTTTTACGTATCACCGGACTTGCTGTTGAAGAGGTTATCGCGCTGAACCACTAAACACATATCCACCAGCGCATCACTGGCCCGGTAAACGCCGTTCTGCCGGGCGGGCTTATTCCATCGCCACCTTCACCGCCTCTCCAAGTTTTTGCATTACCTCACGATGTTTCTCGTTCGGCGGTAACGCACAGTTGATGCGCACGCAGTTGCGATACTTCCCGGAGGCGGAAAACAGTGATCCCGGCGCGACCTGGATTTTCAGGCGGCATAGCTGTCTGGCGACGCAGACCATATCGATATGCTCCGGCAGCTCGACCCATAGCATAAAGCCGCCTTTTGGTCGGGTGACGCAGATCCCGCAGGGAAAATATTCGCGTACCCAGCAGGTATAGATCTCCATGTTGCGCTGGTAGATTTGGCGCATTCGCCGGACATGACGGTGATAGTGGCCCTCGCGGACGAAGGTGGCCGCCGCCAGCTGCGTGGCGGGAACGTTGGTGCCGATGACGGCGTATTTCATATGCAGCAGCCGATCGTGGTAACGACCCGGAGCGACCCAGCCCACGCGCAGACCCGGCGCGACGGATTTGGTAAACGAACTGCACAATAGCACCCGACCATCGATATCCCAGGAGTGGATGGTGCGGGGGCGCGGGTAATCCGTCGCCAGCTCGCCATACACGTCATCTTCAAAAATCACAATATCGTGGCGCTGCGCGAGGCTGAGCACTGCCCGTTTGCGTGCGTCCGGCATAATAAACCCGAGGGGATTATTGCAGTTTGGTACGAGGATAACCCCTTTAATCGGCCACTGATCCAGCGCCAGTTCCAGCGCTTCAATACTGATACCGGTATCCGGGTCGGTCGGGATTTCAATGACTTTTATTCCTAAGCCGCGCAGGAGCTGCATGGTGCCGTAATAGGCGGGGGATTCGACGGCGACAATATCGCCCGCCTGGCAGACGGTCAGCAGCGCCAGCGACAAACCGCTCTGGCTACCGTTGGTGATAACGATATCATCAGCGCTGACGACCGAACCGCTGTCAAGCATCAGGCGGGCGATCTGTTCCCGCAGTTCGCGGTATCCGGCCAGTTCATCGTAGCCCAGCACCGCCCCCAGGTTATGTTGCGCCACGCGGCTTAGTTCGCGCCAGAGCGGCTTCAGGCTGGGTTGGTGGATATCGGGGACGCCGCTGCTGAAAGGAATGATTGATTTGTCGTTGTGCCCTTCCAGCATGTCCAGCACCTGATCCCACTGGGTGATCTCTACCGGTCGCTGTACCGGGCGTGACATCAGCGGCACCGGCGGTTGCGCCTTGCGCGGGGCGACAAAGTAGCCGGAACGCGGCTGTGGAGTGATAAGCTGCAACGTCTCCAGCGTCTGATATGCCTGCTGTACGGTACTGATGCTCACCCCATGCTCCTGACTCAGGCTACGCACCGAGGGCAATTTTTCCCCGTGGCGATACAGCCCTTGCTCAATACGCTCGGCCAGCAGATTAGCCAGATGTTGGTAACGCGTCATGCTGTATCCCTCACTCTTGCCATACAGATGGAAAAACCAGTACAGAACGGTGGTCGAAATCGCGTTCAGATACCGTTTTAGCCAATCTGTATGGCAAAGAAAAGTATTTTTTGAATCTGTATTGTGGTGGTGAAGATCCGGGAAGATAAAGCCTCTGACCAGGTGGGGAGGTGGAGTATGGAATTTCACGAGAATCGCGCAAAACAGCCGTTTATTGGTTTTGTTCAGGTCTGGCAGGCAATAAAAAGATGGCGACTGCGGGCGCAGACGCAGCGCGTATTGCAACGCATGAACGATGAACAGTTAAAGGATGTGGGGCTGCGACGGGATCAGATTGAGTGATCCACCGTAACATCACAGAGGCTGGGCTGTATTCAGTCCGGCCTTTTTTACATTCATATAATTTATCAATTGATGCTTCCTTATCAGCTGTTTCTTGATACTTATCCTGATAAGTATTATTTTCCCATCTGCTAAGAGGGGAAAGAGAGATGACTGAAGATGAGCTGTTTGCCCGCCGTCCGATGGGGATGCGCATGGCAATGGTGGTACGCCAGTGGCGTGCAATTATTGATGCTGCCATCACCGATACCGGCCTGACGCAGTCAAGCTGGACGGTGCTGATGCAACTGCATCAGTTGGGTGATAACGTCTCGGTCAGCGAACTGGCGGAGGTGCAGGGCATTGAGCTGCCGCCGCTGATGCGCACCCTCACGCAACTGGAAAAACAGGGCTATCTGGTGCGTTCAACATCGCCATATGACAAACGCATCCGCCTGCTGACGCTGACAGCGCAAGGCCGTTCAAGACTGGAAGAACTGAACCGGGTGATTGAGACCTATCAGCAACGCGTCACCCGTACTATCCCGGAAGCGGAACTTGCCGCCTTCAGCGCCACATTAAATCAAATCGCCTGCAATCTGCGGTTAATCCGCGAAGAAGATAATTAACTCTAAAAAACTATGATGACCCCAGAACAAAAATTTGCCCGTTGGGTAAGGGTGAGTATTGCCGCTTTCCTTGCAATATTCGCCTGGTTTATTGTTGCCGATATCTGGATCCCGCTGACGCCGGATTCCACCGTGATGCGCGTGGTGACGCCGGTCTCCTCGCGCGTCTCCGGCTATGTCTCTCACGTCTACGTACGCAACAATAGCCAGGTGAAAAAGGGCGACCTGTTGTATGAACTGGACCCAACGCCGTTTATCAATAAAGTTGAGGCCGCACAGATTGCCTTTGAGCAGGCGAAACTGAGCAACCAACAGCTGGATGCGCAGATCGCCTCTGCGCGCGCCAACCTGCGCACCGCGCAATACACCGCCCGCAACGATAAGCTCACGCTTGACCGCTATCAGCGGCTGAGCGCGATGCAGAATGTTTCGCAGTCGGATCTGGATAAAGTGCGCACCACCTGGCAGACCAGCGAGCAGTCGGTGGCGGCGCTGAATGCCAGTATCCAGAACCTGCTGATCCAGCGCGGTGAACGCGACGACAGTCGCAATGTGACGCTGCAAAAATACCGCAATGCGCTGGAGGAGGCGCAACTGAACCTGGGCTGGACGAAGGTGCGGGCGGAAACCGACGGGACGGTGAGCAATCTACAGCTCAACCCTGGGCTTTACGCCACCGCTGCCACGCCTTTGATGGCGCTGGTCAGTAACCAGACCGATATTGTGGCCGATTTTCGTGAGAAAAGTCTGCGTCACACCCGCGTAAATACCGATGCCGCAGTGGTGTTTGACGCCATGCCGGGCAAAGTGTTTCCTGCGCATGTGACCAGCAGCGATGCCGGGATTCTGGCCGGGCAGGAAGCGGTTAACGGACAGCTGTCGCAGCCGGAACAGTCGACGCGCTGGGTGCGCGATGCCCAGCGTATGCGCATTCACGTTGCGTTGGATACCCCGCTGGAGAACCCCCTGCCGACCGGCGCTCGCGCTACGGTGCAGTTGTATAACAGCGAGGGGATGTTTGCCCGCACCTTTGCAGGGGCGCAGATCCACCTGGTAAGCTGGCTTCACTATGTCTATTAACACCCTGGCCCACGTCTTTACGCCGCACGGGAATATTGTCTACACCGCCAATGATTTTCGCCAGACCGTGCGTATTTCCGTTGCCGGGACGATAGCGCTGAGTATCTCGACCTTTTACAACGTGCAGTACGGCGTGTTTTTTGTGGTTTATCCGCTGATGCTGTTGTCGCTGGTGCCGGTGTTTAACCGCCATGTGGCTCGTCAGTTTGTATTCAGCGCGGCGGTGAACTGCGTTGAAATGGTGTTGATTGTCGGCTATCTCTCACAGTGGCCGGTAATTATGACGCTGGTGGTGTTTGGCCTGTACGTGATGCGCTTTCGTTTTATGAGCAAGGGGCCGCTGTTTTTGCTGGGGTCGATGGGCGTGGTGTGCCAGAGCACGATGCTCAACTTTATGAGTTACCCTGGCACCAACTGGCATACGCTGATGTTCTCCAATATGGAAGCCTGCGTGATGGCGGTAGCCCTGAGCGCGCTGCTGCACTATCTGATCCCGGATGTCGAACCGCGCCAGCCGCCGCCGCGTATTGAGAAAGATGATGCCCGTATTCGCCATGAATCGCTGCTTTCCGGTACCGTAGCGACGATGATCTTTGTGATTTTCCAGATCTGCGATTTGAGCGATTCGCTGTCGGCGCTGATGGCGGGAATTTTGATTTTGTTTCCGATGCACTATCGTGGCGCGGTGATCAGCTCTATCTGGCGCGTCGTCGGCGTGGTGCTGGCCTGTCTCTATATTCTGCTGGTGCAACTGCTTATTTATGACTTCAGCAACCATATGCTGCTGATGATGCCGCTAATCGGTCTCGGGCTAGGCTTCAGCGCTCGTCTGCATGTGATGGAAAAGGTTGGCGCGGGCGTCGGTTTTGCCAGTATCACCACCATCGGCATTATGTTCGGCCAGAACCTGCACCCGGACAGCGATCTGGTGTTCAGCGATCTGTACCGCATCACCTCAGTCACCGTCGCGCTGGTGGCGACGCTGACGATGGTGTTTCTGGTCCACCGCATCCTCAACTGCTTTGTAGCGACGCGGTTTGTGATTACTGAGTGAGTGGGGGGAGGGGGAGTGAGTGCCGGATGGCGGCTGCGCCTTATCCGGCCTACAAGGAGCGGGATTTCCAGGCCCGGTAAGCGCAGCGCCACCGGGCAATCCAGAATGAGGGTTACTTCTTCAGCCCCGCAAACGCGGCTCTGATCTCGTCTTCCGGCAGTTGAATGCCGATAAACACCAGCGTGCTGTGCGGCTGTTCGTCGCCCCACGGGCGGTCCCAGTCGGCGCTGTACAGGCGCTGGACGCCCTGGAACAGCAGGCGGTTCGGTTCGCCTTCAATCCATAGCATTCCTTTGTAGCGCAACAGTTTCTCGGCGGACTCCAGCAGCAGGTTTTCCATGACGCGGGAAACGTCGCTGATGTCTACCGGATAATCCAGCTCCACCACAATTGATGAGATATCGTTTTGTTTGTCGGCGATAAAGTGGAAGCGCGGTGTGGCGCTGACCACGTTCTCCTCCAGCATAAAGCCGTTGGTGTCGAACAACAGGGAGAGGTCGATATCGCCGTGTGTGACGGTGTAAACCGGGGCGCGGGCGTTGATGCGCGCTAAGCGTTCGCGCAGTTTTTCGCTAACTCCCGCCACGTCGGTTTTGGTCAGCAGGATGCGGTCGGCATAACCGACCTGCGACTGGGCGATGGTGAACTGGTTCATCTGCTCGTCGGCGTGTACCGCATCGACCAGCGAAATCACGCCGTCCAGCAGGTAGCGCTGGCAAATCACGTCATGGGAGAAAAAGGTCTGAATGATCGGGCCGGGGTCGGCCATGCCGGTGCACTCAATCACCAGACGGTCGAAATGGATGTTGCCCTGGTCGAGATTGTCGAGCAGGTCTAACAGCGCGTCTTCCAGTTCACTGGAGCGGGTGCAGCAAATGCAGCCGTTAGTCAGGGTTTTGATCTGGGTGGCGCGATCGCCAATCAGCTGATCGTCAACGGAAACTTCGCCGAATTCGTTTTCGATAACGGCAATCTTGTAGCCGTGCTTTTCGTTAAGAATGTGGCGCAGCAGGGTGGTTTTACCCGCGCCGAGAAAACCGGTGAGTAGGGTAACTGCAATCGGGGTCATCAGTGCCTCCATTAACAGCAGCGCATGCCGCCTTTTCCGTCGCCGCCGTAACGTGCCTGCTGGCGCTCGCGGAAGAATTCTTCATAGCTCATGTACGGCTTGTCTGGATGGTTGGTTTGCATATGCTCGACATAGTTGTCGTAGTCTGGAATGCCAATCAACATCTTCGCCGCCTGGCCGAGATATTTTTTTGCCTGACCTAAGTTACCAAACATTTTCTCATCCAGATATGAATAAAGCCCAGCGAACCGGGCGTTGGTTTTGCCGGATGGCGGCTTGCGCCTTATCCGGCCTACGTTAACTGCATTTTGTAGGCCGGGTAAGCGTAGCGCCACCCGGCATCCGATTAATGGTGTGAAGAGGTCTTCACGCCGCCTTCCGGCACCGGTACATACGGCGTCTCTTTATCGGTACGACCGTTGATGGTGCGGGCTTTCTGCCAGGTACGGAACCCATAGAAGATGATGCTGTACACCACTACCAGGAACAGAATACTCAGGCCTGCGTTGGTGTAGTTGTTCACGACGATGTGGTTCATATTGGCAATTTGCTGTGCGGTCAGTTCGCTGCCGTTGGCAATCTTCTCTTTGTACTGGTTAGCCATGTAGAAGAAGCCTTCCATCTGCGGGTTGGTGCTGAACAGTTTCAGACCCAGCGCCCAGGTGGTGCAGATCAGCAGCCATACTGCCGGGATAACGGTAACCCAGATGTATTTGGTGCGCTGCATTTTAACCAGTACCACGGTGCCCAGAACCAGCGCCACGGCGGCCAGCATCTGGTTGGAGATACCGAACAGCGGCCACAGGCTCTTAACGCCGCCCAGCGGATCAACCACGCCCTGATACAGCAGGTAGCCCCACAGACCGACGCAACCCGCAGTACCGATGACGCCAGCAACCAGAGAGTCGGTTTTCTTCAGGAACGGGACGAAGTTACCCAACAGATCCTGCAACATAAAGCGGCCGGAGCGGGTGCCTGCATCCAGCGCGGTCAGGATGAACAGCGCTTCGAACAGAATACCGAAGTGATACCAGAAGCCCATGTCAGCCATCGGCAACACTTTGTGGAATACGTGAGCGATACCGACTGCCAGCGTCGGTGCGCCACCTGCGCGGTTCAGTACCGACGGTTCGCCGATGTCTTTTGCGGTTTGCAGGATCTGCTCAGGCGAAATCACAAAGCCCCAGGAGCTGACGGTTGCCGCCGCGTGTGCGGTGACGTCTTTCAGCTGCGCCATAATCAGCGGCGCGTTCTCGCCACCCATTTCGTGCAGGTTCGGCATGGTGATACCGAGGCCCGCTGGCGGGGTGTTCATCGCGAAGTAGAGACCCGGTTCGATGATAGACGCCGCAACCAGCGCCATGATCGCCACGAAAGACTCCATCAGCATTGCGCCATAGCCGATGAAACGCGCGTCGGTTTCACAAGCCAGCAGTTTCGGCGTCGTACCGGAAGAGATCAGCGCGTGGAAGCCAGATACCGCGCCACAGGCGATGGTGATGAACAGGAACGGAAACAGCGCGCCTTTCCACAGCGGGCCAGTACCGTCGATGTACTGGGTCATCGCCGGCATTTTCAGCTCTGGGTTGAGGATCAGAATCCCCAGCGCCAGACCGACGATAACGCCGATTTTCAGGAAGGTTGCCAGATAGTCGCGCGGGGCGAGGATCAGCCATACCGGCAGCAGTGCGGAAATAAACGCGTAACCGATCAGCGCGAAGGTAATGGTGGTGTCTTTAAAGGTCAGCGCCGGGCCCCAGTACGGGTCGTGCGCAATCACGCCGCCGAAGTAAATAGAGGCAACCAGCAGCACGATACCAATAACGGAGACTTCACCCACACGTCCCGGACGCAGGAAGCGCATGTAGATCCCCATAAACAGCGCGATAGGTACGGTTGAGCAAACGGTGAAGACGCCCCACGGGCTTTCGGCCAGCGCTTTTACCACGATCAGCGCCAGTACCGCGAGGATGATGATCATGATTAAGAAGCAGCCGAACAGGGCGATGGTGCCCGGCACCGGGCCCATCTCTTCTTTGATCATCTCACCGAGAGATGCGCCGTTACGGCGGGAAGAGATAAACAGCACCATGAAGTCTTGTACCGCACCGGCCAGCACTACGCCCGCCAGCAGCCACAGCGTACCCGGCAGGTAGCCCATTTGCGCGGCCAGAACCGGGCCGACCAGCGGGCCGGCGCCAGCGATAGCGGCAAAGTGGTGACCAAACAGTACGTAGCGGTTTGTCGGGACGTAGTTCAGGCCGTCGTTATTAATGACCGCAGGCGTAGCACGCGTTGGGTCGAGTTTCATCACCTTCTGGGCGATGTACAGGCTGTAGTAGCGATAAGCCACCAGATAAACAGAGACGGAAGCGACCACGATCCACAGGGCGCTGACGTGCTCACCTCTGCGTAAGGCGACGACCGAGAGGCAGAATGCACCGATGATTCCAAGAATCACCCAGGGTATGTGCTTGAATATCTTTTTCGTATCCATAGTAAAACCTGGTTTTTAAGATTAATAATTGGCCGAAGCCGTTGGGTTTGAGTCTGTGTTTGAGGAGGTAAATTGACTGCTATGCTGAGGTGATCCTGCCAGAGATACGCGCGCGTAAAGTAAGGTAAATAAGTGAGTGGTTATATGTGGGCTTAAGCGGTCAGGAGTGTCAGTGAGTGGTTTTTCCGACGGAGGGATGCGGTCATTTATGTGATTGAGATCACTAATTAAAATCCAGCATTTCTTTTTCGTCGATCGTGAATGGCGAATCATTCGTGCTGATATCGTCCCAACCAGTACGAATTCGGTAAAGTTTTCCCTTTCCAGGCCGAAAATTCTGGTATCTGTCTAGCGGAAAGAGAAAACATGTTAAAACGAATCAAGATTGTGACCAGCTTGCTGCTGGTCCTGGCAATATTTGGCCTTTTACAACTCACCTCAGGCGGTTTGTTCTTTAACTCATTGAAGAATGACAAAGAGAACTTCACCGTTCTGCAAACCATTCGTCAGCAACAGTCCACGCTGAACGCCAGCTGGGTTGCGCTGCTGCAAACGCGAAACACCCTGAACCGGGCGGGTATCCGTTACATGATGGATCAGAACAATATTGGCAGCGGCGCGACCGTTACCGATCTGATGCAAATTGCGACGACCTCTCTGAAACTGGCGGAAAAACACTGGGCTGAGTACGAGGCGTTGCCTCGCGATCCGCGCCAGAGTGAAACGGCGGCAGTGGAGATCAAGCGTAACTACGATATCTACCATAATGCGCTGGCGGAGCTGATCCAGCTGTTGGGCGCAGGTAAGATCAACGACTTCTTCGATCAGCCCACTCAGGGTTATCAGGACGGTTTTGAGAAGCAGTATGTTAACTACATGCAGCAGAACGATCGTCTGTATGACATTGCGGTAGAAGATAATAACCGTTCATACAGCCAGGCGATGTGGGTACTGGCGAGCGTGTTAATCGTTGTGCTGCTGGTGATCGTCGCCGTCTGGTTCGGTATTAAGCTCTCCCTGATCGCGCCGATGAACCGTCTGATCGAAAGTATTCGTCATATTGCGAACGGCGATCTGGTGAAACGCATTGATGTGGAAGGCTCTAACGAAATGGGACAACTGGCGCAGAGCCTGCGTCATATGCAGGGCGAGCTGGTTCGTACCGTCGGTGATGTGCGTAACGGCGCGAATGCGATTTACAGCGGCGCCAGCGAAATCGCGATGGGCAACAACGATCTCTCTTCCCGTACTGAACAGCAGGCCGCCTCTCTGGAAGAGACCGCCGCCAGCATGGAAGAGCTGACCGCCACGGTGAAACAGAACGCCGAGAACGCGCGTCAGGCCAGCCATCTGGCATTGAGCGCGTCTGAAACCGCGCAGAAAGGCGGTAAAGTGGTGGATAACGTCGTGCAAACGATGCGTGATATTGCTTCCAGTTCGCAGAAAATTGCCGACATCATCAGTGTGATCGACGGTATTGCTTTCCAGACCAACATCCTGGCGCTGAACGCGGCGGTAGAAGCGGCGCGTGCGGGTGAACAGGGTCGTGGTTTTGCCGTGGTAGCGGGTGAAGTTCGCAACCTGGCGCAACGCAGTGCGCAGGCGGCGCGTGAGATCAAGAGCCTGATTGAAGACTCCGTCAGCCGTGTGGATGTGGGCTCAACGCTGGTCGAAAGCGCCGGTGAAACGATGGATGAAATCGTGAACGCGGTGACGCGTGTGACCGATATCATGGGGGAAATCGCCTCGGCATCTGATGAGCAAAGCCGTGGTATCGACCAGGTTGGCCTGGCGGTAGCGGAGATGGATCGCGTTACCCAGCAGAACGCCTCGCTGGTGGAAGAGTCTGCCGCCGCCGCTGCCGCGCTGGAAGAGCAGGCCAGCCGCTTGACGCAGGCCGTTGCCGTATTCCGCATTCAGCAGGAACAGCAGCGTGCGCGTGATGCCGCAGCGGTGAAACCGGCTTCTGCGTCTGTACTGCCGCGTAAAGCAGCCGTCGCGGATAGCGGTGATAACTGGGAAACCTTCTAAGCCGTCATGCCGGATGGCGCTGGCGCTTATCCGGCCTACGGTATGGATGCGGTGCTATGTAGGCCCGATAAGGCGACAGCCGCCATCGGGCGCTTCAGACCAGCCTCAGGCGCATGGCGCAGCGTGATTCATACGCCAGACCGTGCGCCGCTTCTTCCTCTCGCTTTTGACGTAACCCTGGCGACAGGTGCTCATCATTCAGCACCACAAATCCCATTCGTGCATAGAGCGGCGCATTCCACATCACCTCCCGAAAGGTGGTAAGCGTCAGCGCATCAAAACCGCTGCTGCGCGCCTGCTCCGCGACGTACGCAATCAGTTGACGGCCAATGCCTTTTCCCTGCCATTCACACAGCAGAGACACCTCGGCGATAAACAGAGATGAATCCAGCGCTTCGGCCAGTAAAAAACCGACAGGACGCTCATCGGCTAGCGCCAGCCAGCTCAATCCTTTTGCGGCGTGTTCCCGGTGTTGTTCAACTGAAATAACAGGGCCGTCGGCTATCCATGCCAGCGCAGGCACGTCCCGAAAGCGTTGACCCGCAGAGCGTTCAATGGCGGGCATGACGGTGATATCAGCCAGCGTGGTAGGGCGAAAAGTCATCTTCATGCGCGGGAGTATAGCGTGGATTGTACAGACCCGATAAACGTTGTGTTATCGGGCCTGTACTAAGGATTAGCCTTCGGCATTCACCACTTTAATCTCAACCATCCCGATACCCAGCTTACGCGGGGAGTGGCCGAGAATATTGCCTTCATTGGTCGATACCGGGTCGGGCGGCACAATCACCAGCGTACTGGCATTTGACGGGTTATCAAAATGCAGCGTTGTTGTGGTGACTTCGTTCTCTAACACCAGCGTCTGTTCTTCCTTGCCTACGCGAACAGGAATAGGGCGATTAGCATTCGCGCCAAAGGCTTTGGCGGTGATCACCAGATCGAATTTCTTCGGTAACGGCGTGTTGTATTCAATCTTCACCTCATCACCCAGTTGCGCATTAGACCAGCGCCCCCACGATTCCGGTCGTGAAATACCGCTGAACTGCTTCACCTCTTCCGGCGCGCCAGCCACGTTAAAGATAAAACTGTCGGCTTTATAACGAATGTCGTTATCGACGATCTTCAACGTATCAACGTTGCCTTTGTAACGTTCCATATCGATAACCGTATCTTTAAACGCCGTTTTGCCTTTCCACTGTGCTTTATCGACGTGCTGGACGCTTTGTTGCCCGCCCAGTTGCCCTTGTGAAACGCACCAGTCGGTGGAGAGCGCCAGCTCCGGCGCCCACAGCTGCGCCATTTTGTAGCAGCGATCGACCCAGACGAAGTTATCGCGCGGGGCAAAATTAGCCAACTGGAAACGCAGCGGGGCGGAGTATTCACTTTCCGGCAGCGGTTCGACGCGCTTATCCGACACCCGCAACAGCAGCGGCAGGCGGAAGTGGCTCCCTGAGAAAGCGATCATGTCTTTATCCCGATCGACGGTAAAATCCTTCATCTCTTTCGGGAAGTTCCACAGGCGAATAATGTCCGGCTTCATCGCCAGGATCTTCTCTTTGCTGTTCAGGAAGACTTCCGACAGCGACTGACCGGAGAGGCTGCTGCGCCCCAGGCCGATAAAGTTATCCCCGCCCAGAATATCCAGCACGGTCGCGCCGTTATCCATCGTGTTGCGTTTCACCGCCAGCGTATCCTGCTGAGGCTGGTCGCCGCGCAGCACGAAAAACAGGTTGTTGCGATCCTGTTTGTTCAGGTACTTCCACGCGGTGTTGTTCATCGCCAGATGGTCGGAGGAAACCACGATGACGGTATTTTTAAACCACGGCGACGCTTTGATTTTATTGATAAATTCGGCAATGTTCTCCTGGCTGCAACTGACGGCGCTAAAGGACTGGTTCGGCTTACCGTCGAAGTCGTAACGCTTGCGGTTACAGGTGCGTGAGATAAACCCGTCCGGGTGGTGAGTATCCACCGTCAGCGTAAACAGCGAGAAACGCTGGCCGGAGCGAGAGAGTTCTTCAAACTTTTTCCATGCCTCGTCGAGCACCGTATCGTCGTAAAAGCCCCAGTCGTTACGATAGCTCGGGTCTGCCACCACGGTTTTTAACTCTTCCGCACCATACAGGTGGTCGAAGCCGTGGGATTTGAGGAACACGTCTTTTCCGGCGAAACGCAGATTTGCGCCCTGCACAAAATAGTTCTGATAGCCGGAGTTTTTCAGGATATCGCCCAGGCAGATATTCTGCGGGAAGAAGCTGGATACGGAAGCCGACGCGTTGCCTTCAAACGGCGCAAACAGCGGGATGCCGCACTGCGAGGCGACCATTCCGGCGATGGTGTAATCTGTGCCCGGCAATTGCATGGTGTGGCTGAAATCCAGCCCTTCGTTTTTCAGCGCGCCGAGTTCCGGCGTGAGATCCGGGAAGGCATCGTTATCAAAATAGGTGCGCTCCAGGCTTTCACCGTAGATATAGACCAGGTTGAGCTGCGGATTCGGGATCGTTTTCGACGGCTCTTTGTAATAAGCCGGGAAGTCCGGGTCGCCATCGCGCGACTGGGATTTGACCAGTTCGGAGATCTGGCGAAATGCCGGGCTGGCATCCACCGATCCCAGCGCCAGTAAGAGCGCCAGCAGGCTGTAGCCAAAATGGTGAGGATGGTGGCGACGCCTGCGCAGAACCCAGCCTAACGCACCAAATACGGCGGCCAGCGCAAGTACGATGCCGGCGCCGGGCAGAATATATTTGCTGACGCCGGCACCCGTCAGGCTGTTGGTCAGCGTGTAGAGAACCGCATCGTTAATGCCGTCACCGGTAAAGTAATCACTGGCATAGAGCGTAATATTTAAGACAACAAAAAGCCCAAGTACCGCTAAAATGGCGGCAAACCACCAGGTGTTGCGACCCGCTTTCCACGCATAAATCAGCACGGACGCGAGAAACAGGGCGATGGAAAGTAACTCAGACAACTGATGATCCTCAATAAACCCGCATTCGGCAGGCGGCGTAATCTCTTTTCAGGACATACAATGTAATGGCGATGTCATATTGCTGCAATTATGGTGACATTAAAATGTGCAGTGATTAAGAATTGGTTTAGAACCTGGCTTTTTTGATCGTCGTCACTTCCCGTGATGCGGGGAAGGCGAGACAGAGAGAAGTAGAAAGAGAGAGGTCAGGCCGCGCTCAACGCTAAACGGTTGAAACGCGGCATGTTGGCGCATCAGGAAATGAAGTTCATCCCCTGTTTTAACACCAGATCGCAGGCTTTGGTTTTCACTTTTTCCGCCAGCGGCGTGCTGCCAATGTTATCCAGGCTAAGCTGTTCGCCGTTTTGGGTATTCAGCAGACCCTGAATGCCATCCAGATAATTGGTGTCCTGCTTCTGTTCGGCGGCGCCAAGTCCCAGTTTATCCAGCACCTGGTTTTTAACGTTTTCCGCATCGGTAACGGAAGTCAGTTTCTGTTTCGCGCAATACTGCAAAATACCCGCCGCGTTGTTCATGTTATCAGCGCTTAATGCCTGATTGCCGCCATTCAGCAGGCTGGTCAGAGAAGACAGCGACATGCCGCCCTGCTGTGAAGAGCTGCTTTGTTTGCTCAGTTCGCTGGCGGCGCTGGAGAGAGAATCCTGCCAGGACGCGGCGAAAGCGCTGGTGGCGATAAACGCGCTGGCGGCAACCGCGCAGCACAGAAGACGTTTTGTGGTTTTCATCGTTATGACTCGTGTGTGTGTACCTTTCGTCGCAGTATAGCGCTTGCCTGGGTCGGAATGGTCTTAATACTCTTTGCCGGTGACGCGGCTACGGTAGCTTTCCCAGTTGAAGATCACCCACAGACTGTTGCCCAGACGCATACGATCCATTACGCGCTCGCCAAGGAGTTTGGTCATCTCATCCATATTGCTGTTGGTTAACATCCCGGTAGGGCGTTTGGATGATGAGCGGCGATCGACGATCTGGTTGATGATCACTTTTTCATAGCGGGATTCGGTCTGCATGCCGATCTCGTCGATCACCAGCAGATCCACATTGCTGAGATCGTTGAGCAACTGCTCTTCGCTGGTTTCGCGATTGCTAAAGGTGCCTTTCATCGCGGACATAATATCGGCGACGGTAATGATCAAAACCGATTTTCCGCGCAGCAGCAGTTCATTGCAGATTGCCGCCGCGAGATGGTTTTTCCCGGTGCCGGGTTTGCCCGAAAAGATAAAGCTGGCGATGTTGCCGTCGAACTCTTCGACGTACTGCCGCGCTTTGCTCAGCGCGTTCATCTGCCCGTCGTTCTCAACACGATAGTTATCAAACGAGCAGTTTTGATGCAGCGGACGGATGCCGGAACGGTTGAACGTGCGCTGCATTTTCATCGCCCGGTTTTCACGCGCCAGCGCTGCCGCACGCATTTCGCCTTGCTCTTTCTGCCATGCCAGCAGTTCTTCGCCCGTTTTGAATGCAGGCTCAACATTTGCTGGCATCATTTTTTGCAGACGTTTCATCAGGTCGCCAACGTTTTTCATCGTTACCCTCGAAAACCAGGTGGAATATGGTCGTCAGGTTCGCTGACGTTGTTCACATCACGTTTCGGCATACCGCCGTTACTGGCCCGGCTGATTTGCACGCTGCGCGCCAGCTTTTGCTGCCACTGGATGTGGTGAAAAATCTTACCTTCCGCTTGCCAGTAAGCCACAAACGAGGCCAGCTCTTCGGCGGTGACGGGTTCCCTTAGCGCGACGCCCCACAGCGCAGCCTGCCGCTGGAAGTCAGCATCCGGCTGCCAGTCTGCGTACATGGCGAATTTCCCCAGCGGAACGGCCACAGGCGCGGCCTGGGAGTCTTCGTAGAGTTGAGCATCCAGTGTGACATCGCTTCCCGGGCGCGATAACTTTTCCTCCAGTGCCAGCAGTTCCGCCAGACGTGCCGGCGTCACGGCATAAAACGCGGGCGCGTTATTGGCGAAGACCGCCACCGCGCCGCTTGCCGATTTTGCCAGCACCGCGTTGTGATCGTGTAATAAGGCGTCAATACCGATGACGTCCGGGGTCAAAATTCTGGAAGACATAATGTTTCTCAACAGGGAACCACAACCGAGAAGGAATACTGTTTTTATAGTAACACACAGACGGGAGATATCGGCAGGGTGAGGGAACGCAGCCTCACCCTGCCTGAGCGCAGGGAGAAAAGCATCACACCCGTGGGCGTTTGCGATACAGCCACAGACCGGGAACGGAAAGCCCGATGGAAAGCGCGCCGACAATAGAGGAGGCTTTCAGGAAATTGGTCAGCAATGTGATCATCAACGGTTCGCTGTAGCCAAAGTGGCTGATTTTGACGGCGGATATCATTGCCGTATAGGCGGATATCCCCGGAAACATCGGGATGACTGCCGCGACGGTAAAGACTTTGGGGTGCGCCAGATACCAGCGCGACCACTGAATGCCGATGCTCCCTACCAGCAGCGAGGCCATAAATGTCGACCATTCGATATTAAACCCGGCGGTCATCATCACCATGCGTGAGCCGTGGCCCAGCGCGCCGAGCAACGCACACCAGGGGAGCGCCCGGTGCGGCACGTTGAACACCATCGCAAAGCCCACTGCCGGGATTGCGGAGAGAATCATGTCCTGCATCAGCGCCAGAAGAAAATCGATTACACCCATCCGCGTAGCCCCCACAGCGTCATCGACATCACCACGCCGACGCACGTCGCCAGCGTTAACAGACTGGCAATCGCCCAGCGCGCCAGACCGGTATTAATGTGGCCCTTAAACATATCCGCGACGGAATTAATCAGCGGAAACCCCGGCACCAGCAGTAAGACGCTGGCGGCCATGGCGATGGTCGGGGTATGGCTGAAAGTGGGCAAGCGAAGCAAAAGGCCGGAAATGGTGGTGGCGACAAAAGCGGTGACGCAAAAGTTGATTTGTGGGTGTAAATGCCGGTGCGCCAGCATCTGGCGAATATACATCGCCACCATGCTGGCGAAAAAGGTGATCACCGCGCCATCCCATCCGCCGTTATTCAGTTTGCAGAAGCAGGCGCAGGAAAGCCCGACCATCAGCGACACCAGCCAGCGCGGGTAGCGCAACGGTCTGAGCTGGCTAAAGCGCTTCTCTACGCCTTTTATATCCAGCAAATTATGTTCGGCCAGGATGACAATATGCTGCACCTCCGTGACAACGTGCATATTAATGCCGCGATCCTGGTTCTTACGTGTCGATGTCAGACACTGCCCATCTTTAATGGTGGTGAGAACGATAGCGTTGGAGGAGATGGCGCTTTCCACGCTGTCCATCCCTAACGCCAGCCCCAGGCGGGTGGAGAGTTCATCAACCAGCGCGCTCTCCGCGCCGTGTTGCAATAAAAAAAGCCCGCATTGAATACATAACCGTGTAACCGTTCGTTGTAACGACTGCTCTGTTTGCATGACTCGCCCTGACTGAAAAGACGCGTTGCGTACCATCTGAATGACGAAAGTCTTCTTTGTATCATGAAGCCCGACCCTTTTGGCTCTGGCTAAGATCAATTTTGTGATGAAAAAAGAGGCAGGATGCCAGACAATCAGTCGCTGAATGTCATAATTGCAGTATATTGAATGCCTTACATCGAACGTGAATGACAGGGAATGAAGTATCGTCTGTAACCTCTGAAATTAATGAGACGATATTCTTTTCTTGTGCTTCCTGAAAGCATAACTATCTGATGCGAAACATAGCGTGAGTTTATTAAATTCCCCTTGCATATGTTAGAAATGCTAATGATCTAATTTAGTTAATTTAATTGTACCGCAATTATTTTTAGCGGTAATTATGCAATAATAGTTTGGTGATTTTATACTATGCGGATCATTGTATAGAGTCGTTATTGCTATAACATTTCAAATAAAAGCCAAGGATAAACAATTCACTTCGTCTATTACCACGTCTGTTTTTCTCATTAATTATATTATTTATTAATGAGTGAACAGGAGGGGAGACCTGTGGATATGGAGGAGATATGTTGCCAGGATGCCGCAAAAACATAATTATTATCAGTAAAATACCTGTTATACAGACGGGGTTAAAAGAGGTGGTGCTGGGCCATTTCCCTGCTTATGAACTGATGTACTGCCGTTCCGTAGAAGAACTGACATTAATGCAGTTGCGCCGCTCCGATGTAGTGATTACGGATTTAACGGGAGAATGTAAACATCCCCGCGCTGTCTGCGAGCAATTTTACGCTTTATTATCTCAATACCATGATATTCACTGGATATTTCTTGTTTCCCGTGCGTTTTACTCACAGGCGATTGAGCTTCTGATGAGCCCCTTCAGTACGTTGCTGTCTGACGTTGAACCGGTTGAGAATCTGGTAAACGTGATTGAAGCAGGCAATGCCCATACGGACAGGATCAGTAAGACGCTGCTATCTCCCGCTCTGCCAGACGTCTCGAGTTTTGGCCATCGTCCGGTTGTTCTTACGCTGTCGGAACGGAAAGTGTTACGGCTTCTGGGTAAGGGTTGGGGGATTAATCAGATAGCGATGTTGCTTAAGAAGAGTAATAAAACGATTAGCGCGCAGAAAAACAGTGCGATGCGACGTCTGTCAATACACAGCAATGCTGAGATGTATGCCTGGATAAACAGTTCTCAGGGAGCAAGAGAATTGAATTTACCTTCAGTTTATGGAGATGCTACTGAATGGAAAACCGAATTGCCAAGGGAAATGTCGCACTCATAGAGAAGTGCGTAATGAGCAGTATTGGAATGAAAAGTTTATTTGACGCGTTTCCTGATTGCCAATATAAACTTCATATTTTTCCAACTCAATCTGCTTTCCAGAAAGCGATGTTAAGTACTCCTTTTTCCGTCGTTATTTTTTCACTTTCTGCGATGCGGGAAGATCGCCGGTTGGGGCTGGCTTATCTGGCGGAACTGGCTGTGAATTTTCCTCGTGTGCGCCGACTGGTCATCGCGGATGATGATGCGGAAGCCCGGTTAATTGATTCGCTGTCGCCTTCGCCGTTAGATGGGGTCTTAAGTAAAGCGTCGTCACTGGCCAGTTTGCAGGAAAAGCTCTTTTTATTATTGAACAGTAAGCGAGAGGTGACGGAACATACTCTGAACCTCTGGTATCTCAATCAGAGCCGAATGATAAGCCCCACTGAGCGTGAAATTCTGCGTTTTATGTCGAATGGTTATTCGATGCCACAGATAGCCGTCCAGCTGGAACGCAATATCAAGACGATTCGCGCCCATAAATTTAATGTGATGTCTAAACTGGGCGTCAGCTCAGATGCTGGATTGCTTGATGCGGCGGATATCCTGCTGTCTCTGCGCGCCGAAAAGCCAGGTCGCTTATCCGCGTAATTCTGTAGTCGCTCTGTATTTACAGGTTGCTTGTGCCGGGTTTATCGCCCGGGCACAAATAGCATCACTGGCACACATCAATCCAGGTTGCTGAAGTGAGTTCTGCCATTCTGTCGGGGGAGATTCGGACTGCGCTGTGCGTTGCCCCTGCTGCTGGTAAGACTTCAGCATAATGTTTTAATGAGACGTCGCAATAGACGGGCAGAGGCGTTTCCAGCCCGAAAGGGCAGACACCGCCGACCGGGTGCCCTGTGGCGATCACGACTTCATCGCTGCTGAGCATTCGCGCTTTCGCGCCAAACGTGCTCTTGAGTTTCTTATTGTCCAGGCGAGCATCACCTTTGGCGACAACCAGAATAATGTCGTCTTTCACCTTAAGCGAAAGCGTTTTTGCTATCTGTCCTGGCGCGACATTGTGCGCTTTCGCTGCCAGTTCCACCGTCGCCGTACTCTGATTTAATTCGATGATTTCAATATCCGGGGCACGTTCGGCCAGAAACTGCCGTACCGATTGCAGACTCATTCTTTTCTCCTGACGCTGTATTAGCAGTCCTGTTTTTCAGAAAACCGCGTGGCGTAATTTGTCATAAGGAAAGCGGCACTGTAAATAATTTATGTAATAAACCAGCAGCATGAGCGATTTTTCGATCGTCTTCACATTCACGGAAACCGGTTACAGTAACCGGTTGCAGTCCGGCGGGCGGGGATTAATACTGAACCTGTCACTTCCTCTGTATCACATAATAAGAGCCATTTATGAAACTTCATTCTCTCTGCTGTATCGCTGGTGTTCTCCCCGGCGCGGTCGCGAAAAGTAGTAATGGACCCTTACACGGCGGTGCTGCTGCCAGCACGTCTATGTTGTTTTGACTGACAGGAGAACGCTATGTCTACCAACCATGCTGTGTTTAATGTGATTTTTCGGTTTGTCGAAAACTACGTGAGTCCCGTTGCCGGACGTATTTCCTCACAACGTCATGTTATGGCTATTCGTGATGGTTTCATTTCGGCAATGCCGTTTATGATTGTCGGCTCCTTCCTGCTGGTTTTCGCCTATCCTCCTTTCTCACCGGACACCACCTGGGGATTTGCCCGTGGCTGGCTGGCGCTGGCGAAACAGTTTGAAAGCCAGATTTTGACGCCGTTTGATATGACGATGGGGATCATGTCCATCTATATCTGTGCGGCCATTGCCTATAACCTGGGCAAACACTATGTTAAATCGCATCAGTTAGATCCGTTTATGTGCGCCATGCTCTCGATCATGGCCTTCTTGCTGGTTGCCGCGCCAAAAACAAACGGCACTATGCCGGTTGACAGCCTGGGTGGAACGGGGATTTTTACCGCGATTCTGGTGGCGATTTACTGTGTTGAAATGATGCGCTTCCTGAAAGCACATAACATTGGCATTCGCCTGCCCGACCAGGTGCCGCCGATGATCAAGAACTCCTTTGATCTGCTGATCCCGGTGCTGGTGGTGGTTCTGACCTTGTATCCGCTGAGCCTGGCGATCCAGTCGCAGTTCGATATGCTGATCCCACAGGCGATCATGGCGATCTTTAAACCGCTGGTTTCCGCTGCGGATTCGTTGCCCGCTATTTTGCTGGCGGTGCTGATTGGGCATCTGCTGTGGTTTGCGGGGATTCACGGAGCGGCGATTGTCTCCGGGATGCTGCAAATGTTCTGGCTGACCAATCTCGGTATGAACCAGACCGCGCTGGCGCAGGGGGCGCCGTTGCCGCACATTTTCATGGAAGCCTTCTGGACTTTCTTCATCGTCATTGGCGGTTCTGGCGCCACGATGGGGCTGGTGATTTGTTATTTACGCAGCCGTTCCGTACATTTGCGCTCTATTGGCCGCTTAAGTGTCGTGCCGAGTATCTTTAATATCAACGAACCGGTTATTTTCGGGACGCCGATTGTGATGAACCCGGTGTTCTTTATCCCGTTCCTGCTGGCGCCAATGGTGAACGCCGTGCTGGCGTGGGCGGCGATGAAGCTGGATCTGATTGGGCGGGTGATTTCCGTGGTGCCGTGGACTGCGCCCGCACCGGTTGGCGCTGCGTGGGCACTGGGCTGGGACTACCGTGCGGCGATCCTGGTGGTCATACTGGCGCTGGTGTCCGCCATCATATACTTCCCGTTCTTTAAGGTTTATGAGAAGCAGCTTCTGGCGCAAGAGGCAGAAGAGGCCGGGCGTGCAGAAGAGGAGAGCCAGCAGATGGCCTGACGTGTTGAGCAAGGCGCTGCGGCGCCTTGTTTATTTCAGCGTACAGTCACCGCATTGCTGAACGTCTGGCAACCGGTAGCGTTGACAGCAGGTTCGGCGCACCAGCAGACCTTCGCGAGGGACGACGGTACGCCACAGCGGGTTATCCTGGCCACTGGAAAGTTGCTTTTCGAAGAAGCAGCTCTGGCGCAGCGTTGCCAACAATGCTTCGCCAAGCAGCGGTTTCATTTCGGTCAGATACCAGTTGATCAGATACCCGGTGTTACTCCAGATAAGCTTACCGTTAATATCGCCGGTTGATTCCAGTGCCTGAACGACCGGCATCAGCGCAGAGACGATCAGCGTTTCCATTCTCTGTTGAGGAGAATGCGCGGTTGCCCGCTCGTCCTGATGAACATCAACCCAAAAACAGGCTGCGCGTCCGGTTTCGTGGAACTCAACGTGCATGTGCTCGGGCGAAACGTCAATGGCCCTTTCCTGGGTGAGCAGGGCAAGCATCAGAGGCGGTACCATCAGACCGATATACCATTGCGCCCAAAGCGAAATGAGCGGCTTATTTTCGCGTGGTTGCGTCGGTTGATGACGATAAATATGGTCGGAATAGATAGCCAGCAGGGAGCGCATCGTACCCGGTCGAGCCCACTGCGCCAGCGTCATGGCGCCCGTTGGGTGCGGTTCGTCCAGCCGAATAAAATCAAGCAGATGTTCGCGCGCTTGGGTTATCGTTTCACGCACGGCTTCAGCCAGCGAGGGCATCTCAGGCTGAAGATGGGCTCGCCAGGTGACATCTTCAATGATCGGTGCGGAACGGTAAGGCATAGCGCTGTATATAAGGATAGTAATCTAAATGATAATGATTGCTAATCCTAATGATGGCGATAGCTGATGGCAAGCGCTTTGTCGTGACGCTGTGCGCGGTAGCACGATGATATCGCCCTGTGTCAGACCGTACGCAGTTCGTCACTCGCAAGAATGTTGTTGCGCCCCAGGTTTTTGGCTTCATACAGCGCTTTATCCGCCTTGACGATTGCAGCCTCCATGTCCTGACCCAGTAGCGGCGCGATGCCAACGCTGATGGTGACATTGGTCGCCACGCTGACATTAAACATATGTGGGATTTTGAGATCGTAGACCTTCTGGCGAATATGTTCGGCGGTCGTGCGCGCCTCCTGTGGATCGGTCGCGGTCAGCAGGACCATAAACTCTTCGCCGCCAAAACGGGTGACAATATCCCGGGAACGGACAGCGTCACGAATCGCGGCTGAAACGCGAATGAGAGCCTGGTCGCCCATCATGTGCCCATAGTGATCGTTATAAGCTTTGAAGTGATCGATATCCAGCAGCAATACGTAGTGTTCTTCGTGCGTTTCCAGAGCAAGGAGCGTATTCAGCTTATTTTGCAGGCCGCGGCGATTATACAGGCCAGTCAAAGGATCGAGCATACTCAGCCCGTTCAGCGTTTCTCTCTCTTCCAGCAGTTTGTACATCAGCTGTTGAGCGAAATCGTCATAGCGTTTTTGAATAACATGCTGGATGGCAATGCCCGCCATCGGGAGCGCCATGAGATAAATAATCCGTATGCCGTGTTCGCTGCCATTAAGCCACAGGCAGGCCAGAACGGAAGGCAATGAATGGAACGTAAACGCAATGATATTATTAGCAAAAGCGATGGAGCCAATAAATAACACGCAGAGAAGGGCGATGAGTAGAAAAGTATAATCGCTATGGTTCATAGCATTATATTTCAGTGTGATATGCCAGGCCCACAATATGCCTGATATAACAGAAATAAAGGGGATATTAATCTTTTTATGCGTATATTTTCCGTGCCATATCAGAAGTAACGTACTTGCAACAAAGAGCAGTATTGCCGGGACTGAGACAGCCCTGACCTCATAAAGAGGAAAGACAAGCGTAAACAGCCCGGACACCGCATTGAGAAACAGAAAAAGGCGTAAAGAGAATTGATATTTTTTGGTGCGTAGTGCGCGCCAGGATTGAGCTGTCATATCTGAATGTCGTTATTTATCTATGAATTACGCTGGTTGGGGCCAAAATGAAAAATAACGTGCGGGAAAAAGCCCGCATAAATAAACGTTTTTATTGTTTGTAAGTTAACCACCGCCCAATCTATCACCTTGCTGAATTCATGTCATCAATTGTTAAGACAATCTCATACAAGGAAGTGTGACGAACTGCTGACAAATGAGAAATTTTATCATATGCTATTGGTTATCATTATCGGTATCAGAGGTAAAGCCATGTTGCAGCGTACACTGGGCAGTGGATGGGGGATATTGTTGCCGGGTATTTTTATTACCGGACTGGCGTTTGCCGGCCTCTCCATTGACGCATGGAAGGTACTGATTGTATTAGGATTACTGCTGACTTCGTTGATGCTGTATCACAAACGCTTACGGCATTTCGTCCTGCTGCCGTCATGTGTCGCGCTGATCAGCGGCATGGTGCTGGTTATGATGAATTTGAATCAGGGATGAACAAACAAGACGTAAAACAGAGAAGGGAAATAAGATAATTGGTGCGAGGGGGGGGACTTGAACCCCCACGTCCGTAAGGACACTAACACCTGAAGCTAGCGCGTCTACCAATTCCGCC
>NZ_JAOWFU010000035.1:141921-403131 GCF_030333525.1 Citrobacter sp. CK188
GGGGGGGACTTGAACCCCCACGTCCGTAAGGACACTAACACCTGAAGCTAGCGCGTCTACCAATTCCGCCACCTTCGCATACCATCGATTCTTAAAAAGAATCGCTACCACGGAGGCGCATTCTAGTGGTTTTCAGCTTTTCGTCAATAGTTAATTACGCAGGATGGATTGATTGCTGCAAAAATGGGCGCTAACCGTAGGCCGGATAAGCGAAGTGCCATCCGGCATCCGCAAACCATGCCGGATGGCGGTGCAGGCACCTTATCCGGCCTACGATGACCACTCTATTTCTTCGCCTGGCGCGTCATCACCGTGCGGTAAACTTTAAAGCGTCCGGTTTGCGCAATCACTTCGTGGAAGCCAAACGTTTCATCCAGCACTTTCGGGTAGGGCAGGAAGGCGTTAGCCACGATACGTAACTCACCGCCGCTGTTGAGGTGGCGAACCGCGCCGCGAATCAGCGTTTGCGCGGCATCCAGGCTGGTTTGTATTCCATCGTGGAACGGCGGGTTAGAGATGATCATATCAAAACGCCCTTTTACGTCAGAAAAGACGTTACTGGCGAACACCTCACCCTCAACGCCGTTTGCCGCAAGCGTTGCGCGACTGGCCTCAACGGCAGGCGCGGAAACATCACACAGGGTTAAACGCACTTTTGGCGAGTGGCTGGCTAAGGCCGCAGAGAGCACGCCTGCGCCGCAACCGACATCCAGCACTTTGCCTTTGGTATGTGGCGTCAGCGTGGAAAGCAGCAACTGGCTGCCGACATCCAGACCGTCGCGGCTGAAAACGCCGGGCAGCGTTTTGATGGTCAGATCGTTAATGCGGTACTCGCCCCAGTATTTTTCCGCATCAAAGACAGGCTGTTTTTCCAGACGGCCATGATACAGCCCGCAGCGGCGCGCGCTGTCGATTTTGTTCAGCGGCGCGTAGTCGGCCAGCATTTGCTCTGCGCTGCGAACACCGCTACGGTTTTCGCCCACCACGAAGATGTCGGTGCCGAGCGGCAGCAGCGACAGGATATTCATCAACTGGAACTGGGCTTCAGGTTTATTTTTCGGCCAGTAGTAGATCAGCGTGTCGCAGTCCGCGACGTCGTCAGCGTGGGCGACCAGGCTAAAGCGCGCCTTCTCGCCCATCAGCTGGCTTAACAACTGCCAGTGGTGGAATTGTTGCGTATGCACGCGGCTGGCGGCGCTTTCGAAGCGGGCTGGCAGGTCATCCTGCAAATCTCCGGCAAACAGAATACGGCTTTGTTCGAAATCATCACTGTGGCGCAGCAAGACTTCACTTGCCGGGGTAAAAGCAGACATGAAAGGTTCCTCTATTGTTCCTGGCGGCGATTATAGTTGTTTGTTGGCGCAGTTTCGACGAATTTGCTATATTTGCGCCCCTGACAGACAGGAGCGTTTCGCTATGACATCCCGACGAGACTGGCAATTACAGCAACTGGGCATTACCCAGTGGTCGCTGCGTCGCCCTGGCGCGCTACAGGGGGAAATCGCGATTTCCCTTCCTGCGCACGTTCGTCTGGTGGTCGTGGCGGAAGAATTACCGGCGCTGACCGAACCCCTGATGAGCGATATTTTGCGCGCATTGACCGTCAGTCCCGACCAGGTATTACCGTTGACGCCTGACCGCGTCGCCATGCTGCCGGAAGGCAGCCGGTGCAACAGCTGGCGGCTGGGTACTGAAGAGCCTTTGCTGCTGGAAGGCGCTCAGGTGACAAGTCCTGCGTTTAATGAATTACGGGCAAACCCAACGGCACGCGCCGCACTATGGCAACAAATTTGCGCATATGAACACGATTTCTTCCCTCAATCCGACTGATTTACCTGCTGCGTTTCTGATTGAAAAACGCGCCCATGCGTTTCCGTGGAGTGAAAAAACCTTTGCCAGCAATCAGGGCGAACGTTACCTCAACTATCAACTGACGGTCGGCGGAAAGATGGCGGCGTTCGCGATTACGCAGGTGGTGCTGGATGAGGCGACGCTGTTCAATATTGCGGTCGACCCGGATTTTCAGCGTCGGGGGCTGGGGCGAGAACTGCTGGAACATCTGATTGATGAACTGGAAAAACGCGGTGTCCTGACGTTATGGCTGGAGGTGCGCGCCTCAAATGCCGCCGCCATCGCACTCTATGAAAGTTTAGGTTTTAATGAGGCAACGGTGCGCCGTAATTACTACCCGACGGCTGACGGGCGTGAGGACGCGATAATCATGGCATTGCCAATCAGTATGTAAGACAAGGTGGAATGATGAAGTGGGACTGGATTTTCTTTGATGCCGACGAAACGCTGTTTACGTTTGACTCGTTTACCGGCTTACAGCGGATGTTTCTCGACTATAGCGTCACCTTTACCGCTGAAGATTTTCAGGACTACCAGGCCGTCAATAAACCGCTGTGGGTGGATTATCAGAACGGCGCTATCACTTCGCTTCAGCTTCAGCGCCAGCGCTTTGTCGGCTGGGGCGAGCAACTGAACGTCCCGCCTGAAGAGTTAAATGATGCGTTTATGAATGCTATGGCGGAGATTTGCGCACCGCTGCCGGGTGCGGTTTCGCTGGTTAACGCCCTGCACGGTAAGGTGAAGATGGGCATCATCACCAACGGATTCACCTCATTGCAGCAAATTCGCCTTGAACGAACAGGGCTTCGCGATCGTTTTGATCTGCTGGTTATTTCTGAAGAAGTGGGCGTGGCGAAGCCCGATCCGCGCATCTTTGATTACGCGCTGGAGCAGGCGGGCAGCCCTGACCGCTCTCGCGTGTTAATGGTCGGCGATACCGCAGAGTCTGATATTCTCGGCGGCATTAACGCCGGGCTTTCCACCTGCTGGCTGAATGCGCACCATCGCGAGCAGCCTGCGGGTATTGAACCGACCTGGACCGTGGCGTCATTAAGCGAACTGGAGCAACTCCTGTGTAAACACTGATTGCCTCCCCCCCGTTGATGGGTAAAATAGCCGCAATTTTTCGTATTCAACATGCGTGGTCAGACGCCGCGCTTACTCAAGAAGATTGAACTATGACGTTGTCTCCTTATTTGCAAGAGGTGGCTAAGCGCCGCACTTTTGCCATTATTTCTCACCCGGATGCCGGTAAAACCACTATCACTGAGAAAGTATTGCTGTTCGGACAGGCTATCCAGACTGCCGGGACGGTAAAAGGCCGTGGCTCCAGCCAGCATGCAAAATCTGACTGGATGGAAATGGAAAAGCAGCGTGGTATTTCTATTACCACGTCGGTAATGCAGTTCCCGTATCATGATTGCCTGGTCAACCTGCTGGACACCCCCGGGCACGAAGACTTCTCGGAAGATACCTACCGCACGCTGACGGCGGTGGACTGCTGTCTGATGGTGATTGACGCGGCAAAAGGCGTCGAAGATCGTACCCGTAAGCTGATGGAAGTAACCCGCCTGCGCGATACGCCGATCCTCACCTTTATGAACAAACTTGACCGTGACATCCGCGACCCGATGGAGCTGCTGGATGAAGTTGAGAACGAGCTGAAAATCGGCTGTGCGCCGATCACCTGGCCGATTGGCTGCGGGAAGTTGTTCAAAGGCGTCTATCACCTTTATAAAGACGAAACTTACCTGTACCAGACCGGTAAAGGCCACACTATCCAGGAAGTGCGCATTGTAAAAGGTCTGGATAACCCGGAACTTGACGCTGCCGTAGGGGAAGACCTGGCGCAGCAGCTGCGCGACGAGCTGGAACTGGTGCAGGGCGCGTCCAACGAGTTCGACCATGAGCTGTTCCTGGCAGGTGAAATCACCCCGGTCTTCTTTGGTACAGCGCTGGGTAACTTCGGCGTTGACCATATGCTGGATGGTCTGGTGGAGTGGGCGCCTGCGCCGATGCCGCGCCAGACCGATACCCGTACGGTAGAAGCGAAAGAAGAGAAGTTCACCGGTTTCGTGTTTAAGATTCAGGCCAATATGGACCCAAAACACCGCGACCGCGTGGCGTTTATGCGTGTGGTCTCCGGTAAGTACGAGAAAGGCATGAAAATGCGTCAGGTACGTATCGGCAAAGACGTGGTGATTTCTGATGCGCTGACCTTTATGGCAGGCGATCGTTCCCACGTTGAAGAGGCGTATCCGGGCGATATTCTGGGTCTGCACAACCACGGCACCATTCAGATTGGCGACACCTTCACTCAGGGCGAAATGATGAAGTTCACCGGAATTCCGAACTTCGCGCCGGAGCTGTTCCGTCGTATCCGTCTGAAAGATCCGCTGAAGCAAAAACAGCTGCTGAAAGGGCTGGTTCAGCTGTCTGAAGAAGGCGCGGTACAGGTGTTCCGTCCGATCGCCAACAACGATCTGATCGTGGGCGCCGTCGGCGTGTTGCAGTTCGACGTGGTGGTTGCCCGTCTGAAGAGCGAATACAACGTTGAGGCTATCTATGAGTCCGTCAACGTCGCCACCGCACGCTGGGTTGAATGTACTGACGCGAAGAAATTCGAAGAGTTTAAGCGTAAGAATGAAGTTCAACTGGCGCTGGATGGCGGTGATAACCTCACCTATATCGCACCGACAATGGTGAACCTGAACCTGACGCAGGAACGCTATCCTGACGTTCAGTTCCGTAAAACGCGCGAGCACTAATTGTCCCTCCAGGGCGCGTCATCCGGCGCGCCCTGTTACTTTCCCTGCCTTTTTAACCGCTTGCGGAATGTTCTTAAATCCCTCAGTTTTTCTTATGGTTGCTTGTTTTTTAAGCGTATCAGCAAGCGATTTTGCGATTGTGATCTATATTTAACAAAGTGATGACATAAATGACGACTTTTAACACTGCTCAATGCGTGAATACTGGTTGTTAAGGCCGTCATTTATCTTGTCTGCGATATTAATAACTGAATAAAGATGGGATTAGCGCCGCGATTCTGCATAAGTATGTTGATTGTGACGGCTGCCATCCATACAGGAATGAATCGATGACGACGACAAGACTGAAGATTTCTAAAACTCTCCTGGCCGTAATGTTGACCTCCGCTGTCGCGACCGGTTCTGCATTTGCGGAAACCTCTACGCTGGATAAGGCACAGTCCAGCGCAGAAAGCGCGGGACAGAAAGTCGATAGCTCTATGAATAAAGTCGGTAACTTCATGGATGACAGCGCCATCACCGCAAAAGTGAAAGCGGCGTTGGTGGATCATGAAAGTATTAAGAGCACCGATATCTCGGTCAAAACCGATAACAAAGTGGTGACATTAAGCGGCTTTGTTGAAAGCCAGGCTCAGGCTGAAGAAGCCGTGAAAGTGGCGGAAGGCGTTGAGGGTGTGACCTCCGTCAGCGACAAACTGCATGTTCGCGACAGCAAGTCCGGCACGATGAAAGGCTATGCCGGGGATACGGCCACTACCAGCGAGATCAAAGCGAAACTGTTGGCGGATGACATCGTGCCTTCCCGCAAAGTGAAAGTCGAAACCACCGACGGCGTGGTGCAGCTCTCAGGAACCGTAGATTCTCAGGCGCAAATCGACCGTGCTGAAAGTATCGCAAAAGCGGTTGATGGTGTGAAAAGCGTCAAAAATGACCTGAAAACTCAGTAATTCGTCTTAATTCGCCCTCCCGACGTTTGTCGGGAGGCGCAATGTACACCACACTAAAAATATCGCGAATGAGCAACCTGAACGCTCATATCAAGCGGTCGACATTAACTATGGTAAAGGAGAAGCTTATGTTTCGTTGGGGCATTATATTTCTGGTTATCGCGTTAATTGCCGCCGCTCTGGGTTTTGGTGGACTGGCAGGCACCGCAGCTAGCGCAGCGAAAATTGTCTTCGTCGTCGGGATTGTCCTGTTCCTGATCAGCCTGTTTATGGGCCGTAAACGACCCTAGCACGTCACCCGTAATACCCATGATTCATGCTAAGCCAGTCCATCGGACTGGCTTTTACGGTTTTAGCTATCGCGAATTTGCGTTACTTTGTCATTCTATAAAATAAAACACAGGAAGGCAGAGGTGGGGCAGCGAATACCCGTGACGCTCGGCAATATTGCGCCATTATCATTAAACGCGTTCCGACCAGGCCGAATGGCTCTGGTGTGCGAGGGCGGAGGGCAGCGGGGAATCTTTACCGCTGGCGTGCTGGATGAGTTTATGCGCGCGAAGTTCAATCCATTCGACCTCTACCTCGGCACCTCTGCCGGGGCGCAAAACCTTTCTGCCTATCTCTGTAACCAGCCCGGCTATGGGCGCAAAGTTATTATGCGTTACACCACGAAGCGGGAGTTCTTCGACCCGGTGCGTTTTGTTCGCGGGGGGAACCTGATCGATCTCGACTGGCTGGTGGACGCGACATCCGGGCAGATGCCGCTGGCGATGGACACCGCTGCGCGTCTGTTCGATAGCGGAAAATCCTTCTATATGTGCGCCTGTCGTGGGGATGACTACACGGCGAACTATTTCTCGCCGACGAAGCAAAACTGGCTCGATATTATTCGTGCGACCAGCGCGATTCCGGGGTTCTACCGTACAGGCGTGGCGCTGGATGGCATCAATTATCTGGACGGCGGGATCAGCGATGCGATCCCGGTACAGGAGGCGGCAAAGCGTGGCGCGAAAACGATTGTGGTGATCCGCACGGTGCCTTCGCAAATGTACTATACGCCACAGTGGTTTAAGCGCATGGAGCGCTGGCTGGGGGAGAGCAGTTTGCAGCCGCTGGTGAATCTGGTACAGCACCACGAAACCAGCTATAGCGCCATTCAGCGTTTTATTGAGAAGCCGCCGGGTAAGCTGCGTATCATTGAAATCTACCCGCCGAAACCGCTGCAAAGCATGGCGTTGGGCAGCCGTCTTCCTGCGCTGCGCGAAGATTACAAAATTGGACGCCTGTGCGGGCGCTATTTTCTGGCGACGGTGGGGAAACTGCTGACGGAGAAACCGCCGCTCTCCCGCCACACGCCGAAGATTGTCATTCCTGGCCCGGTGGTGGTGCCTCCGGCGGCGGTGGCCAACGATATGCACGTAGCAACGGTCAGCGGCGCGGCGCAGGCCAACGACACTACCTTCAATAATGAGGATCTGGCGTGAGTTGCCGATTTATCGACACGCATTGTCATTTTGATTTTCCGCCTTTCACCGGTGATGAAGCGGCCAGCATCCAGCGTGCTGCTGATGCGGGGGTTGGCAAAATCATTGTTCCGGCGACGGCTGCGGCCTGTTTTTCACGTGTGCTGGCGCTGGCGGAACGCTTCCCGCCGCTGTTCGCGGCGCTGGGGCTGCACCCTGTGTTTATTGAGCAGCACGCAGATGACAGTCTGGAGCGCCTGCAACAGGCGCTGGATCAACGCCCGCAGAAAGTCGTGGCGGTAGGGGAGATCGGGCTGGATCTTTACCGCGATAATCCTCAGTTCGATGAGCAAGAACGGCTCCTGGAGGCGCAGCTTAAACTGGCGAAACGCTACGATCTGCCGGTGATCCTTCACTCGCGTCGCACCCATGACAAGCTGGCAATGCATCTCAAACGCCACGCCCTGGCGCGAACCGGGGTGGTACACGGTTTTTCCGGCAGTTTGCAACAGGCGGAACGCTTTGTTCAGTTAGGCTACAAAATTGGCGTTGGCGGCACGATTACTTATCCGCGCGCCAGTAAAACGCGTGATGTGATGGCGCAACTGCCGCTGGACGCATTGCTGCTGGAGACCGACGCGCCGGATATGCCGCTAAATGGTTTTCAGGGGCAGCCAAACCGCCCGGAGCAGGCGGCACGGGTATTCAGCGAGCTGTGTGCGCTACGCAATGAACCCTCTGAGGTGATAGCCGAAACGCTGTATCGCAATACGGCGGCGCTATTTCGTCTCTGATTGCCGGATGCGACGCAAAAGCGTCTTATCCGGCCAACGGGTCGACATCATTTGTAGGCCGGAGGATAAGGCGCAGCCGCCATCCGGCGATTCATAAATATAAAGCTGGGAAAATCAGGTTATGCACCCCGTGCGCCCATAATGCGTTTGCCAGTTGTTGCACGTCGTCAGGCGTTGCGCCCGGCCACGCTTTTGCTTCGCCATACACCCCATGCGCATGGAAAGCGTTTAACCGGACGGGAATATCGCCCAGACGGGAGATAAACGCGGCCAGCGGCGCTATCTGTTGCAGGTAATCCACCTGACCAGGAATCACCAGCAGCCGTAACTCGGCCAGCTTGCCATGCTCCGCCAATATCCTGATGCTGTGCTTGATCTGCGCGTTATCCCGCCCGGTAAGACGCTGATGGCAGGCGCTATCCCAGGCTTTTAGATCGAGCATCGCGCCATCACAAACGGGCAGCAGTTTCTGCCAGCCGGTTTCGCTCAACAGACCGTTGCTGTCGACCAGACACGTCAGCGTACACAGCTGCGGATCGGCCTTGATCGCGGCAAACAGCGCGCAAATAAACGGTAACTGAGTGGTGGCTTCGCCCCCGCTGACGGTGATGCCTTCAATAAATGGCGATGCCTTACGGATATGGCCCAGCACTTCATCGACGCTCATCGTCTGCGCCATCGGCGTGGCCTGCTGCGGGCACATCCGCAAACAGGTATCGCACTGCTCGCAGACGTCAGCCTGCCATACCACTTTCCCTGCGCTGAAGCCCAGCGCCTGATGAGGGCACTGGGGAACGCACTCACCGCAGTCGTTGCAGCGCCCGATCGTCCACGGATTATGGCAATTCTTACAGCGCAGATTGCACCCTTGTAAGAACAGAGCCAGACGACTGCCGGGGCCGTCCACGCAGGAGAACGGTATGATTTTACTGACTAAACACTTCATCCTTCGAACTGCCTCTTTGTTGGCTGCACTTATTCACCCCAGTCACGTACTACGTGTACGCTCCTGGGGGTCATTCGCTTGCCGCCTCGATGCCTCTCGAATGATTTTGCGTTAGGAAGCGCATCTGCTGTTCATGACTTATTACGCGTGCTTGTCGTTCCAGAATGCGCGTATTGCGCGCGGCTTCTTCCCCCAGCCAGGTGGTGTTTGTTCGCGATCCTTCGGCGCGATATTTTTCCAGATCCGACAGGCGCACCATATACCCGGTAACGCGCACCAGATCGTTGCCGCTGACGTTGGCGGTAAATTCCCGCATGCCGGCCTTGAACGCGCCCAGACAAAGCTGCACCAGCGCCTGAGGATTCCGCTTGATGGTTTCGTCCAGCGTCAGGATGTCGCTGATCCCGGCATGGTAGTGCGCATGATGGGGGGCGACGGTTTGCAGGTGGGTAATGGGATCGGGTTCATCGCCGTACGGTAAACGCGCGCCCGGCGTCGTACCGATATCGGAGCTGATGCCTGACTGGGCATGCAGCATCGCCCGCTGTTTCCAGCCATGCTTAACGGGCGTGTTTGCGACGAAATCGGCCAACTGCGCGCTGATGCGATAGCCCAGCGCATTGGCCGCGTCGTCTTTCCCGTAGCGCGCGTTCATCCCCGCGTTTTCACACAGCAGGTTTACCGCTTCGGCCAGGCCATACATCCCAAACATCGGTACAAAACGTCCGGGATCAAGCAACCCTTCCTGCACCAGGAAGCTATTCTCAAAGAAATGTGATTGTTCATAGAGGAAGTCACATCGGGCATCAATGATGGCGATTTGCTGCTGGCAGTAGTGCGGTAGCGTGCGCGTAAAGAAGTCATCGACAGAGGTGCTGCGCTCTGCAACGGCTTTCAGATTGATCCTGACCAGCGTGCTGCCGCCGCCCGCAAGCGGCAGAGAGTTGTAACAACTGACGACGCCATATTGACCTTTTGTGAAAATTTTATCATTTACCGGGCCATTAGAAATATGCGGTTTGCTGCATTCACAAATGTTTTTAGCGACATCAAGCAGTAAATCATCCGGTGTGATATCGGGATCGTAGATAAACGTCAGGTTAGGTGAAACCTGCTTTAACTCAGCATCGGCACGTAAAATAGCGCGGGTGACAGGCGTGTCGGCCGGGCCAATATTGGCATGCATAAAGGCGTCCGGCAGCGTTCTGTCGAGATAGCGCCAGAAACGTTTTATTCGAATATCGATCTCGTCTTGTGTTAGAATTTTAACATACGGCTGCAACAGCGCATCCAGTTGCCCCAGATAGACCGGCATCGATGTTACGGAAGGAACGTGATGGTAGAGGATGGTCAGCAAAGATAGTGCGTCATCCAGATCTTTTGCGCCTTCCAGCTCCAGCCACTGTGAGCCATTAGCCAGAAAACGGGCGTAATCGGGCAAAACATAACGAGGTTTGAACGGGGCATGACCTTCGAACATATCGCAGATAACCCCGTCGTCCAGCGCCTGGCGAGCCTCTGCGGGCAAGGCCGGATAAGGCAAAGCGTTCTCAGCTTCCAGCGCCAGAAAATGACGTTTTTGTTCGGGGCTGAGCACCGGACTGGTCACAATTTGCTGGCAACGATGTTGCAGCGCGGTTTCGCATGAAGTGGGCATCTTCGTTTCCTTTTTGTGCCGAAGGTTAAGCGCCATTGTAGGAAGTTGCGTGATGATGGCTTTTGATCAGGATGCGCCTGTTGCCCACTCGCGAGGCCGGGAAAGGTCATTTATTTGAAGTAGATCTCGTTACAGTAATGCAAATTTGTACGTAGTTTTCATTAACTGTGATGTATATCGAAGTGTAATGGCGAGCGGATGTTAGAATACTAACAAACTCGCAAGGTGAAATTTTATACCGGCGATGAGCCAGGAGAATGTAATGACTGATTTAACCGCAAGCAGCCTGCGTGCGCTGAAACTGATGGACCTGACCACCCTGAATGACGACGACACCAATGAAAAAGTGATCGCGCTGTGTCATCAGGCGAAAACCCCGGTTGGGAATACTGCCGCTATCTGCATCTACCCGCGTTTTATTCCGATTGCGCGTAAGACTCTGAAAGAGCAGGGCACGCCGGATATCCGCATTGCGACCGTCACCAACTTCCCGCACGGTAATGACGACATCGACATCGCGCTGGCAGAAACCCGCGCAGCCATCGCGTACGGCGCGGACGAAGTTGACGTGGTATTCCCGTACCGCGCGCTGATTGCTGGTAACGAGCAGGTGGGCTTCGATCTGGTGAAAGCCTGTAAAGACGCCTGTGCGGCGGCAAACGTGCTGCTGAAAGTGATCATCGAAACCGGTGAGCTGAAAGAAGAAGCGTTAATCCGTAAAGCGTCGGAAATTTCCATCAAAGCTGGTGCGGATTTTATCAAAACCTCTACCGGTAAGGTTCCGGTTAACGCAACGCCGGAAAGCGCACGCATCATGATGGAAGTGATCCGCGATATGGGGGTTTCCAAAACCGTTGGTTTCAAACCGGCTGGCGGCGTGCGTACCGCTGAAGATGCACAGCAGTTCCTGGCCATTGCTGACGAACTGTTTGGCGCTGACTGGGCGGATTCCCGTCACTACCGTTTCGGCGCATCCAGCCTGCTGGCAAGCCTGCTGAAAGCGCTGGGTCACGGGGACGGCAAGAGCGCAAGCAGCTACTAAGCCTTATATTGCCGGAGTTGTAGTGACGTAGGCCGGATAAGGCGCAGCCACCATCCGGCATCAATACGACTGCCGGGTGGCGCGTTGCTTACCCGGCCTACAATGGCCTTCTACTCTTTTCCCCTGGGGGTTACCGTGTTTCTCGCACAAGAAATTATTCGTAAAAAACGTGATGGTCATCCGTTAAGCGACGAAGAGATCCGCTTCTTTATCAATGGTATTCGTGATAACACCATCTCTGAAGGGCAGATTGCCGCTCTGGCGATGACCATTTTCTTCCACGATATGTCGATGCCTGAGCGTGTGTCGCTGACCATGGCGATGCGAGATTCAGGAACCGTTTTGGACTGGAAGAGTCTCAACCTTAACGGCCCCATTGTTGACAAACACTCCACCGGCGGCGTGGGTGATGTGACTTCGCTGATGCTTGGCCCTATGGTGGCGGCCTGCGGCGGCTACATTCCGATGATCTCCGGGCGCGGCCTCGGTCATACCGGCGGTACGCTCGACAAACTGGAAGCGATCCCGGGATTTGATATTTTCCCGGACGACAACCGTTTCCGCGAAATCATTAAAGACGTGGGTGTGGCGATTATTGGGCAGACCAGCTCGCTCGCACCGGCGGATAAACGTTTTTACGCCACCCGCGACATTACCGCGACGGTGGACTCCATCCCGCTGATCACCGCTTCAATCCTCGCGAAAAAACTGGCGGAAGGGCTGGATGCGCTGGTGATGGACGTGAAAGTGGGCAGCGGCGCCTTTATGCCAACCTATGAACTCTCTGCCGCACTGGCAGAAGCCATCGTTGGCGTTTCCAACGGTGCAGGCGTGCGCACAACTGCGCTGCTCACCGACATGAACCAGGTGCTGGCCTCCAGCGCTGGTAACGCCGTCGAAGTGCGCGAAGCGGTGCAGTTCCTGACAGGTGAATACCGCAACCCGCGTCTGTTCGACGTCACGATGGCGCTGTGCGTGGAGATGCTGATCTCCGGTAAGCTGGCGAAAGATGACGCTGATGCGCGAGTGAAACTACAGGCGGTGCTGGATAACGGCAAAGCGGCGGAAATCTTTGGTCGCATGGTAGCGGCACAGAAAGGGCCGAGCGATTTCGTGGAAAACTACGCGAAATACCTGCCGACGGCGATGCTCAGCAAAGCCGTCTATGCCGATACTGAAGGTTTTGTATCCGCGATGGACACTCGCGCGTTGGGCATGGCGGTGGTCTCAATGGGCGGCGGTCGTCGCCAGGCGTCGGACACCATTGATTACAGCGTCGGCTTTACCGACATGGCGCGTCTGGGCGACAGCGTTGACGGGCAGCGTCCGTTGGTTGTTATCCACGCCAAAGACGAAGCCAGCTGGCAGGAAGCGGCGAAAGCCGTCAAAGCGGCAATAAGCCTTGACGACAAAGCGCCTGAAATTACACCGACAGTCTATCGTCGTATTACCGAATAGCTGTATACTGATCTGATCGCTTTTTTGCAGCGCAAGATGTATGGAGAACAAGATGAAACGTGCATTTATTATGGTGCTGGACTCCTTTGGTATTGGTGCAACTGAAGATGCGGATCGCTTTGGCGACGTAGGTTCAGATACCCTGGGCCATATTGCAGAAGCCTGCGCCAGGGGCGAGGCCGACAATGGCCGTAAAGGCCCACTGAATTTGCCTAACCTGACCCGCCTGGGTCTGGTGAAAGCGCATGAAGGTTCTACCGGTAAAATTGCTGCGGGTATGGACGGCAATGCGGAAGTGATTGGCGCGTACGCGTGGGCGCACGAGCTCTCTTCCGGTAAAGATACCCCGTCTGGCCACTGGGAAATCGCGGGTGTTCCGGTTCTGTTTGACTGGGGCTACTTCAGCGACCACGAAAACAGCTTCCCGCAGGAACTGCTGGATAAGCTGGTAAAACGTGCCAACCTGCCGGGTTATCTCGGTAACTGTCACTCTTCCGGTACGGTCATTCTGGATCAATTGGGCGAAGAGCATATGAAAACCGGTAAACCGATTTTCTATACCTCCGCTGACTCCGTATTCCAGATCGCCTGCCATGAAGAGACCTTTGGGCTGGATAAACTGTACGAGCTGTGCGAAATCGCCCGTGAAGAGCTGACCGAAGGCGGCTACAACATTGGCCGCGTTATCGCGCGTCCGTTTATCGGCGATAAGGCCGGTAACTTCCAGCGTACCGGCAACCGTCACGATCTGGCCGTTGAACCGCCAGCGCCGACCATCTTGCAGAAACTGGTCGACGAGAAAAAAGGGCATGTGGTTTCCGTCGGTAAGATTGCGGATATCTACGCCAACTGCGGCATCACCAAAAAAGTGAAAGCCACCGGCCTGGACGCGCTGTTCGACGCCACCCTTAAAGAGATGAAAGAAGCGGGCGACGAGACGATCGTCTTTACCAACTTTGTTGATTTCGACTCATCCTGGGGGCATCGCCGCGACGTAGCGGGCTATGCTGCGGGTCTGGAGCTGTTTGACCGTCGTCTGCCGGAACTGATGGAACTGGTCGGTGAAGATGACATTCTGATCCTGACCGCCGACCACGGTTGCGACCCGACCTGGACCGGTACGGACCATACTCGCGAGCACATTCCGGTGCTGATTTATGGCCCGAAAGTGAAAGCGGGCTCGCTCGGTCACCGTGAAACCTTCGCGGATATCGGTCAGACGCTGGCAACGTACTTCGGTACGTCGCCGATGGACTACGGCAAAAACATGCTGTGATGCAATTGCCCGGTGGCGCAAGCTTACCGGGCCTACGGTTTTGTAGGCCTGATAAGGCGTAGCCGCCATCAGGCAATAACAACGAGATAAGGATAAAAGATGGCAACTCCACATATTAACGCAGAAATGGGTGATTTCGCTGACGTCGTTTTGATGCCGGGCGACCCGCTGCGTGCGAAGCACATTGCTGAAACTTTCCTTGAAGACGTGCGTGAAGTGAACAACGTTCGCGGCATGTTAGGTTTCACCGGGACGTACAAAGGCCGTAAGATCTCCGTCATGGGTCACGGTATGGGTATCCCGTCCTGCTCCATCTATACCAAAGAGCTGATCACCGATTTCGGCGTGAAGAAAATCATTCGTGTCGGTTCCTGCGGTGCGGTACGCAACGATGTGAAACTGCGCGATGTGGTGATTGGTATGGGTGCCTGCACCGATTCCAAAGTTAACCGTATCCGCTTCAAGGATCATGATTTTGCGGCGATCGCTGACTTTGACATGGTGCGCAACGCGGTAGACGCGGCGAAAGCGCTGGGTGTTGACGCGCGCGTGGGCAACCTGTTCTCCGCCGATCTGTTCTACTCTCCTGACGGCGAAATGTTCGACGTGATGGAAAAATACGGCATCCTGGGCGTGGAAATGGAGGCGGCGGGTATCTACGGCGTAGCGGCTGAGTTTGGTGCGAAAGCGCTGACCATCTGCACCGTGTCTGACCATATCCGTACTCACGAGCAGACCACTGCCGCTGAACGTCAGACGACCTTCAACGACATGATCAAAATCGCGCTGGAATCTGTTCTGCTGGGCGATAAAGCGTAAAAAAGAAGGGGGCACTTTGCCCCTTACGCCTGATGGCGCTTCGCTTATCAGGCCTACAAAATATTTTACGTGATTTGTAGGTCGGGTAAGGCCTGGCCGCCACCCGACATAAATGCTGCACAATCCTTTGTCAGCACTCTGAAGGGGCAGTTTGCCCCTTTTTCCTGCCTGTTTATTTACCGCCCTTTGGCGATTAATGCGTTAGCAACTCCCAGCTTAAATTACTCTCCATCTCAGTATTGTCGCTGACGTTACGGAACTGCTTTTCGTTCAGCACTGGCGTTAGCGTTAACGTAAAGTTCAACTGCTGCCCGCGCGCGGCTTCATTGTTCTCGATAGCGATAATGGCTTCATTATTGTGCAGCAGCTGTGTATCGGCATGGCCGTCTGCGGGAATGAACTCATTGCGATCGGTTGTTTTCCCGATCATATAGCTGCGGCCATCCAGTATCATTTGGCTGGCTTTCAATGCCAGCCCCCCGCCGTTACCGAAAAGAAATCGCCCTTGTGGGCCTGCGGCGCCATGTACAAATAGCGCCATCACCTGTGGTTGCGGGCAATAGATGCTGACATTGATATCGCGCGAGGGCATTTTAAACCAGTTTTGCTGTGAGCCGACGTTGTCATTTCGCTGCATCGGGGGAAAGGCCACGGTAGCGCGAGAGAGCGATACCTGGCAGTTCTCGTCTGCCCATGCTATGCGTGACCCCAGCGCTGCTAACGTACATAATGCAATGATCCACTTTCCGTATGACTTCATTGGCAAATACCCTCCGCCGTTTCGTAAAACGCCTCTTTATTCTGCACATTGCTTAATGTGTAAGTGATTTTGCAGATACGGTTCATATTGTCATCAACGCTATAGAGCGTTGGCGTTTCGTCAATATTGCTAATAAAGACGCGGCCGCTGTCCACTGCGCTGACCAGGTAGTTTCCTTTTTCATCAACAACAGACGTGCCTTTAGGAAGCCAGGAGCCATCCTGCTGTTTTATCTTCAGCATGACGCGACGGGTGTTTAGCACGTTAAAATCCAGGTCGCTGACGGTGGCATGAGCGGGCACCAGTAGCTTTGTTCCATTAGCCAGATCCATATTTTTGGGCAGCGTATTTGCATTCACCTCAATACGTGACTTACGCCACTCCGTCAGTCCAGGCACCACGGCCTGCCCCCAGAAATCTGTCCAGACCGGGCCTTGCGGTGTTGCGATTTCGATGCCGCTTTCCGGTTCGCTCAGGTGGGCAATACCAAAGGTATCTTTAATGGTATAGGGGGAGAAGGTTACCCCCTGGCGATGCAGGGCAATGCCGCCCGACAGCATTGCGCTGTAGGTACGCTGATCGTCATTGTTGGTTGTTGCGCCAACGCTCATCTGCGTGTAGTGCAGGTTGCTGTTGATGTTGCCGTTGAGGGTGTTGAGATCGTTTCCGATATCGCGATCCGCCGAAACGGAATAGCTGGTATTGTCGCTGAGAGGGCCACTGCTGCGTAAGCCATATGTCGTTCGGTCGCCCTGATTACGCATATATGCGTTAATCGACTGCGACTGGAAAGGAATGTTGAGGTTGATGTAAAACACATCATCGTCATAGTTGTCATCGTTGATGTCGTCATTATCGTTATCGTTGCTAACAGAGTGCTGCCAGTTCACGTTTATTGACGCGTATTTAAATGTTTTTCCCCATGAAAGACTCACGTAACTGGAGTCTTCATAATCATCCGTGGCCTGATTATAGCTATAGGCTAACGAGAAGGTTCCTGCTGTTCTGCCGCTCCAGTTCACATTGGCGCTATAGCTGCTTTGATAGCTTGCGCTGTCGTCGTCCATCGCCTCGGACAACTCACGATAGTCGTCAGAATAACGTGCGGTGCTGACCCCAACAGAGACATGGCCGGGAAGCGTCAGCTGGTTTTGAATTTCCGCCTTTATACCGCTGCGCGTATCACCGAAGGATTCGCGGCTGCCCAGCAGACTGGCAAATACTTGCCATTTCTCGTTTGAACTCCACTCCAGCATTGCACCGCTTGCCTGATAATCCTCGGCAAGAACCCCTGCCGCCAGTAAACTTGTTTGTGGGGTAAGGCGCCAGCCGTCTGAAATGTTATATACCCAGGGGTCGCTGTAATCGCTGTCGACGTTGCGCACCTGGCCTACTGACATCATAAGCCCTTGTGGTCGCGGAAGGCCGTTCAGGTTGATTGAGGAGGCAGGTACGATGAAACTGGTTGTGACGTTGTCGGTTTCGACGATGCTGACCTGAAGATCGGCGTTATTTAACAGGATAGGGACATTGTCCAGCCTGAATGCCCCCGCGTTTACCAGCGTGGAATAAACAAGCTGCCCCGCCTGGCGGACTTCTACTCGCGCCTGGTTCGTGCGGGCAATCCCCGTCACGGTGACGCCTGAATTATCAGAGGTCATGCTGGACTCGGGGAGTAACTGAATGCCGCTGAGGGATGTTCCAGAAAACAGCGCCGATCTGGAGCTGATCTGCCCAACCTGGACACGCATCTGTTGCGCTTCAAAAACGTGTTCGCCATAAGTGAATAAATTTTTAGCGCTGCGATCGCCGTCAGAGTCCAGCAGAAAATAGCGGCTGCGCAATGCCCAGTTGGCCAGATTGGCGCCCGCTTCGAGATCGCCCTGCGTGTAGTTATGGCTGTCGCCGCCGTTGTATTCATTTCGCGTGGAAAACAGGCTGTAGTTGAGCAGCCCGGCGCTGCCGCCGTGGCTATAGTTTTTCTCCCGGGACGCGCTATTTTCCAGTGCGTCGGGCGGGACAGTTAACTCCAGCATCTCCTTACCGGGAAGGGACTTTATGACGGCGGAGGGATAATCTTTTTGCAGGTCATGACAGTGTTCTTGCAGGGAAATCCCCAGAGGACGTAGCCCGATCGCTGTCAGAAAATCGTCATCTACGCAGAGTTGCCCTTGTTCGTCAAATTTGGCGCCCAGCGAACCTTTTTCTGACCCGTTTACGTTGATTAGAACGCTATGTACACCGGGCAAAAAACGCGGCTCTTCTGCGAAGTAATTTGCGATATTTTTACTGATGCCCCGCGTATTGAGTATATCGGTACTGAACGTTACCTCACGGGCTAACGCCGTTGAGGTTAATAACGTACATGAATATAACGCGATCTGAATATGGCGAGACAGCAGGTTGATTCCTTTCATATACACTTACTTTGTCCCCGTTTTTTATTGATTATGGTGTTAACGGCGCAGTGAAATTGGGTATGTCGATGCCGTAGCGGCTGGCCGGGAAGAAGCGTACAGATTGATCGGAAATGATGGATTTCTTGACGGTTACATCCAGAACTTCTCCGGGTAAAATATAGGTTTTTGCAATTTCCCCGGCCGTTTGCGAAGGTAAAAAAATCACCTGTTGCGCCAGGCGCACCACATAGGCGGAAGGGTTGCTGACTTTAATATGCTGCCCGGAGCCGGACCATTTCAGCAGCTTCCACGCATCGGTGACGACCGGTAAATTTTTGGGGCGAATTAATACCGGCAGATCCTGACGCAAATTGAAGTTAACTTTCATTGCGCCTTTAGACACGCCTGATGGCGGGATGCCTTCAAAGGTGACGCGTTTATAGTGCTCTTTGGTTAGCGGGGCGCTGCTTTCCATAATAAAGCGGACCTGCTGTTCCTGACCGGGTTCCACGCGTACGACGGGCTGGGTGACGTTGACGGTGATACCACTGTCATCTTTTACATCTTCTATTGTGGTGTACAGCAACATCGGAACCGTATCGCTGTTTTTGACATTTATCGTTCCGCCATTATGGCTTTCTTCAATAACCAGTAGCGTGGAGGCGGGAACCATTCCTGCCGCATAAGCCTGAGATAAAGGTAAACAGAGAAGCGTGGCGGCAAATATATACGCTTTAACGGTACAAGATTTGTCAGACATTATTGTAATTCCTTCTATTGGAAAAACTCCCCACCCATCCATGTAGGGAGTTGTTGTACAGATATGATTAATAACGATGTGATTAGATATATCTCAGGGTAATGGTGGCGGAACCTGAAATATCGGTATCATCGCTAATGGCCAGTTTGGTGGTATTATCTACAGCCAGAGAAACCTTAAGCGGATAAGTTGCATTGCTATAGGCTGCTGGTTCCAGCGTGCCTTTGGCTCCGACGGTGATGATATCCTGCGTCCCTTCCTGGTTCCGAAAAGAAGTTGCCGTTGTCGCCTTAGCCCACGAACCCATACTTGCGGCGGCGCCTATAATATAGTCAACGTCAAAGGTGTCTTCGCCATTGACGGCTTGCGCGTTTGCTGCCTTGGCAGAATCGATGGATACGGCATAGGCGCCAATGTTGACATTGCCTGCTGTTTTACCTACGCCGAATGAGACTCCTTTACCTTTAATGATGCCGGTTATCCAGATCTCTGCGTTGCTATCCGCTTTGTTATCGGTCAGCGTCCAGCCTACTTTTGTGGCGCTGGGGCACTCGATGACCAGATCGGTGTCTTTCGTGGCGATATCGTTGACGGCCGTTGAACTAAGGTCGCTGATCAGATGCGAGCCGAAGTCAAGTGCGTTGCCGCCGTTGACTGTCGCGGTACAGCCACCGACCAGCAGTTTCCCCGTTACGCGCAGTTCAGTGGTGGCGCCGTCGGCCGCCCATGCGTTAGACATGGTCAGTGCCGCGATTGCGGTGGCAAGAAGTGCTTTTTTCATTTGTTGATCCTTAACTTGAATTGTGTGATGGTACGAAAAGGCATGTTACTTGCCTTCTGAATACGTTTTATATCAACCAGATAGCTATGGAATATGGTTGGGATAGAGTTATATTCCAGAAGTAATATATTATCTGGACACAGCAGACAGTGGTTTTAGTTTTATTTAAAACTGATTTCTGGTGATCTTTGTTATTTTTTGTTTTAGAGTTGCTGCTATTTTGTATGCGGTTGGAATATGGCGAGAGTGTATGTTTATATATTCATGCGGTGAATATTATTGATAAATAATATGCCAGCCTGAGCGTTAATCGGCAGGCTTTTAATGTATTGCTGATGGTTATTGAGAAAATAACGTGCCGCCCTTGTTAAGGGGAAACGGGCACGTCCTGGAGAGGGTTAACGCACCGCCCGCGCAATCCACGCCGACAATTCCCGTAGCTCTTTTTCCTGCTCTGGAAAATCGACTAACAGCGCATCACACTCCTGTTGCAGCATATCCGCACGGTACAGACACCCCTGTAAACGGCCCGCCAGCGCTTCCAGCGGCGCAGGATTAAGGCTGTCGGTAAAAACCTGAGTGCGCGTGATGTGCCCTTTTTCAACGTCGAAGTGCAGTTCAACGCCGCCCCAGATAAAGCGTTCGTCCAGAAGATGCGTAAAAGCTGGCGCCTGGCCGAAGTTCCATTCCCAACTGCTCTGGCGAGCAAACGTTTCGGCAAAATTGGGCAGATCCGGCGTTTTATCTGGAGAGATTATTTCGGCTTCCACGCGTTCGCCGTAGTGGCTGAAGAACGCCTCGGTAATGGCGTCGCAGATGTGTTCATGGGTAATACCAGGCAGCAGTTCGACCAGATTGGCGACGCGCCCGCGTACGGAAGCGATCCCTTTGGCCTGTAATTTTTTCTTATCAGGATTGAGGTAGTTCGCCAGACGGCTGAGATCGGCATTCAACAGCAATGTGCCGTGGTGGAAGCCGCGATCTTTGGTTTCCCGATAGGCGGAGCCGGAAACCTTGCGGTCGCCTTCCGGCGTTTTCACCACCAGATCGTTACGACCGGAAGCCTCTGCGGTAACGCCCAGCGCGTTCAGCGCATTGAGCACTATCGCGGTGGAGATCGTTTTGTCGTACTCCGGCTTCCCGGCCATAAATGTAAAACAGGTATTGCCGAGATCGTGGAACACCGCGCCGCCGCCGCTGCTGCGACGCGCCAGCCGGACATTGTCTTCTTCCATGCGCCGGGTGTTGCACTCTTTCCACGGGTTTTGCGCCCGGCCGATGACGACCGTATCAGCGTTGCGCCACAGGAACAAAACGCGCTGTGTCGCGGGCATCTGGCGAAAAATACACTCTTCAACCGCCAGGTTGAACCAGGGATCGTAAGAGTCAGAGATAAGCAGACGTAATGTCGTCATGGCAGTATTCCTTTTCGTGGTCTCAACTATATTAACGACAAAGCGGCGGCTATCCTATGGTTCTTTCTTCTCGCTCTCTTCCTCTTCCGGTACGGATTTACTGGCGGTGAGCAGGAAAGGCGATTGCTGCCAGCGCGTGCGTTTGCCCTGTAGCAAGGTGCGCGTGAGCACCACGCCAATTGCCAGTGACAGGAGCAGCATCAGGCGTAAAATGTTGGTGGTGTTATCGACCTGTTTCGCTTCGGTCGCCAGCGTATGCGTATCCAGCGTCAGGCGCAGATAGCCCAGCGGGCCATTTTTACCCTGAATAGGTTCGACAATCTGCTGATTAAAATAGCCGCCCGCTTTTTTACCGTCCAGCGCCAGCCTGTCGCGCACATTGACGCTTTCGCCTGCGCGCGTAATAAGATCGCCTTGCTCGTCGTAGACGCCAGCATCCAGAATGCGGCTCTCTTCCGTTAGCTGGCGGAGTACGACGGCGATCCGCTTCTCATCCGGCGTTTCGGTGCGCATCAGCGGCGCGATATTTAAGGTCACCTGGCGCGCCAGCGTGCGGGCCAGTTCTTCGAGCTGCGGATTGCGCTGCCGTTGATGGTTTTGACTGAACCAGGACGCCCCCTGCATCAGCCCGACGAGCAGTGCGAGACAGAACAATACAATCACTGCACGATGAAGCCGGAATTTCAGTTTTGCGCGAGCCATATTCCACCTGCTGAAAATTTGAGGCTTAATGTTGCCAGAAGCGATGGTTACAGGGTAGCCTCATGCGTTATTTTCCCCAGGATGATTCCCGACCCGAACGATTTTACAGGAGCTTTAATGCCTAACATTACCTGGTGCGATCTGCCTGAAGATGTTTCTTTGTGGCCTGGTTTACCCCTTTCATTAAGTGGTGACGAGGTGATGCCACTGGATTACCACGCAGGCCGTAGCGGCTGGCTGCTGTACGGTCGCGGGTTGGATAAGCAGCGCTTAACGCAGTACCAGAGCAAGCTGGGCGCGGCGATGGTGATCGTGGCGGCCTGGTGCGTTGAAGATTATCAGGTGATTCGTCTGGCGGGTTCCTTAACGCCGCGCGCGACGAAGCTGGCGCACGGCGCCGGGCTGGATGTCGCGCCGCTGGGCAAAATTCCGCATCTGCGTACGCCAGGCCTGCTGGTTATGGATATGGATTCGACGGCGATTCAGATCGAATGCATCGATGAAATCGCGAAGCTGGCCGGGACGGGCGAAATGGTTGCGGAAGTCACGGAACGCGCGATGCGCGGCGAACTGGATTTTACCGCCAGCTTACGCAGCCGGGTGGCGACGCTGAAAGGCGCGGATGCCGATATTCTGCGCCAGGTGCGCGAGAATTTGCCGTTGATGCCGGGTCTGACGCAACTGGTGCTGAAGCTGGAAACGCTCGGCTGGAAAGTGGCGATCGCCTCCGGCGGGTTTACCTTTTTTGCAGAATACCTGCGTGAAAAGCTGCGTTTAACCGCGGTGGTGGCGAACGAGCTGGAGATCATCGACGGAAAATTTACCGGCAATGTCATTGGCGATATCGTCGATGCCCAGTACAAAGCTAACACGCTGACCCGACTGGCGCAGGAGTATGAAATTCCCGTGGCGCAGACGGTGGCGATTGGCGATGGCGCTAACGATCTGCCGATGATCAAAGCGGCCGGGCTGGGGATTGCGTACCACGCCAAACCGAAAGTGAATGAAAAGACGGAAATCACGATTCGTCACGCTGACCTGATGGGGGTGTTCTGCATTCTCTCCGGCAGTATGAATCAAAAATGATTGAATTGCCCGATGGCGCCGGGCCTACGGGAAAGTGATTGTAGGCCGGATAAGCGCCAGCGCCATCCGGCAACTGCATGAAATAAAGAGGTAAACCGTGGCAAAAGCTCCAAAACGCGCCTTTGTTTGTAATGAATGCGGGGCCGATTATCCGCGCTGGCAGGGGCAATGCAGCGCCTGTCATGCCTGGAACACCATCACCGAGGTGCGTCTTGCCGCGTCGCCAACGGTGGCGCGTAATGAGCGACTCAGCGGCTATGCCGGTAACGCAGGCGTGGCAAAGGTGCAGAAATTGTCTGACATCAGCCTTGAGGAGCTGCCGCGTTTTTCCACCGGGTTTAAAGAGTTCGATCGTGTGCTGGGCGGCGGTGTCGTGCCCGGCAGCGCCATCCTGATTGGCGGCAACCCCGGTGCGGGGAAATCCACGCTGCTGCTGCAAACGCTTTGCAAACTGGCCGAGCAGATGAAAACCCTGTACGTCACGGGCGAAGAGTCCCTGCAACAGGTAGCGATGCGCGCGCATCGGCTGGGATTGCCGACGGCTAACATGAATATGCTGTCAGAAACCAGTATTGAACAGATCTGCCTGATTGCGGAAGAAGAACAACCGAAGCTGATGGTGATCGACTCCATCCAGGTGATGCATATGGCGGATATCCAGTCCTCGCCGGGCAGCGTGGCCCAGGTGCGTGAGACGGCCGCTTATCTGACGCGCTTTGCCAAAACGCGCGGCGTGGCCATCGTGATGGTTGGTCATGTAACCAAAGACGGCTCGCTGGCTGGCCCGAAGGTGCTGGAGCACTGCATTGACTGCTCGGTGCTATTGGACGGCGACGCTGACTCCCGCTTTCGCACGCTGCGTAGCCATAAAAACCGTTTTGGCGCGGTAAACGAGCTGGGCGTTTTTGCGATGACGGAGCAGGGGCTGCGTGAAGTCAGCAACCCGTCCGCAATTTTCTTAAGCCGTGGCGATGAGGTGACTTCCGGCAGTTCGGTCATGGTGGTGTGGGAAGGGACGCGCCCGCTGCTGGTAGAGATTCAGGCGCTGGTCGATCACTCGATGATGGCGAATCCGCGTCGCGTGGCGGTCGGTCTGGAACAAAACCGTCTGGCGATCCTGCTGGCGGTGCTGCACCGTCATGGCGGATTGCAGATGGCCGATCAGGATGTATTCGTCAATGTCGTGGGCGGCGTGAAGGTCACGGAGACCAGCGCGGATCTCGCGCTATTGCTGGCGATGGTCTCCAGCCTGCGCGACAGGCCGCTGCCGCAGGATCTGGTGGTGTTTGGCGAAGTGGGGCTGGCAGGGGAAATTCGCCCGGTACCCAGCGGTCAGGAACGTATTTCTGAAGCGGCTAAACACGGTTTCCGCCGCGCTATCGTACCGGCTGCCAACGTGCCGAAAAAGCCGCCGGAAGGGATGCAGGTTTTTGGCGTTAAAAAGCTTGCGGATGCGTTAAGTGTGTTTGACGACTTATAATCATCTGTATGCACTGATGTTGTATAATTTGCCGGATAGCGACGCCGGCCTACGGATTGATGTTGTAGGCCTGATAAGCGAAGCGCCATCAGGCATTGTTACGCGTTTTTTAGCAGGAGGCTCTTGTGTCATCGTTCGACTATCTCAAAACCGCGATCAAGCAAAAGGGGTGTACCCTGCAACAGGTGGCGGATGCCAGCGGCATGACCAAAGGGTATTTGAGCCAACTTCTGAACGCGAAGATTAAAAGCCCCAGCGCGCAAAAGCTGGAGGCGCTGCATCGTTTTTTGGGGCTGGAGTTTCCCCGGCAGCGGAAAAACATCGGCGTGGTGTTTGGCAAGTTCTACCCCCTGCATACCGGGCATATCTATTTGATTCAGCGCGCCTGTAGCCAGGTGGATGAACTGCATATCATTATGGGTTATGACGATACCCGCGACCGCGAACTGTTTGAAGACAGCGCCATGTCGCAACAGCCTACCGTGTCGGATCGTCTGCGTTGGCTACTACAGACCTTTAAATATCAGAAGAATATTCGTATTCATGCCTTCAATGAGGAAGGGATGGAGCCGTACCCGCATGGCTGGGATGTGTGGAGCAACGGCATCAAAGCCTTTATGGAAGAGAAGGGGATTCAGCCCAACTGGATCTACACGTCCGAGGAAGCCGATGCGCCGCAGTATCTCGAACACCTGGCTATTGAAACGGTGCTGGTCGATCCGAAACGAACCTTTATGAGTATCAGCGGGGCGCAGATCCGTGAAAACCCGTTCCGCTACTGGGAATACATTCCGACGGAAGTGAAGCCCTTTTTCGTGCGCACCGTGGCGATATTAGGCGGGGAGTCGAGCGGGAAATCCACGCTGGTGAACAAGCTCGCCAATATTTTTAATACCACCAGCGCGTGGGAGTACGGGCGCGACTATGTCTTCTCGCATCTGGGCGGTGACGAGATGGCATTACAGTATTCCGATTACGATAAGATCGCACTGGGCCATGCGCAATATATTGATTTTGCGGTGAAATACGCCAATAAAGTGGCCTTTATCGATACCGATTTCGTTACCACGCAGGCCTTTTGTAAAAAATACGAAGGGCGTGAGCATCCGTTTGTACAGGCGTTGATCGATGAATACCGCTTTGATCTGGTGATCCTGCTGGAGAACAATACGCCCTGGGTCGCGGATGGGTTACGGAGTCTGGGCAGTTCGGTGGATCGTAAAGAGTTCCAGAATCTGCTAGTGGATATGCTGCGGGAGAACAACATCAATTTCGTCCACGTAGAAGAGGCCGATTACGATGGTCGATTTTTGCGCTGCGTGGAGTTAGTGAAAGAGATGATGGGCGAGCAGGGTTAAGCCTGAAGCGCCGGATGGCGGCCTACAAGGTGTAGGCCGGATAAGTCTGTAGGCCGGATAAGCGTAGCGCCATCCGGCATCTGATACATTACTTAGCGATACGTTTGTACTTGATACGCTTCGGCTCCAGCGCGTCGGCGCCCAGCGTGCGTTTCTTGTACTCTTCGTACTCGGTAAAGTTACCCTCGAAGAACTCCACCTTGCCTTCATCCTGGTAATCCAGAATGTGCGTGGCGATACGGTCGAGGAACCAACGGTCGTGCGAGATAACCATTGCACAGCCCGGGAACTCCAGCAGGGCGTTTTCCAGCGCGCGCAGGGTTTCGATATCCAGGTCGTTGGTCGGTTCATCGAGCAGCAGCATATTGCCGCCAACCTGCAACAGCTTCGCCAGATGCAGACGACCGCGCTCACCGCCGGACAGTTCGCCCACGCGTTTACCCTGATCGACGCCTTTGAAGTTAAAGCGGCCCACATAGGCGCGGCTTGGCATTTCGGTGTTGCCGATCTTCATGATATCCAGCCCGCCGGAAACTTCTTCCCACACGGTTTTGCTGTTATCCATCGCGTCACGGAACTGGTCAACGGAAGCCAGTTTTACGGTTTCCCCCAGCGTGATGGTGCCGCTATCCGGCTGTTCCTGACCGGACATCATGCGGAACAGGGTGGATTTACCCGCGCCGTTCGGACCAATGATGCCGACAATCGCGCCTTTTGGTACTGAGAAGCTGAGATCGTCGATCAGCAGGCGATCGCCGTAGGATTTACGCAGGTTGCTGACTTCAACGACCTTGTCGCCCAAACGTGGTCCAGGTGGAATAAACAGTTCGTTGGTTTCGTTACGTTTCTGGTATTCGGTGCTGTTCAGCTCTTCAAAGCGCGCCAGACGGGCTTTGCCTTTAGACTGGCGGCCTTTAGTACCCTGACGCACCCACTCCAGCTCTTTCTCAATGGATTTACGGCGGGCCGCTTCCTGAGAGGCTTCCTGCGCCAGACGCTGATCTTTCTGTTCCAGCCAGGAGGAGTAGTTGCCTTCCCACGGAATCCCTTCGCCACGGTCAAGTTCGAGGATCCAGCCCGCTACGTTGTCGAGGAAGTAACGGTCGTGGGTAATCGCCACAACGGTGCCTTCGAAGTCGTGCAGGAAGCGTTCCAGCCACGCGACGGATTCCGCATCCAGGTGGTTGGTCGGTTCGTCGAGCAGCAGCATGTCCGGTTTTTCCAGCAGCAGACGGCACAGCGCGACGCGGCGGCGCTCACCACCGGAAAGATTCGCGATTTTGGCATCCCAGTCCGGCAGACGCAGGGCGTCAGCGGCGCGCTCCAGCTGTACGTTCAGGTTGTGGCCGTCATGCGCCTGGATGATCTCTTCCAGCTTGCCCTGTTCGGCGGCCAGCTTGTCAAAGTCCGCATCTGGATCGGCGTACAGCGCGTACACTTCATCCAGACGTTTCAGGGCGCCGACCACTTCGGCCACCGCCTCTTCGATCGATTCGCGAACGGTGTGTTCAGGGGTGAGCTGAGGTTCCTGCGGCAGGTAGCCAATTTTGATGCCTGGCTGTGGGCGAGCTTCGCCCTCAATATCTGTATCGATGCCAGCCATAATGCGCAGCAGGGTAGACTTACCGGCGCCGTTCAGACCCAGTACGCCGATTTTCGCCCCAGGGAAGAAGCTCAGCGAGATGTTTTTCAAAATATGACGTTTCGGCGGAACCACTTTGCCGACACGATGCATGGTATAAACGAATTGAGCCACGTTGGACTTCGCCTCTATAGGTTTATCGTGATGAAGAATAATTTTCAAAGGCGAAGTGTAGCCTTTTTCCCGGGCTAATCCCAGCCAGCAACTCTCACTCGCAATAAAAGTAAAAAAGTGTCCGTAACGTGGCGCATTTAGCAATGTCTGGTTAGCATAAATTCATTACGCGGCATGATGCTGCATTGATGTATTACGACAAGAGGAAGAGCTTGTGGACAAAGCCAAACCATTTACCTGGCGTCTTATCGCCGCCAGCGTATGCCTGCTGACGGTAAGTCAGGCGGCGCGAGCGGATTCTCTGGATGAGCAGCGCAATCGCTATGCGCAAATCAAACAGGCCTGGGATAACCGACAGATGGATGTCGTTGAGCAGATGATGCCTGGCCTGAAGAATTACCCGCTGTATCCCTATCTTGAGTATCGCCAGATCACCGACGATCTGATGAACCAGCCTGCGGTCACCGTCACCCAGTTTGTGCGCGCCAACCCTACGCTTCCTCCTGCGCGTACGCTGCAATCGCGTTTCGTTAATGAGCTGGCGCGTCGCGAAGACTGGCGTGGACTGTTAGCGTTCAGCCCCGAGAAGCCGGGCACCACCGAAGCGCAATGTAATTACTACTACGCGAAATGGAATACCGGGCAGACGGAAGAGGCCTGGCAGGGGGCGAAAGCGCTTTGGCTGACCGGGAAAAGCCAGCCGAACGCCTGTGACAAACTGTTCAGCGTCTGGCGCGCTTCCGGCACCCAGGACCCGCTGGCCTGGCTGGAGCGCATCCGCCTGGCGATGAAAGCAGGCAACACGGGGCTGGTAACGGTGCTGGCCGGGCAGATGCCTGCGCAGTACCAGACCATTGCTTCGGCGATCATCGCGCTGGCGAACGATCCCAATAGCGTGATGACTTTTGCGCGTACGACCGGCGCGACCGATTTTACCCGTCAGATGGCGGCAGTGGCCTTTGCCAGCGTGGCGCGTCAGGACGCAGAGAATGCGCGTTTGATGATCCCGTCACTGGTGCAGGCCCAGCAGCTTAATGAGGAGCAAACCCAGGAACTGCGCGATATCGTCGCCTGGCGGCTGATGGGGAACGATGTGACCGATGCGCAGGCGAAGTGGCGCGATGATGCGATTATGCGCTCGCAATCCACCACGCTGGTGGAACGCCGCGTGCGGATGGCGCTGGGCACCGGCGATCGGCGTGGGCTGAATACCTGGCTTGCCCGACTGCCGATGGAAGCGAAGGAGAAGGATGAATGGCGCTACTGGCAGGCGGATTTGTTGCTTGAGCGCGGGCGTGAGGCTGAGGCAAAAGAGATCCTCCATGCGCTGATGCAACAGCGTGGTTTCTACCCGATGGTCGCCGCACAAAAGCTGGGTGAAGCGTATGTACTGAAGATCGATAAAGCGCCGACGACAGTGGACGCTTCGCTTACGCAGGGCGCGGAAATGGCGCGAGTCCGCGAACTGATGTACTGGAACCTGGATAATACGGCGCGCAGCGAGTGGGCGAATCTGGTCTCCAGCAGGACGAAGTCGGAGCAGGCGCAGCTGGCGCGTTATGCCTTCAATAACCACTGGTGGGATCTGAGCGTGCAGGCGACGATCGCAGGGAAACTGTGGGATCATCTGGAAGAGCGTTTCCCGCTGGCGTACAAGGATCTTTTCGCCCGTTACACTGGCGGCAAAGCGATCTCGCAAAGTTACGCTATGGCGATTGCGCGTCAGGAGAGCGCCTGGAATCCGAAAGTGAAATCCCCGGTAGGGGCCAGCGGTCTGATGCAAGTTATGCCGGGCACGGCGACGCATACGGTGAAAATGTTCTCGATACCGGGCTACAGCAGCCCTAGCCAGTTGCTTGACCCGGAGACGAACATCAACATTGGCACCAGTTACCTGCAATACGTTTATCAACAGTTTGGTAATAACCGTATTTTCTCTTCAGCGGCTTACAATGCCGGGCCGGGGCGCGTTCGTACCTGGCTTGGCAACAGCGCAGGGCGCATCGACGCCGTCGCGTTTGTTGAAAGTATTCCGTTCTCAGAAACGCGGGGCTACGTGAAGAACGTGCTGGCTTATGATGCCTACTATCGCTACTTCATGGGCGATAAACCAACGTTGATGAATGACGCAGAATGGCAGCGCCGTTACTGATCGCATCGGTTATGTTATGCTATCGTACTCGTTAAAGAGTACAATCGGGGGAGGCAGATACGTTTCCCCCTGCAACGATGGCGACATTCTATGACTCAGCAATCACCCTATTCAGCAGCGATGGCAGAACAGCGTCACCAGGAGTGGTTACGCTTTGTTGAGCTGCTCAAGCACGCTTGTGCGGAAGACCTGCATCTTCCCTTACTCAATTTGATGCTGACGCCGGATGAGCGTGAGGCGCTGGGAACGCGCGTGCGTATCATTGAAGAGTTGTTACGCGGTGAAATGAGCCAGCGCGAGCTTAAAAATGAGCTGGGGGCGGGCATCGCCACCATTACGCGCGGTTCCAACAGCCTGAAATCCGCACCGGTAGAGTTACGCCAGTGGCTGGAGCAGGTGTTGCTCAAGAGCGAAAGGTAATTTCGCCTGATGGCGCTACGCTTATCAGGCCTACAGGAATGGTGAACGCTCACGCCTGATGGCGCTACGCTTATCAGGCCTACAGGAATGGTGAACGCTCACGCCTGATGGCGCTACGCTTATCAGGCCTACAGGAATGATGAACGTTCACGCCTGATGGCGCTACGCTTATCAGGCCTACAGAAACGGTGAACGTAGGCCGGATAAGGCGAAGCCGCCATCCGGCGTGGATCGCGAGCCCTACCGATACACCGCATTATGAAACGGACTGAGCGCCAGAATCACCGCCTGGTGATAAACGCTGGAGCGGGTCAGTTTTCCGGCGGTAAACACCCCGATAGCCCCCTCTTTACGGCCAATCTCATCAATACCGGTATACTGCGACATCACCGGGCCGAGCGCTTCGCCCTGACGAACTTTTTCAAGGATAACCGCAGGAAGCGGCAGCGTTGCCGATCGCGCCTCGCCTCGCTGGGCGGCATTCTCTATTACCACCCAACTGAACGTACTGTCATCATCAATCCCCGCTTCGATAGCCACCCAAAAATCGGCCTGAGGACGCAGACAGCGCGCATTTTCTACCCGATTCCGTGCGCCAGCGCGCGTTTCCTGACTTCCAAAAGGTTGTTCCGGCACGCCGCTCTCGACGGAGACGGACTCAATATGGCAGGATCCTTCACCGAAAATCTCGTTAAATGCTTGCAGAATTGCCTGAATTTTAGCGGGATTGGTGGTTGCTGAGACAACATGGTGCATAATCAGAATTACTCAGAAATGAATGTCATCGCAGTATAACGGATAAAAAGCATGTTACAGGTATACCTTGTTCGCCACGGTGAAACGCAGTGGAACGCCGAGCGACGTATTCAAGGCCAGTCTGACAGTCCGCTGACCGCTAAAGGTGAGCAACAAGCTATGCAAGTGGGAGAACGCGCCAGAACGCTCGGCATCACCCATATCGTCAGTAGCGATCTCGGTCGCACCCGCCGCACGGCTGAAATCATCGCCCAGGCATGCGGTTGCGATATCACTTTCGACGCCCGCCTGCGTGAGCTGGACATGGGCGTGCTGGAAAAACGACACATCGACACCCTCACCGAAGAAGAAGAGAACTGGCGTCGCCAGTTAGTGAACGGCACGGTTGACGGGCGCATTCCTGATGGCGAATCCATGCAGGAACTGAGCGATCGCGTCAATGCCGCTCTCGCGTCCTGTCTGGAACTGCCGCAGGGCAGCCGCCCGCTGCTGGTCAGTCACGGTATCGCGCTGGGTTGCCTGGTCAGCACCATTCTGGGATTACCGGCCTGGGCGGAGCGTCGGTTACGTCTGCGTAACTGCTCTATTTCCCGCGTCGATTATCAGGAAAGTTTGTGGCTGGCGCCTGGTTGGGTCGTTGAAACGGCAGGGGACGTCTCGCATCTCGATGCCCCTGCGTTAGATGAGCTACAGCGTTAACGGCGAACGGGGATCAGGAATTCGCAACGCAGGTTAATAGGGCGACCACCTGTTTTGGCATCTTCTGCCGGGTAGTATCGCTCTATATCCTGCCCTTTACGGCGGGTCAGGTTCAGCATCGGCATACAGGTGCCGTATACCGTCAGGATAAACTCCTGTACCCCGGTTCCTAAACCTTCGTAGGTGAACATCACATATTCGCCGCCCTGTAGGGTAACAGGCTGCGCTGACGGCACATACCCGTTGGCATGTTCTTGCGGTAGCGCGGTGGTGTAGAACACCTCCTGTTCGTCATCTTTCTCAAGGCTGGGGCGCGTTTCGTTAAGGCCGTAGAGCAGTGGAGGAATCGTTGGCGCCTGGCTGAGAAAGTCTTGCCAGAACTGTACGCGCATTTCGTGTCGAAAATCGGAGATTTGCTCCAGCGAACAGGAATAGCTCTGGGTGGTGCCGAGCAGTTGCGTATCTTCCAGGGTGACAAACTGATGTTCAGGCATGGCGAACTCACCCAGACGCATCGGCGGACGAATGCCAAAGGCGCTCCATTCTGGAGAGCGGCGATATAACGCCGGCGTCTGAGAGAACTGCTTTTTAAACGCGCGGGTAAAGGTTTGCTGAGAATCGAAGCGGTACTGCAACGCGATATCCAGAATCGGACGTGCCGTCAGGCGCAGGGCCACGGCGGATTTAGATAAGCGGCGAGCGCGGATGTAAGCGCCAATAGCATGGCCCGTCACGTCCTTAAACATTCTTTGCAGGTGCCACTTGGAATAACCTGCTTTTGCCGCCACATTGTCAAGCGACAGAGGCTGATCCAGATGGCCTTCCAGCCAGGTTAAGAGGTCGCGAATAATGCCAGCCTGATCCATAAAATATCCTCATCCTTTCCACAACGAGCACCTGACATCAGGTAAGTGGATAATAGCATTTTTTGCTGTTTTAGCATTCGGTGTTTTTTTTGCTCATCTGTGCTTTTTTGGGGCACACTAAAGCATGATTATTCTAATCCTGTGATCTGTAAACAGTTTATCCAGACGTGTCGAATAATTGCGCAGTGTAACTTTTATGAATGGTAACAATATGAAATACAAGAGCTTAATACTTTCCTCAATTCTGTTGATGCTGGGGCAGTTTGCGCATGCAGAACAGGTAGGTTCCGTCGATACCGTATTTAAAATGTTTGGGCCTGACCATAAAATCGTCGTCGAAGCGTTTGACGATCCCGACGTCAAAAATGTGACGTGCTATGTAAGTCGGGCGAAAACGGGGGGGATTAAAGGCGGTCTGGGACTGGCCGAAGATACCTCCGACGCGGCGATCTCCTGTCAGCAGGTAGGGCCGATTGAGCTGAGCGATAAAATTAAGAACGGGAAAGCGCAAGGGGATGTCGTTTTCCAGAAGCGCACGTCGCTGGTGTTTAAAAAATTACAGGTCGTGCGTTTTTATGATGCCAAACGCAATACGCTGGCGTATCTGGCCTATTCTGACAAGGTCGTTGAAGGGTCGCCAAAAAATGCCATAAGCGCGGTGCCCGTTATGCCGTGGCGGTAACGTTCCTGACGCGTCATCTGGAAGTGATTCCCGTTCTGGTCGGATAACCCATTGACAGACAATAAAAAACGGCGCGTTTTGCGCCGTTTTTGCTGCCGGTGGTAACCGATTAGTCCTGTAGATCACCGCAGAAACGGTAACCTTCACCGTGAATGGTCGCGATGATTTCCGGGGTATCCGGCGTGGATTCGAAATGCTTACGAATACGACGGATAGTCACGTCAACAGTACGGTCATGCGGCTTCAGCTCGCGACCGGTCATTTTCTTCAGCAGTTCTGCACGAGACTGGATCTTGCCCGGGTTCTCGCAGAAGTGAAGCATGGCGCGGAATTCGCTGCGTGGCAGTTTGTACTGCTCACCATCTGGGCCGATCAAAGAACGGCTGTTGATGTCGAGTTCCCAACCGTTGAACTTGTAGCTTTCGACGCTACGGCGCTCTTCACTGACCGTACCCAGATTCATGGTACGGGACAGCAGGTTGCGCGCACGGATAGTCAGTTCGCGTGGGTTAAACGGCTTGGTGATGTAATCGTCTGCGCCGATTTCGAGGCCGAGGATTTTATCGACTTCGTTATCGCGGCCAGTCAGGAACATCAACGCAACGTTAGCCTGTTCGCGCAGTTCACGCGCTAACAGAAGACCGTTTTTCCCTGGCAGGTTGATATCCATGATCACCAGGTTGATGTCATATTCAGAGAGGATCTGATGCATTTCCGCGCCATCTGTCGCTTCGAATACATCATAGCCTTCCGCTTCGAAAATACTTTTCAACGTGTTGCGTGTTACCAACTCGTCTTCAACGATAAGAATGTGCGGGGTCTGCATGTTTGCTACCTAAATTGCCAACTAAATCGAAACAGGAAGTACAAAAGTCCCTGACCTGCCTGATGCATGTCGCAAATTAACATGATCGGCGTAACATGACTAAAGTACGTAATTGCGTTCTTGATGCACTTTCCATCAACGTCAACAACATCATTAGCTTGGTCGTGGGTACTTTCCCTTTGGACCCGACAGTGTCAAAAACGGCTGTCATCCTAACCATTTTAACAGCAACATAACAGGCTAAGACGTACCGGACACCCAATAAAACTACGCTTCGTTGACATATATCAAGTTCAATTGTAGCACGTTAACAGTTTGATGAAATCATCGTATCCAAATGCTAGCGTTCATCACAAATTTGCAATAATCCAACTAGTTGCGCATGCCAACTAATAAATGTAATGAATCCAATAGGTGTGATTCATTCTAAATTAAATTATCCTAAATAAACAGAAGGATATGTAGTATTTCTTAACATAAAACGCAATAGTAAAGATAAGAAATAGTTTAGTGCCTTTTACTGAATGTGAAATGGTTTTTCAACGATTTTCGTTAAAAAATTGTAAATTCGTGCTGCGTAATATGTTGACATTGGTCACATTATTGCCAGCGGCTGGTCAAAAAGAGAATCGAAATGCGTGTAACAATTATTCTGGTCGCGCCTGCCAGAGCGGAAAATATTGGCGCGGCGGCACGGGCAATGAAGACGATGGGGTTTGGCGATATGCGTATTGTCGACAGCCAGGCGCACCTGGAGCCGGCGACCCGTTGGGTCGCACATGGTTCCGCTGATATTATTGATAATATTAGTGTTTATCCAACGCTGGCGGAAGCGCTGCACGATGTTGATTTCACTGTCGCCACCACGGCCCGCAGTCGCGCGAAGTTCCACTACTACGCAACGCCCGCAGAACTGCTGCCGCTGTTGCAGGAAAAATCGCAGTGGATGAACCATGCGGCGCTGGTTTTTGGCCGGGAAGATTCGGGCCTGACGAATGAAGAACTGGCGCTGGCAGACGTTTTAACCGGCGTGCCAATGGTTGCTGATTATCCTTCACTCAATTTAGGGCAGGCAGTAATGGTGTATTGCTATCAATTAGCAGGCTTAATGCAACAATCGGCGAAACAAACAGAGGTGACTGACGCGCCGCAATTGCAGGCGTTACGCACACGCGTTTCGCAGTTACTGGCGACGCTGGATGTTGCTGATGACATCAAACTGGCGGACTGGCTGCAACAACGACTGGGGCTGTCAGGGCAGCGCGACACGGCCATGCTGCACCGTTTATTGCATGATATTGAGAAAAATATAACAAAATAAAATCTTGTTGAATTGCTTGATGTGAGATTTTAAATCTGGTTTCAAGAGGTTGCTTCATTCCGTATTGGTTGAAAATAAATGCGCAAGCAGCAGCTCGTGAACATGTTGCGGAATGTGATCAAATTAAAAATTTATTGACTTAGGTCACGAGATACTTTAACCCTTTAAAGATACAAGACAGACAGATAATAATTACAGAGTACACAACATCCATGAATCGCATCAGCACCACCATTACCACAACCATCACCATTACCACAGGTAACGGTGCGGGCTGACGCGTACAGGAAACACAGAAAAAAGCCCGCACCTGAACAGTGCGGGCTTTTTTTTCGACCAAAGGTAACGAGGTAACAACCATGCGAGTGTTGAAGTTCGGCGGTACATCAGTGGCAAATGCAGAGCGCTTTCTGCGTGTTGCCGATATTCTGGAAAGCAATGCCAGGCAGGGGCAGGTAGCGACTGTTCTCTCTGCCCCCGCCAAAATTACTAACCATCTGGTGGCGATGATTGAAAAGACCATCAGCGGTCAGGATGCTTTACCGAATATCAGCGATGCCGAACGTATTTTTTCCGAACTTCTTACGGGTCTTGCAGCCGCTCAGCCGGGGTTCCCGCTGGCGCAGTTGAAAGTTTTCGTTGAGCAAGAATTTGCGCAAATCAAACATATCCTGCACGGAATCAGCCTGCTGGGCCAGTGCCCGGATAGCATCAATGCTGCGCTGATCTGCCGTGGCGAGAAGATGTCGATCGCGATCATGGCTGGCCTGCTGGAAGCGCGCGGTCATGGCGTGACGGTTATCGATCCGGTCGAAAAATTGTTGGCGGTCGGGCATTACCTCGAATCGACCGTTGATATCGCCGAATCTACGCGCCGTATCGCGGCGGGCCGCATTCCGGCTGACCACATGGTGCTGATGGCAGGTTTCACCGCCGGTAACGAAAAAGGCGAGTTGGTCGTGCTGGGCCGCAACGGTTCTGATTACTCCGCTGCGGTATTGGCTGCCTGCTTACGCGCCGACTGTTGTGAGATCTGGACTGACGTCGACGGCGTGTATACCTGCGACCCGCGCCAGGTGCCGGACGCCAGGTTGCTGAAGTCGATGTCCTATCAGGAGGCGATGGAGCTTTCTTACTTCGGCGCCAAAGTCCTTCATCCTCGCACCATCACCCCCATTGCCCAGTTCCAAATCCCATGCCTGATTAAAAACACCGGAAACCCGCAAGCCCCTGGTACGCTGATCGGCGCTAGCGTCGATGAAGACGAACTGCCGGTGAAAGGGATCTCGAACCTGAACAATATGGCGATGTTCAGCGTTTCCGGCCCAGGAATGAAAGGGATGATCGGGATGGCGGCGCGCGTCTTCGCGGCAATGTCCCGCGCGGGGATCTCCGTGGTGCTGATCACGCAATCCTCTTCTGAATACAGCATCAGTTTCTGCGTACCGCAGGGCGACTGCGCGCGGGCCCAGCGTGCAATGCAGGATGAGTTCTACCTGGAACTGAAAGAAGGGTTGCTGGAGCCGCTGGCGGTGACTGAACGTCTGGCGATCATCTCGGTGGTTGGCGACGGTATGCGCACGCTGCGCGGCATCTCGGCGAAGTTCTTTGCGGCGCTGGCGCGCGCGAATATCAATATTGTCGCGATTGCGCAGGGCTCGTCCGAACGATCGATTTCGGTGGTCGTGAATAACGATGACGTCACAACGGGCGTACGTGTTACCCACCAGATGCTGTTCAACACCGATCAGGTGATTGAAGTGTTCGTTATCGGCGTTGGCGGCGTTGGCGGAGCGTTACTTGAGCAGCTGAAACGCCAGCAGTCCTGGCTGAAAAACAAGCATATCGACCTGCGCGTCTGCGGCGTGGCGAATTCGAAAGCGCTGTTGACCAATGTGCATGGCCTGAACCTGGATAACTGGCAGGCGGAACTGGCGGAAGCGAAAGAACCGTTTAATTTAGGGCGCTTAATTCGCCTGGTGAAAGAGTATCACCTGCTTAACCCGGTTATTGTTGACTGTACCTCCAGCCAGGCGATGGCGGATCAATACGCCGACTTCCTGCGTGAAGGCTTCCATGTGGTAACGCCGAACAAAAAAGCCAACACGTCGTCGATGGATTACTACCATCAACTGCGTTTTGCCGCGGCGAAATCCCGACGTAAGTTCCTGTACGACACCAACGTAGGTGCGGGATTACCGGTTATCGAGAACCTGCAAAACCTGCTGAACGCGGGTGACGAACTGCAACACTTCTCCGGTATCCTGTCTGGATCGCTCTCTTTTATTTTCGGCAAGCTGGATGAAGGCATGAGCCTTTCGGCCGCGACCACGATGGCGCGCGAGTTGGGCTATACCGAACCCGATCCGCGTGACGATCTTTCCGGGATGGATGTGGCGCGCAAATTGCTGATCCTCGCTCGTGAAACGGGACGTGAGCTGGAACTGTCCGATATCGTGATTGAGCCGGTGCTGCCGGAAGGTTTCGACGATTCCGGCGATGTCGCCACGTTTATGACCAATCTGCCGCAGCTTGACGACGCGTTTGCCGCTCGTGTGGCGAAAGCCCGTGATGAAGGCAAAGTATTGCGCTATGTTGGCAACATTGAAGACGACTGCGTGTGTCGCGTGAAGATCGCCGAGGTTGACGGCAACGATCCGCTGTTTAAAGTGAAAAACGGGGAGAACGCGCTGGCGTTTTACAGTCACTATTATCAACCGCTGCCGCTGGTTCTGCGCGGTTACGGTGCGGGGAACGATGTGACGGCGGCGGGTGTTTTTGCCGATCTGCTGCGTACCCTTTCATGGAAGTTAGGAGTCTAAAATGGTGAAAGTCTATGCTCCGGCTTCCAGTGCCAATATGAGCGTCGGATTTGATGTGCTTGGGGCGGCCGTCACGCCGGTTGATGGCTCACTGCTGGGCGATGTGGTCTCGGTGGATGCGGCAGAAAGCTTCACGCTGAATAATTTAGGGCGTTTTGCCGACAAGCTGCCGTCAGCGCCGCGTGAAAATATCGTTTATCAGTGCTGGGAGCGTTTTTGCCAGGAGTTGGGTAAACAGATTCCGGTGGCGATGACGCTGGAAAAGAACATGCCGATTGGTTCCGGGTTAGGGTCCAGCGCCTGTTCCGTGGTTGCTGCGCTGGTGGCGATGAATGAGTTCTGTGGCAAACCGCTGAACGACATGCGTCTGCTGGCGATCATGGGGGAACTGGAAGGGCGTATCTCTGGCAGCATTCATTACGATAACGTCGCGCCGTGCTTTCTTGGCGGCATGCAGTTGATGATCGAAGAAAACGGCATTATCAGCCAGCAGGTGCCAGGATTTGATGAGTGGCTGTGGGTACTGGCCTATCCGGGGATTAACGTTTCGACGGCTGAAGCGCGGGCGATTTTACCCGCGCAGTATCGCCGTCAGGACTGTATCGCTCACGGGCGGCATCTGGCCGGGTTTATTCATGCCTGCTATTCCCGTCAGCCGCAGCTTGCTGCAAAGCTGATGAAGGATGTGATTGCCGAACCGTACCGCGCTCGTCTGCTGCCGGGCTTCAGCCAGGCGCGTCAGGCGGTGGCGGAAATTGGCGCGCTGGCCAGCGGTATTTCCGGGTCCGGGCCGACGCTCTTCGCGCTCTGTGATAAACCGGATACGGCGCAGCGCGTAGCAGACTGGCTGGGTAAAAATTACCTGCAAAATCAGGAAGGCTTTGTTCATATTTGTCAGCTGGATACGGCGGGCGCACGAGTACTGGGATAAACAATGAAACTCTACAATCTGAAAGATCATAATGAGCAGGTCAGCTTTGCGCAGGCCGTTACGCAGGGGCTTGGCAAGAATCAGGGACTCTTTTTCCCGCACGACCTGCCGGAATTTAGCCTGACTGAAGTTGATGAGATGCTGAATCAGGACTTTGTGAGTCGTAGCGCAAAGATCCTTTCCGCGTTTATCGGGGATGAGATCCCGCAGGAAATCTTAGAAGAGCGCGTTCGCAAGGCATTCGCTTTTCCGGCGCCGGTGCGTCAGGTGGAAGGCGATGTCGGGTGCCTGGAGTTGTTCCACGGCCCGACGCTGGCCTTTAAGGATTTTGGCGGTCGCTTTATGGCGCAAATGCTGACGCACATCAGCGGCGACAAACCGGTGACTATCCTGACGGCGACCTCTGGCGATACCGGCGCGGCAGTTGCTCACGCATTCTACGGTCTGAAAAATGTACGCGTCGTGATCCTCTACCCACGCGGCAAGATCAGCCCGTTGCAGGAAAAACTGTTCTGTACGCTGGGCGGCAACATCGAAACGGTTGCGATTGACGGTGATTTCGATGCCTGCCAGGCGCTGGTAAAACAGGCGTTTGATGATGAAGAACTGAAGGCGGCGCTGGGGCTGAATTCGGCGAACTCCATCAACATCAGCCGTCTGCTGGCGCAGATTTGCTATTACTTTGAAGCGGTCGCTCAACTGCCGCAGGACGCGCGTAATCAGTTAGTGATTTCCGTGCCCAGCGGTAACTTTGGCGACCTGACGGCGGGGCTGTTGGCGAAGTCGCTCGGCCTGCCGGTGAAACGCTTTATCGCCGCCACTAACGTCAACGATACGGTGCCGCGCTTCCTGAAAGAGGGGCAGTGGTCGCCGAAAGCGACGCAGGCTACCTTGTCGAACGCGATGGATGTCAGCCAGCCCAATAACTGGCCGCGCGTGGAAGAGCTGTTCCGCCGTAAAATCTGGCGTCTGACGGAGCTGGGCTACGCTGCGGTTGACGATGAGACGACGCAGGAGACCATGCGCGAACTGAAAGCGGCAGGTTATACCTCTGAACCGCACGCTGCCGTGGCGTACCGCGCGCTGCGTGATCAACTGCACCCGGGGGAGTATGGCTTGTTCCTCGGGACCGCGCATCCGGCGAAATTCAAAGAGAGTGTGGAGGCGATTCTTGGTGAAACATTGGATCTGCCAAAAGAGCTGGCGGATCGTGCCGACCTGCCGCTGCTCTCGCATAATCTGCCTGCGGATTTTGCCGAATTGCGTAAGCTGATGATGACACGCGGCTAACAGTTGTGCCCGGTGGCGCTTCGGGGCTATTGTAGATATTGTAGGCCGGATAAGGCGTTAGCCGCCATCCGGCTTTTTTATGGAGAAAATAAGGAGAAATTTAGCAGGTAAAAAGGAGTAATTCTCAATAAATGCGGTAACTTAGAGATTAGGATTGCAGAGAATAACAACCCGCGTTCTCATCAAGTAATCTCCTTTCATCGACCCAAATCGGGCAATGGTAAAAAGGAGTACCTCATGAACAAGTTGAAACCCGTGCTTCTTGCACTTTCCATGATGCTGGTGGCTCCCCTCGCAGCACAGGCTGCCGAAATTACTCTCGTACCGGCAGTTAAACTTCAGATTGGCGATCGCGATAACCACGGTAATTACTGGGATGGCGGTCACTGGCGCGACCACGGCTGGTGGCAGAAGCATTATGAGTGGCGAGAAAACCGCTGGCAGCCGCATGGACCACGTCCGCAACCGCATCATAATAAGCATGACGAGCATCGTCATGATGATCGCCGCGACGACCACCGTCATTAAGTACACAGGCCTGATAAGCATAGCGCTATCAGGCAGTTATGCGATTTTAGCGCCGGATAGCGACAAAAGGCGTCTTATCCGGCCTGCGCTTCAGGGCATCAGTTTTGCTCGTGGCGTTTAAACACCAGTTCGCCTTTTCCTGACGCTTGCTCATCATAGAAATAGCCTTCGCTGTTAAATGCGGTGAGCTGTTCCGGCTTCGTCAGCCGGTTTTCAATGATGTAACGGCTCATCAGGCCGCGCGCTTTTTTGGCGTAGAAGCTGATAACTTTGAATTTGCCGTTTTTCTCGTCAAGGAACACAGGCTTGATAACCTCCGCATTCAGCTGCTTCGGCTTCACGGATTTATAATATTCATCCGAGGCCAGGTTGATGACGATTTTATCGCCTTGCGCAGCCAGCGCTTCGTTCAGCTTATCGGTAATCACATCGCCCCAGAACTGATAAAGGTCTTTCCCTTTGGCGTTCTCAAGGCGAATGCCCATCTCCAGACGGTAAGGCTGCATCAGATCCAGCGGACGCAGGACGCCGTACAACCCGGAAAGCATACGCAAATGCTGCTGCGCGAAATCAAAATCGGCTTCGCTGAACGTTTCCGCCTGTAGTCCGGTATAGACGTCGCCTTTAAACGCCAGAATCGCCTGGCGGGCGTTTTCAGGGGAGAAGTCAGGCTGCCAGTCATGAAAACGGGTGGCATTCAGATCGGCCAGTTTGTCGCTAATGCCCATTAGCTTGCCAATCTGCGGCGCCGAGAGCTTGCGCGCCTCGCGGATCAACTGCTGGGAGTAATCCAGCAGTTCAGGCCGCGTATAGCGCGTCGTGGCCAGCGGGCTTTGGTAATCGAGCGTTTTTGCAGGTGAAATCAGAATCAGCATATCCAGTCCTTGCAGGAAATTTACTGCGACTTTAGCAAAAAAACCGACCGATTTGATCGATGGTTGTGATTGCCGCGCTAGTGACGCGGCAACTCATCCCATGTATCCGGCGCCAGTTGCTGCTCAATTTCAGGGTAGCGGAACGGGTCGAATACGGGTTGTACGCCGAGCTTACGCTGTCGCAGATAGTCGCTGGCGATCGTATGCACCACCGGCGAGAGCAGCAGAATCGCCGTCAGGTTGGTGATGGCCATACAGGCCATAATAATGTCGGCCAACTGCCAGACGAGCGGAAAGCTGAGTAACGTGCCCGCCACGACCATCCCGACGGTGACAATACGCAGCGCCCAGCGCATTCGCAGACTGTCCAGACGCAGAAAAATCAGGTTATTTTCGGCGTAAACGTAGTTGGCGACAATCGAGCTGAAGGCGAACAACACCACAATAAACGCGACAAGGCTTGCGCCCCATTCGCCGGTCAGTGAAATCATTGCCTGTTGCACCAGCTGGATGCCTTCCGTTGGCATATGCGAGGCGCCATTGCCTGCCAGCAGAATAATCATCGCGCTGGCGGTGCAGATAATAATGGTATCGGTAAAGACGCCGATCATCTGCACAATTCCCTGCGCGGCAGGGTGCGGCGGCCAGGATGAAGCGGCGGCCGCAATGTTAGGCGCAGAACCCATTCCCGCTTCGTTGGAGAACATGCCGCGCTGGAAACCGCTGGTAATCGCCTGGCTGAGCGTATACCCGGCCGCCCCGGCAGTGGCTTCCTGCCAGCCGAATGCGCTTTTCACAATCGACGCGATAATGTCGGGCAGCTGTTCAATGTGCCAGAGGCAAATCACTAAACCGGTGAGTGTCCACAGAAGGGCCATCGCAGGGACGAACCATTGCATGAGTTTTGCGACATCTTTAATGCCGCGAACGATGACAAAAAAGGCCGCCAGCGCCAGCACGATACCGGAGATAATGGGCGGTATGTCAAAGGCAAAAGCGAGCGCCCGCGAGACGGAGTTCGCCTGTACGCTATTAAAAATCAGACCATACGCAATGAGTAAGAAAATCGCGAAGAGAACGCCCATCCAGCGCATACCCAGGCCACGCGCCATATACCATGCCGGGCCGCCGCGATACTGCCCTGTGCTGTCGCGCTCTTTGTAGAGCTGGGCCAGAGAGCATTCGGCAAACGAGGTCGCCATACCGATAAGCGCAGATACCCACATCCAGAATACGGCGCCTGGCCCGCCTGCGGCGATGGCCAACGCAACGCCTGCCAGGTTACCGCTGCCAATACGCGCGGCAAGGCTGGTACACAGCGCCTGAAATGACGTAAGCCCGCCCGGCTGGGGATGTATGCTGTTTTTAAGACTTTTGCCAAACTGGCGGATATAGCGAAACTGAACGAATCCGGTACGGTAAGTAAACCAAAAACCTGCGCCAAGCAGGAGGTAGATCATTACCGAACCCCAGAGTATTTCATTAATAAAGGCGAAGAAATCAGGCATTAACATCCCTCTTGTTGATGCCGGTACGCTTTTGGGTTCCAGTGTAAGCGTTACCAATTCACGAACAGTATAGACCCTGTCAGGCTATTGAATGGGGGGAGTCTACCATACTATATGGCAATATCCTTTAATTGCGCGCAGCCCTGGCGAGGGGCTGAAAAGGGGCAAACAAAGAGGGGAGTGGGATAACCGCATTGTCTGCGGTTGCGCTGTGAGTGCGTCGTGTTATCATCAAGGCAGACCGGTTACATCCCCCTAACAAGCTGTTTAAAGAGAAACACTATCATGACGGACAAATTGACCTCCCTTCGTCAGTTCACCACCGTGGTGGCCGACACCGGAGACATCGCGGCAATGAAGCTGTACCAGCCGCAGGATGCCACAACCAACCCTTCTCTCATTCTTAACGCAGCACAGATCCCGGAATACCGTAAGCTGATTGACGATGCCGTTGCCTGGGCGAAACAGCAGAGCAGCGATCGCGCGCAGCAGATTGTTGACGCGGCCGACAAGCTGGCGGTGAACATTGGTCTGGAGATCCTGAAACTGGTTCCGGGCCGTATCTCCACCGAAGTTGACGCTCGTCTGTCCTACGACACCGACGCGTCTATCGCCAAAGCAAAACGCATCATCAAGCTCTACAACGACGCGGGCATCAGCAACGATCGCATCCTGATCAAACTGGCGTCTACCTGGCAGGGGATTCGTGCTGCTGAACAGCTGGAAAAGGAAGGTATCAACTGTAACCTGACTCTGCTGTTCTCCTTCGCACAGGCGCGTGCTTGTGCGGAAGCGGGCGTATACCTGATCTCTCCGTTCGTGGGCCGTATTCTTGACTGGTACAAAGCCAATACCGACAAGAAAGAGTACGCTCCGGCAGAAGATCCGGGCGTGGTTTCCGTTACGGAAATCTACGAATACTACAAACAGCACGGTTATGAGACAGTGGTGATGGGCGCGAGCTTCCGCAACGTCGGTGAAATTCTGGAGCTGGCGGGTTGCGATCGTCTTACCATCGCTCCGGCGCTGCTGAAAGAGCTGGCAGAAAGCGAAGGCGCTATCGAACGTAAACTGTCCTTCTCTGGCGAAGTGAAAGCGCGTCCAGAACGCATCACCGAGTCTGAGTTCCTGTGGCAGCACAACCAGGACCCGATGGCGGTAGACAAACTGGCGGACGGTATCCGTAAGTTTGCTATTGACCAGGAAAAACTGGAAAAAATGATCGGCGATCTGCTGTAATCATTCGGCGTGACCAGGCAGGTTTCTGGTCACGCTACCTCTTCTGAAACCTGTCTGTCCTTTCCTTTGCAGTGTATCATTCTGTTTAACGAGACTGTTTAGACGGAATAATCATGAACACCTTACGTATTGGTTTAGTTTCCATTTCTGACCGCGCGTCCAGCGGCGTATACCAGGATAAAGGCATTCCTGCTCTTGAAGAGTGGCTGGCCTCCGCGCTGACCACCCCTTTTGACGTGCAAACCCGACTGATCCCGGATGAGCAGGCGATCATTGAGCAAACGCTGTGTGAGCTGGTGGATGAAATGAGCTGTCACCTGGTACTGACGACGGGCGGTACGGGGCCGGCGCGTCGTGATGTCACGCCTGACGCGACTCTGGCCGTCGCCGACAGAGAAATGCCCGGCTTTGGCGAGCAGATGCGCCAGCTCAGCCTGCACTTTGTTCCTACGGCGATCCTTTCCCGCCAGGTTGGCGTGATCCGCAAGCAGGCGCTGATCCTGAACTTACCGGGGCAGCCAAAATCCATCAAAGAGACCCTGGAAGGGGTGAAAGATGCCGAGGGTAAGGTTGTCGTGCCGGGAATTTTCGCAAGCGTACCGTATTGTGTACAGTTGCTTGAAGGGCCTTATGTGGAAACCGCAGCGGAAGTGGTAGCATCTTTCCGCCCGAAAAATGCCAGACGCGACATAAACGCCTGAAGTTGGCCTTTCTGTGACATAAATTACGCAGGTGGTGGAGTATTGAATTGTTTACGATATAGTAATTTTTGATTTACACATATCGATAAGCGCCCTCAATAACTCCACTGACTCATGGTTTGCTATGTCACGACACACACGACCTCTGAATCGCCAGGATTATAAGACTCTTTCACTTGCCGCTCTCGGCGGCGCGCTCGAGTTTTACGACTTCATCATCTTTGTTTTCTTCGCAGCGGTTGTGGGCGAACTGTTTTTCCCCGCCGATATTCCTGAGTGGCTTCGTCAGGTTCAGACGTTTGGGATCTTCGCCGCCGGTTATCTGGCGCGCCCGCTGGGCGGCATTATCATGGCGCACTTTGGCGATCTGGTAGGGCGCAAGAAGATGTTCACCCTGAGTATTCTATTGATGGCTGTTCCAACGCTGGCGATTGGCCTGCTGCCGACTTACGCCTCAATGGGCATCCTTGCGCCGTTGTTATTGCTGCTGATGCGTATTTTGCAAGGCGCAGCGATTGGCGGCGAAGTGCCGGGAGCGTGGGTGTTTGTGGCTGAACATGTGCCGGAGCGCCGTATCGGCATCGCTTGCGGCACACTGACTGCGGGACTGACGGTCGGTATCCTGCTTGGCTCTGTCGTGGCGACGCTGGTGAATACCAGTATGACCCAGCAGGCGGTGCATGATTATGGCTGGCGTATTCCCTTCCTGCTCGGCGGCGTATTTGGTCTGATTGCGATGTATTTACGTCGTTGGTTGCAGGAAACGCCCATCTTCCTTGAAATGCAGCAGCGCAAAACGCTCGCGCAGGAATTGCCCGTCAAAGCGGTAGTGGTGAAACATAAAAAAGCGGTGGCGATTTCGATGCTGCTGACCTGGTTGTTATCGGCCGGCATTGTCGTCGTGATTTTGATGTCGCCGGTCTGGTTGCAAAAGCAGTACGGGTTTGCGCCCGCGTTAACTTTACAGGCAAATAGCGTGGCGACCATTATGCTGTGCGTGGGATGCCTGCTGGCAGGGTTCATTGTCGATCGGGTCGGCGCCAGCAAAACCTTTATTGTAGGCAGTTTTCTGCTGGCCTGCTCAAGCTGGATCTTCTATCACCTGTCTGGCGCGCATCCCGAGCAGTTGTTTTTATTATACGGGCTGGTGGGGCTGTGTGTTGGTGTTGTTGGCGCGGTGCCGTACGTAATGGTGCGAGCCTTCCCGGCGGAAGTGCGTTTCACCGGCATCTCTTTTTCTTACAACGTCTCGTATGCCATTTTTGGCGGCCTGACGCCAATTGCGGTCACCATGTTGATGGGCGTGTCGCCAATGGCGCCGGCCTGGTATGTGCTGGCGTTGTCACTGGTGGGGCTGGGGTTGGGCGTCTGGTTGCGACAGGATATTTATTATCGCGATGCGGATGTGCAGGCAGAATTACAACAGTTGTAAAAATTATCCCCCCGGTCGGGGGGATAACGGAATATTAGTGCGCTTCACCGATTGGCAGGATGGTGCGGCCAAACTGTTCGTTCAGCACTTCGCCCATCGCCAGGTAAATGGCGCTGGCGCCACACACTAAGCCAATCCAACCCGCAACGTGGATCACCGCTTCATTACCCGCGATGTTGCCGAAGGCCAACAGGGCGAACAGTACGGTCAGGCTCAGGAAGACAAACTGTAGCGCGCGAGCGGCTTTCAGCGTGCCAAAGAACATGAACAGTGTGAACACGCCCCACAGCCCCAGGTAGGCGCCCAGGAACTGCGCGTTCGGCGCTTCTGTCAGACCCATTTTCGGCATTAACAGGATCGCGACCAGCGTCAGCCAGAAAGAACCGTAAGAGGTAAATGCGGTTAAGCCGAAGGTGTTGCCTTTTTTGTATTCCAGCAGGCCAGCAAAAATTTGCGCGATACCGCCGTAGAAAATGCCCATCGCCAGAATAATGCCGTCTAAAGCGAAGAAACCCGCGTTGTGCAGGTTAAGCAGAATGGTGGTCATGCCGAAGCCCATCAGGCCCAGCGGAGCCGGGTTAGCCAACTTAGTGTTGCCCATAATTCCTCAAAATCATCATTAATCGAATGGTGAAATAGTTTCCCCGAACAACCGATACCGTATTCGGGGCGCGGCATGATAATCAGGGGAATAGAGGCTGTCTATGATCTAATAGGGGGAAAATGAAATATTTCCCCTTGTGATGACGATCACGGAAGGAAAAGGCTTAACCGCCGCACAGGCAGAGGTGTTTTCCGTATGCCCGGTGAAGAAAATTATCGTTTTTCGCAAAAAAAAATTTTCATGCCCCCTTGATGACGTGGGTTACGACCCCATCTTGTAGTCAACCGCAGTGAGTGAGTCTGAAAAAAAACGATTCAGGGTAGTTGAAACCGCACGTTTCGCCCTTATTACAGATTCACAACCACATGATGACCGAATTTTTAGTGGAGACGTTTAGATGGGTAAAATTATTGGTATCGACCTGGGTACTACCAACTCTTGTGTAGCGATTATGGATGGCACAACTGCACGTGTGCTGGAGAACGCCGAGGGCGATCGCACCACGCCTTCTATCATTGCTTATACCCAGGATGGTGAAACTCTGGTTGGTCAGCCGGCTAAACGTCAGGCAGTGACAAACCCGCAAAACACCCTGTTTGCGATTAAACGCCTGATTGGCCGCCGCTTCCAGGACGAAGAAGTTCAGCGTGACGTTTCCATCATGCCGTACAAAATCATCGGCGCCGATAACGGCGACGCATGGCTTGATGTGAAAGGTCAGAAAATGGCACCGCCGCAGATCTCTGCTGAAGTGCTGAAAAAAATGAAGAAAACCGCAGAAGATTACCTGGGCGAACCGGTAACTGAAGCTGTTATCACCGTACCTGCCTACTTCAACGATGCTCAGCGTCAGGCAACGAAAGATGCTGGTCGTATCGCAGGTCTGGAAGTAAAACGTATCATCAACGAACCGACCGCCGCCGCGCTGGCTTATGGTCTGGATAAAGAAGTCGGCAACCGTACTATCGCGGTTTACGACCTCGGTGGTGGTACTTTCGATATCTCTATTATCGAAATCGACGAAGTTGACGGCGAAAAAACCTTCGAAGTTCTGGCAACCAACGGTGATACCCACCTGGGTGGTGAAGACTTCGACAGCCGTATGATCAACTACCTGGTTGAAGAATTTAAGAAAGATCAGGGCATTGACCTGCGTAACGACCCGCTGGCGATGCAGCGTCTGAAAGAAGCGGCAGAAAAAGCGAAAATCGAGCTTTCTTCCGCACAGCAGACCGACGTGAACCTGCCGTACATCACCGCAGATGCCACCGGTCCGAAACACATGAACATCAAAGTGACTCGCGCGAAACTGGAAAGCCTGGTCGAAGACCTGGTGAACCGTTCCATCGAGCCGCTGAAAGTCGCGTTGCAGGATGCTGGCCTGTCCGTATCTGATATCAACGACGTTATCCTCGTTGGTGGTCAGACGCGTATGCCGATGGTGCAGAAAAAAGTGGCGGAGTTCTTTGGTAAAGAACCGCGTAAAGACGTTAACCCGGACGAAGCTGTTGCTATCGGCGCAGCGGTGCAGGGCGGCGTACTGACCGGTGATGTGAAAGACGTTCTGCTGCTGGATGTTACCCCGCTGTCTCTGGGTATCGAAACCATGGGCGGCGTAATGACGGCGCTGATCAGCAAAAACACCACTATCCCGACCAAGCACAGCCAGGTGTTCTCTACCGCGGAAGACAACCAGTCAGCGGTAACCATCCATGTGTTGCAGGGTGAGCGTAAACGCGCGTCTGATAACAAATCTCTGGGTCAGTTCAACCTGGATGGCATCAACCCGGCGCCGCGCGGTATGCCGCAGATCGAAGTCACCTTTGATATCGATGCTGACGGTATCCTGCACGTTTCCGCGAAAGACAAAAACAGCGGTAAAGAGCAGAAGATCACCATCAAGGCTTCTTCTGGTCTGAACGAGGACGAAATTCAGAAAATGGTTCGCGATGCTGAAGCGAACGCAGAATCTGACCGTAAGTTCGAAGAGCTGGTTCAGACGCGCAACCAGGGCGACCATCTGCTGCACAGCACGCGTAAGCAGGTTGAAGAAGCGGGCGATCAGCTGCCAGCAGACGACAAAACGGCTATCGAGTCTGCACTGAGCGCGCTGGAAACGGCGCTGAAAGGCGAAGACAAAGCGGCTATCGAAGCGAAAATGCAGGAACTGGCGCAGGCTTCCCAGAAACTGATGGAAATCGCTCAGCAGCAGCATGCACAGCAGCAGGCTGGCGGCGCTGACGCTTCTGCAAACAACGCGAAAGATGACGATGTTGTCGACGCTGAGTTTGAAGAAGTGAAAGACAAAAAATAATCGCCCTTTGAACGGGTAAAATACTGGCACGGGCGAAGAGGGTTCCTCTCCGCCCGTGCACGCATGTTAGGGGCAGATAAAAACAAGATGGCTAAGCAAGACTATTACGAGATTTTAGGCGTTTCCAAAACAGCGGAAGAGCGTGAAATCAAAAAGGCGTACAAGCGCCTGGCCATGAAATATCACCCGGACCGTAACCAGGGTGATAAAGAGGCCGAGGCCAAGTTCAAAGAGATCAAGGAAGCCTACGAAGTTCTGACCGATGCGCAAAAACGTGCGGCATACGATCAGTACGGGCACGCCGCGTTTGAACAAGGCGGTGGTGGATTTGGCGGCGGCTTCGGCGGCGGCGCTGACTTCAGCGATATCTTTGGTGACGTTTTCGGCGATATCTTTGGCGGCGGACGTGGTCGTCAGCGCGCAGCGCGTGGTGCTGATTTACGTTACAACATGGATCTCACCCTGGAAGAAGCCGTACGTGGCGTGACCAAAGAGATCCGTATTCCGACGCTGGAAGAGTGCGACGTTTGCCACGGCAGCGGTGCGAAAGCAGGTACTCAGCCGCAGACCTGTCCAACCTGTCATGGTTCCGGCCAGGTGCAGATGCGTCAGGGTTTCTTCGCCGTGCAGCAAACCTGCCCGCACTGTCAGGGGCGCGGTACGCTGATTAAAGATCCGTGCAACAAATGCCACGGTCATGGTCGCGTAGAGAAAACCAAAACCCTGTCGGTTAAAATCCCGGCGGGTGTGGACACAGGCGATCGTATTCGTCTCTCCGGCGAAGGTGAAGCGGGCGAGCATGGCGCGCCAGCGGGCGATCTGTACGTTCAGGTACAGGTGAAGCAGCACCCGATCTTCGAGCGTGAAGGCAACAACCTGTATTGCGAAGTGCCGATTAACTTTGCAATGGCGGCGCTGGGTGGCGAGATTGAAGTCCCGACGCTGGATGGTCGTGTGAAGTTGAAAGTGCCGCACGAAACGCAAACCGGCAAGCTGTTCCGTATGCGTGGAAGAGGCGTGAAATCCGTACGCGGCGGCGCGCAGGGCGATCTGCTGTGCCGTGTTGTGGTCGAAACGCCGGTAGGTCTGAACGAGAAGCAGAAGCAGTTGCTGAAAGATCTGCAAGAAAGCTTCGGCGGCCCGACAGGTGAGAAAAACAGTCCGCGTTCGAAGAGTTTCTTCGATGGTGTGAAGAAGTTCTTTGACGATTTGACGCGTTAATCACCGCTGTCACATTGCATAAAAAGCCCGGGATTGTGCAATCCCGGGCTTTTTTGTTTGTCGGCGGTGATGATTTTATTTCGTAAAAACCGAACATTTCACCATAAATAATCTAATTTTAACGATAGATCATGCGAGGTAAGATAGACGCCACGAGGTTTGATTATATTGAGAGAATAAAAAGTGAAACACCTGCATCGTTTTTTTAGCAGTGATGCCTCCGGGGGCATCATTCTCATTATCGCCGCCGTGCTGGCTATGCTGATGGCGAACAGCGGATTCACCAGCGGATGGTATCACGCCTTTCTGGAGACGCCCGTTCAGCTGCGGGTTGGGGCGCTTGAGATCAACAAAAATATGCTGCTGTGGATCAACGACGCGCTAATGGCGGTATTTTTCCTGCTGATTGGTCTGGAGGTCAAGCGCGAGCTTATGCAGGGCTCGCTTGCCAGTTTACGTCAGGCGGCGTTTCCGGTGATTGCCGCCATTGGCGGCATGATTGTTCCGGCGCTGCTCTATCTGGCTTTTAACTATTCCGACCCGATTACGCGCGAAGGCTGGGCGATTCCGGCGGCAACGGATATTGCTTTTGCGCTGGGCGTATTGGCCTTGCTGGGCAGCAGGGTGCCGCTGGCGTTGAAGATATTCCTGATGGCGCTGGCTATTATTGACGATCTGGGCGCGATTGTGATCATTGCGCTGTTCTACACCAGCGATCTTTCGATGGTCTCGCTGGGGGTTGCGGCATTTGCGATTGTGCTTCTGGCCGTGCTGAACCTGTGTGATGTCAGACGAACAGGGGTTTATATCCTGGTCGGCGTGGTGCTGTGGACTGCCGTATTGAAATCTGGCGTTCATGCCACTCTTGCCGGGGTGATCGTCGGCTTCTTCATCCCATTGAAGGAGAAGCATGGTCGTTCTCCGGCGAAGCGTCTGGAACATGTGCTACATCCGTGGGTGGCGTATCTGATTCTGCCGCTGTTCGCCTTCGCCAATGCGGGCGTCTCGCTACAGGGGGTAACGCTTGACGGGCTGACCTCAATACTCCCGCTGGGAATCATTGCCGGGTTGCTGATCGGTAAACCGCTGGGGATTAGCCTGTTTTGCTGGCTGGCGCTGCGTCTCAAACTGGCGAAGTTGCCGGAAGGAACACGTTTTCAGCAAATAATGGCGGTCGGTATTCTGTGCGGGATCGGTTTTACGATGTCGATTTTCATCGCCAGTCTGGCGTTTGGTAGTGTAGATCCGGCACTGATTAACTGGGCGAAGCTGGGGATTTTGATTGGTTCTCTGCTTTCGGCAGTGATCGGCTACAGCTGGTTACGTACACGTTTAAGCCCGGTGGTCTGAGCGGGGAGAGGGGTGGGGGGCTGATGTGGCCCCCCTTGCGACACAGATCAGGGAGAGGAGTGAGCATGTCTCATATTAACTACAACCATCTTTATTATTTTTGGCATGTGTATAAAGAAGGTTCCGTTGTCGGGGCGGCAGAAGCGCTTTACCTGACGCCGCAAACCATCACTGGTCAGATCAAAGCCCTTGAGGAGCGCTTGCAGGGAAAATTATTCAAGCGTAAAGGGCGTGGGCTGGAGCCCAGTGAATTAGGGGAACTGGTGTTTCGCTATGCGGACAAAATGTTTACCTTAAGCCAGGAAATGCTGGATATCGTTAACTACCGCAAAGAGTCTAATCTGCTGTTTGATGTCGGCGTGGCGGATGCGTTGTCAAAACGTCTGGTCAGCAATGTGCTGGATGCGGCCGTGGTTGACGACGAACAAATTCATTTGCGCTGTTTTGAATCCACCCATGAGATGCTGCTTGAGCAGCTTAGCCAGCATAAGCTGGATATGATTATCTCGGATTGCCCAATCGACTCTACTCAGCAGGAGGGGCTGTTTTCGGTGAAGATAGGTGAATGCAGCGTGAGCTTCTGGTGTACGAAACCGCTGCCTGCAAAACCCTTCCCGGCGTGTCTGGAAGAGCGTCGGCTGCTGATCCCGGGCCGTCGCTCTATGCTCGGTCGCAAATTATTAAACTGGTTTAATTCGCAGGGCTTAAATGTCGAAATCCTCGGCGAGTTTGATGATGCGGCGCTGATGAAAGCGTTTGGCGCTACCCACAATGCGATTTTTGTCGCGCCGACGCTCTATGCGCATGACTTTTACGCCGATGAATCGATCGTTGAGATTGGCCGTGTGGAAAACGTCATGGAAGAGTACCACGCCATTTTTGCCGAGAGGATGATTCAGCACCCGGCCGTACAGCGCATTTGTCACGCGGATTACTCGGCGCTATTTAGCCACAAAGGGTAAGCGCTACAGGCTGGATAAGGCGTTTGCCCGCTATCCGGCAGACATAAAAAAACCCGCTTGCGCGGGCTTTTTTACAAAGCTGATAACAAGCGGGCGATTAAGCCAGTTTGTTGATCTGTGCAGTCAGGTTTGCTTTATGACGTGCAGCTTTGTTTTTGTGGATCAGACCTTTAGCAGCCTGACGGTCCACGATCGGTTGCATTTCGTTAAATGCTTTCAGTGCAGCAGCTTTGTCGCCAGCTTCGATAGCTGCGTATACTTTCTTGATGAAAGTACGCATCATAGAGCGACGGCTTGCGTTGTGCTTACGAGCCTTTTCAGACTGAACGGCGCGCTTCTTAGCTGATTTGATATTAGCCAAGGTCCAACTCCCAAATGTGTTCTATATGGACAATTCAAAGGCCGAGGAATATGCCCTTTTAGCCTTCTTTTGTCAATGGATTTGTGCAAATAAGCGCCGTTAATATGGCGGCACTCGTTACGTAGTGATGGCGCAGGATTCTACCAGCTTGCGGGGCGTGAATACAGCTTTTCCACGATAAAAATTACATTGAATGGGCAGTTTCTTGTTCTGATTTGCCCCATAACAATGAAAACAATCTTCTTTATGTTTCACAGGGGCAATCGTCGGTTAACCTTGACCGCTGTACAAGGTATACTCTGACGATTTTCACTGTTTTGAGCCAGACATGAAGCTGATACGCGGCATACATAATCTCAGTCAGGCCCCGCATGGGTGTGTGCTGACTATTGGTAATTTCGACGGTGTGCATCGTGGCCATCGTGCATTGCTGCAGGGCTTGCGGGAAGAAGGGCGCAAGCGGGGTTTACCGGTGATGGTAATGATTTTCGAACCGCAGCCGCTGGAACTCTTCGCTACGGAAAAGGCCCCTGCGCGCCTGACCCGCCTGCGGGAAAAACTGCGTTACCTGGCGGAATGCGGCGTGGACTACGTGCTGTGCGTACGCTTCGATCGCCGCTTTGCCGCCCTGACCGCACAAAACTTTATCAGCGATCTGCTGGTGAAGCGTCTCGGCGTGCGGTTCCTCGCTGTCGGTGATGATTTCCGTTTTGGCGCTGGCCGCGAAGGCGATTTCTTGTTATTACAGAAAGCCGGAGCGGAGTACGGTTTTGACATCACCAACACGCAGACCTTTTGCGAAGGTGGCGTACGAATCAGCAGTACGGCCGTGCGTCAGGCGCTGGCGGAGGACAACCTGCCGCTGGCTGAAAGTTTGCTGGGGCATCCGTTTACCATCTCCGGGCGTGTCGTCCACGGCGATGAGTTAGGGCGCACCATTGGTTTCCCGACGGCGAATTTACCGCTGCGTCGTCAGGTCTCCCCGGTAAAAGGGGTTTATGCGGTGGAAGTGATGGGGCTGGGTGATAAACCCATGCCTGGCGTTGCCAATATCGGCACGCGTCCGACAGTGGCAGGCGTACGCCAACAGTTAGAAGTGCATCTGCTGGACGTTGTAATGGACCTCTATGGTCGCCATATAGATGTAATACTGCGTAAAAAAATACGCAACGAACAGCGATTCGCATCGCTGGATGAACTAAAAGCGCAGATTGTGCGTGATGAGTTAACTGCCCGCGATTTTTTTGGGCTATCAAAACCGGCTTAATGCCTATACGAGTTTTAAATACGGAACCGAGAATCTGATGAGTGACTATAAATCAACCCTGAATTTGCCGGAAACAGGGTTCCCGATGCGCGGCGATCTCGCCAAGCGTGAACCGGGAATGCTGGCGCGTTGGACCGATGATGACCTGTACGGCATCATTCGTGCGGCCAAAAAAGGCAAAAAAACCTTCATTCTGCATGATGGCCCTCCTTATGCGAATGGCAGCATTCATATTGGTCACTCGGTTAATAAGATTCTGAAAGACATTATCGTGAAGTCCAAAGGACTCGCGGGATTTGACTCGCCTTACGTTCCGGGCTGGGACTGCCACGGTCTGCCGATCGAGCTGAAAGTCGAGCAGGAATACGGTAAGCCGGGCGAAAAATTCACGGCTGCGGAATTCCGTGCGAAGTGTCGCGAATACGCCGCCACCCAGGTTGACGGCCAGCGTAAAGACTTCATCCGTCTGGGCGTGCTGGGCGACTGGTCGCATCCGTATTTGACGATGGACTTCAAAACTGAAGCCAACATCATTCGCGCGCTGGGTAAAATCATCGGCAACGGCCATCTGCATAAAGGCGCGAAGCCGGTGCACTGGTGCGTGGACTGCCGTTCCGCGCTGGCGGAAGCGGAAGTTGAATATTATGACAAAACGTCTCCGTCTATCGACGTGGCGTTCCACGCCGCTGACCAGGATGCGGTGAAAACGACGTTTGGCGTTTCCAGCGTCAACGGCCCGATCTCGCTGGTTATCTGGACCACCACGCCGTGGACGCTGCCTGCGAACCGCGCGATCTCTCTGGCGCCGGATTTTGATTACGCGCTGGTACAAATTGACGGCCAGGCGCTGATTCTGGCGAAAGACCTGGTGGAAAGCGTGATGCAGCGCCTTGGCGCGGCTGACTATACCATCCTCGGCACCGTAAAAGGCGCGGAGCTGGAACTGTTGCGCTTTACCCATCCGTTTATGGACTTCGACGTTCCGGCGATCCTCGGCGATCACGTCACGCTGGATGCCGGTACGGGGGCGGTGCATACCGCGCCTGGTCATGGCCCGGACGACTATGTCATCGGTCAAAAATACGGTCTGGAAACCGCTAACCCGGTCGGACCGGACGGCGCTTACCTGCCAGGCACGTATCCGACGCTCGATGGCGTGAACGTTTTCAAAGCGAACGACATCGTCGTTGCGCTGTTGCGTGAAAAAGGCGCGCTGCTGCACGTTGAGAAGCTGCAACACAGCTATCCGTGCTGCTGGCGTCACAAAACGCCGATCATCTTCCGTGCGACGCCGCAGTGGTTCGTCAGCATGGATCAGAAAGGCCTGCGCGAGCAGTCGCTGAAAGAGATCAAAGGCGTACAGTGGATCCCGGACTGGGGTCAGGCACGTATTGAATCAATGGTTGCGAACCGTCCTGACTGGTGTATTTCCCGTCAGCGTACCTGGGGCGTGCCGATGTCTCTGTTCGTACATAAAGACACCGAAGAGCTGCACCCGCGCGCCATCGAACTGATGGAAGAAGTGGCGAAGCGCGTTGAAGTGGACGGCATTCAGGCATGGTGGGGCCTCGATCCGAAAGAGATCCTCGGCGACGACGCTGACCAGTACGTAAAAGTGCCGGATACGCTGGACGTCTGGTTTGACTCCGGTTCGACACACGCTTCTGTGGTCGATGTGCGTCCTGAGTTTGCCGGTCATGCGGCGGATATGTATCTGGAAGGTTCCGACCAGCATCGCGGCTGGTTCATGTCCTCCCTGATGATCTCCACTGCGATGAAGGGCAAAGCGCCGTACCGTCAGGTACTGACCCACGGCTTCACCGTGGATGGTCAGGGCCGCAAAATGTCCAAATCCATCGGTAACACCGTTTCTCCGCAGGATGTGATGAACAAACTGGGCGCGGATATTCTGCGTCTGTGGGTGGCGTCTACCGACTACACCGGCGAAATGGCCGTTTCCGACGAGATCCTGAAACGCGCTGCCGACAGCTATCGTCGTATCCGTAACACCGCGCGCTTCCTGCTGGCGAACCTGAACGGGTTTGATCCGGTAAAAGATATGGTGAAACCGGAAGAGATGGTGGTGCTGGATCGCTGGGCGGTGGGCTGCGCGAAAGCGGCGCAGGACGATATCCTGAAAGCCTACGAAGCCTATGATTTCCACGAAGTGGTACAGCGTCTGATGCGCTTCTGCTCTGTTGAGATGGGCTCGTTCTACCTCGACATCATCAAAGACCGCCAGTACACCGCGAAAGCCGACAGTGTGGCGCGTCGTAGTTGCCAGAGCGCGCTGTACCATATCGCAGAAGCGCTGGTGCGCTGGATGGCGCCAATCATGTCCTTCACCGCAGATGAAATCTGGGGTTATCTGCCAGGCGATCGTGAGAAGTACGTCTTTACCGGTGAGTGGTATGAAGGTCTGTTTGGCTTAGGCGAAACCGAAGCGATGAATGACGCTTACTGGGATGAGCTGCTGAAAGTGCGTGGCGAAGTGAACAAGGTTATCGAGCAGGCGCGTGCGGACAAGAAAGTCGGTGGTTCTCTCGAAGCGGCTGTCACCCTGTACGCTGAACCGGAACTGGCGGCGAAGCTGACTGCACTGGGCGATGAATTACGATTTGTCCTGTTGACCTCTGGCGCGAAAGTCGCTGACTATGCGGAGGCTTCTGCTGATGCGCAGCAGAGCGAACTGCTCAAAGGGCTGAAAGTCGCGTTGAGTAAAGCCGAAGGTGAGAAGTGCCCACGCTGCTGGCACTACACCACGGATGTCGGCAAGGTAGCGGAGCACGCAGAGATCTGCGGCCGCTGTGTCAGCAACATCGCCGGTGATGGCGAAAAACGTAAGTTTGCCTGATGAGTAAGCCTCTTTGTTCAACAGGACTGCGCTGGCTGTGGCTGGTGGTGGTCGTGCTGATTATCGATTTAGGCAGCAAGTACCTGATCCTCCAGAACTTTGCTCTGGGAGATACGGTGTCGCTGTTCCCGTCGCTTAATCTGCACTACGCGCGTAACTATGGTGCGGCGTTTAGCTTCTTAGCCGACAGCGGCGGCTGGCAGCGCTGGTTCTTTGCCGGTATCGCCATCGGTATTTGCGTTATCCTGATGGTGATGATGTATCGCTCGAAGGCGACGCAAAAGCTGAACAACATCGCCTATGCGTTAATCATTGGCGGTGCGCTGGGCAACCTGTTCGACCGCCTGTGGCATGGCTTTGTTGTCGATATGATCGACTTCTATGTTGGCGACTGGCATTTCGCCACCTTTAACCTGGCCGATAGCGCGATTTGTATCGGTGCGGCGTTGATTGTGCTGGAGGGTTTCCTGCCGAAAAAGCAGGCGTAATAAAATGCCGGATGGCGGCGTAAGCGCCTTATCCGGCCTACAAAATAGCGCGATTCTTGTAGGCCCGGTAAGCGTAAGCGCCACCGGGCAAACAGGTGACCCAAAACAAGTGAGCAAACCTGCATGTCTAAATCAGTACAGAGTAACAGTGCGGTGCTGGTGCACTTCACCTTAAAGCTTGACGATGGCTCTACCGCTGAGTCAACGCATAACAATGGTAAGCCAGCGCTATTCCGCCTGGGTGACGGCTCCCTGTCTGAAGGGCTGGAGCAGCATCTTCTGGGACTGAAAGACGGCGACAAAACCACGTTTTCTCTGGAACCGGATGCCGCGTTTGGCGTACCGAGCCCGGACCTGGTTCAATACTTCTCTCGCCGCGAGTTTATGGACGCGGGCGAGCCTGAAGTGGGGGCAATTATGCTCTTTACCGCAATGGACGGCAGTGAGATGCCTGGCGTGATCCGCGAAATTAACGGTGACTCGATTACCGTCGATTTCAACCATCCGCTGGCCGGGCATACCGTTCATTTTGATATTGAAGTGCTGGAAATCGATCCGGCACTGGAGGCGTAAAATGCAGATCCTGTTGGCCAACCCGCGCGGCTTTTGCGCAGGTGTAGACCGCGCTATCATCATTGTAGAAAACGCGCTGGCTATTTACGGCGCGCCAATTTATGTCCGTCACGAAGTGGTGCACAACCGCTACGTGGTGGATAGCCTGCGTGAGCGTGGGGCGATTTTCATCGAGCAGATCAGTGAAGTGCCGGACGGCGCGATCCTGATTTTCTCCGCACACGGGGTTTCCCAGGCGGTACGTAACGAGGCGAAAAGCCGCGATCTCACCGTTTTTGACGCCACCTGTCCGCTGGTAACAAAAGTGCATATGGAAGTGGCGCGCGCCAGCCGTCGCGGCGAAGAGTCAATCCTGATCGGCCACGCCGGGCACCCGGAAGTGGAAGGGACGATGGGGCAGTACAGCAACCCGGAAGGGGGCATGTATCTGGTCGAGTCGCCGGACGACGTTCTGTCGCTTGATGTCAAAAACGAAGGCAAACTCTCCTTTATGACCCAGACGACGCTCTCCGTCGATGACACGTCTGATGTGATTGACGCGCTGCGTCAACGCTTCCCGAAAATTGTCGGGCCGCGTAAAGATGACATTTGCTACGCCACGACGAACCGCCAGGAAGCGGTGCGCGCGCTGGCGGAACAGGCCGATGTCGTGCTGGTGGTTGGTTCGAAAAACTCCTCCAACTCCAACCGTCTGGCTGAACTGGCGCAGCGTATGGGGAAAGCGGCGTTTCTGATCGACGATGCCACCGACATCCAGGAAGCCTGGGTGAAAGAGGCGAAGTGCGTTGGCGTGACCGCTGGCGCTTCCGCACCGGATATTCTGGTGCAGAATGTGATCGCTCGCCTGCAAGAGCTTGGCGGCGGCGAAGCCATTCCGCTGGAAGGCCGCGAAGAGAACATCGTTTTCGAAGTGCCGAAAGAACTGCGTGTGGATGTTCGTGAAGTAGAGTAATTACGCTTTGACGCCGGTCTGCTATCCGACCGGCATCTTTTATGCCATTACGTTTCGCTCAGGCGATACATCCTGCGCGGATGCCCTGGCTTGCCATACAGCATTTCGACGCGAAGAAAACCCGTCTCGACACCGTGTTCAACATAGCGGCGCGCCGTGGTTTTACTTAACCCCGTTCCGGCAACCACATCGTCAACGGAGAAGCTGCGCGTGCTGTTTTCTGTAAAAAGCTTCTGCACCAGCGCCAGCGTGATTTCTTCAATCCCCTTACTGCTATTCTCCTGACGGTAATTCTTCGCCTGTAACAGGTAGAGTGAATCGACGTTTTGCTGATCGACAATTTTCCATACCCGCTGCTGTTCGGCAAACTGGACAAAACGTTCCAGCGACTGGCTGAGCCGTTTCCACGAGATTGGCTTCAGAATATAGTCAAACGCGCCGTTGCGAATCGCCAGGCTACAGGTATCCATATCACTGGCGGCAGTAATAAAGATCACTGAGCAATTCGTGTTCATGACTAACGGATCGCTGATGAGCGTAATACCCTTACCATCCGGTAGATAGTTGTCCAGCAGCAGTAGCTGAGGCCGCAGCTGGTTGAGTTTTTGCCGGGCATCGGCAAGCGTGGAGGCAATGCCAGCCAGTCGGAGTCTCGGATGTTTGTCGATCAGTTCAGCGTGCAGCTGCGCCAGTTCGTTCTCGTCCTCAACGATCAGGACATCGATAAGTTCAGGTTGCATAATCGGTACCTTCCAGTTCCTGTACGGGACTGCGGGAAATTCCCGTAGCGGGAATAAACAACGTAAATATGGCGCCGCGCGGTGAATTATCAGCGACTTCTATCACCCCTCCCGCCTGAGTGACATAACTTTCAATCAGATACAATCCAATGCCATGATCGCCCCGGGTTTTCGTGGTGACGCCACGTTCGAAAATATGCTCGCGAATCTCCGGTTTAATACCGACTCCCTGATCGGCCACTTCGATAATCAGCTCATGCTCGTTGAGTCTGATCAGCACGTCCACTGGCGCATGCGGTAATGGCGATCGCTGCGTTGCTTCGATCGCGTTATCGAGTAAATTGCCCAGGATCGAAATCAGTTCTGATTCTGCAAGTGGCGGAAAAGGCCTATCCATCCGGCAGCTGGGATCGAAATTCAGTTCCACCCCTTTTTCACCCGCTCTTGCCGCTTTACCTAACAGCAGGCCGCACAACGTCGGTGAACTGAAGCGCGATGAGATAAAGTCCAGCAGCTCCTGGGCATGTTCCGACTGAGCCTGAATATAATCAATGGCTTCATTGTAACGACCCATATGCAGTAAACCAGAAAGGGTCGTCATGCAATTGAGCTGCTCGTGGCGCATGATGCGCAAATTATCTACGTAACGTTTTACCTGGCTTAGCTGAGCGCTCAAACTGTCTATTTCATTGCGATCGCGGAAGGTTATCACCCATCCCTGAAGCGAGTTCTCCAGCATGATGCGCACCCGGCTGGCGATAACCGTCAATTCATTGAAACGGCAGATTTCATCATGAGTGTCATTCTTCAGCATCACTTCTTTAAGGAAGAAGGGGGATGGCGTAATCACTTCGGTAATGTGTTGCCCGCGTATCGCCTGCGCAGGCTGGCCTAAACCCAGCAGCTCGCGGGCAGCCTGATTGATCACCTCAATGTGCAAATTATTATCAATGGCGATTACCCCTTCATAAATTGATTCCATCATCGCTTTTTGCTGACGAACCAGCAGGCCTATCTCTCGAGGCTCCAGTGAAAAAATCTGTTTTTTAATACTGCGGGTGAAGAACCAGGAAAAGACAAAAAGGGATATCAGTAGCAGGATGGCGGCAACCAGGATACTGACGGCTTTATTCACCGTAATGGTGTTGAGGTAACTGGTGAGGTATCCAACGGAGACGATACCAATAACCTCGCCCTGATCGTCAACAATGGGCGCTTTACTGCGCAGGGAGATGCCCAGGCCGCCACGGCGAATTGTCGTGGTGCTCTTTCCGTGAAGCACTTCAGTGTTATCGTCACCAACCAGCTTTTTTCCTACTCTGTCGGCATAAACAGAATGAAACAGATGGATACCTTCTTTATCTCCGATAACAATAAAACTGGCGTCGCTATGCGCGGCTATTTTTTGCATAAATTGATGAATCGCCGTGGTATCTCTTTCCACGACTTCTTTTCGCAAATTCGGAATAAGCGCAATTTCTTCCGCCTGTATTTTCGCCCTGGCTCCCATCTCCTGATAAAGCTGCTTTTCTACGTGCATATAATAGTATCCACCCAGTAAGGCAAATAATATGGAGAAAAAAGCAATCAGCGATATAAACAGTTTGATCTGAAATGAAACTTTCATAATGTTCAGGCATCGTCATCAGGGATACGTCACTGTATCATCTTTTGGCCTGAATGAAGCGATTTTGCCAGAAACCTGTGATCTTTTGCACAGCAGAATATATTGCGGTAGGCAGCGCGCAGGCGCAACGATGTTACCAAACGTTGCTTTAAATACGCGCTGAAAAGAAACCATAAAAACCACGGCGTTAAATAAGAGATAAATCACATAAAATAATAGAAACCATTAAAACTATAGAGACCATTAAAACTTCTTTTTGAATTCGTCAGCACTCACACAAAGTAAATATTGAAGCCCATAAACTAACCCTGAAAAATAACCGAGGGCTTAATAATGAGCACGACTGATGATTCTTTCTCTGTTACTCATGAACCGTTAAACATTCAGCGTTTGTCACTTAAAGAGCGCTGGTGGCACATTATGGATACATGGAAAATCGGTATTATTCCATTACCGATGTTTTTGTTGGCCGGTGCATTAATCGCGATTGATTGCCTGGGCGGGAAGCTGCCGAGCGATATTGTCGTGATGGTCGCCACGCTGGCTTTTTTTGGCTTTGCCTGCGGAGAGTTTGGAAAGCGTTTGCCCATCGTCGGCAAACTGGGGGCCGCCGCAATTTGCGCGACCTTTATTCCTTCCGCGTTAGTTTACTATGGCCTGCTGCCGGATGTGGTGGTGGAGTCGACGACCAAATTCTATAAATCTACCAACATCCTGTATCTCTATATCTGCTGCATTATCGTCGGCAGTATTATGAGTATGAATCGCACCGTGCTGATTCAGGGTTTCCTGCGTATTTTCTTCCCAATGTTATGCGGTGAAATCGTCGGTATGGTTGTTGGTATGGGCGTCGGCCTGGCGCTTGGCCTCGAACCCTTTCAGATTTTCTTCTTTATTATTTTACCCATCATGGCCGGCGGCGTTGGCGAAGGCGCCATTCCGCTTTCAATCGGCTATGCGACCCTGTTACACATGGATCAAGGGGTGGCGCTCGGTCGTATCTTACCGATGGTGATGCTGGGCAGTCTGACCGCCATTATCATCTCCGGCTGCCTGAACCAACTGGGCAAGCGCTTCCCGCATCTGACCGGCGAAGGTCAATTGATGCCAAACCGTGCGAATGCCGATGAACAATCGCCGTCACTGGCGGAAGGCGTCTCTGGCAAAACGGATGTGACCACGATTGCCGCAGGCGCGCTGCTGGCGATACTGCTCTATATGCTGGGTATGTTAGGGCACAAGCTGATTGGCTTGCCCGCACCGGTTGGCATGTTGTTTGTGGCAGTGCTGGTCAAGTTAGTTAACGGCGTATCGCCCCGCGTTCTTGAAGGCTCGCAGGTGGTGTACAAATTCTTCCAGACTTCAGTGACTTATCCCATTCTGTTCGCGGTTGGCGTAGCCATTACGCCGTGGGAGGAGCTGGTGAACGCCTTCACCCTGACCAATCTTCTGGTCATTATCAGTACCGTTGCTGCGCTGGTCGCGACAGGATTCTTCGTTGGTAAAAAAATCGGTATGCATCCTATTGATGTCGCCATTGTCTCCTGCTGTCAGAGTGGGCAAGGCGGTACGGGCGACGTAGCGATTTTAACCGCAGGCAACCGCATGAGCCTGATGCCGTTCGCACAAATTGCGACGCGTATCGGCGGGGCGATAAATGTTTCCATTTCGCTGCTGGTGCTGGGTAACTTTCTTATTTAATTGAAGTATGCAGGATTGATAATTATGAAACTCGCAAGCTTTCTTTATCAGGGCACTCGCAGCTATGGCATCGTTACTGCCGGAGGCGTTATTGATTTGGGGAACCGCATCGGCGACCAGTATCGGGACCTGAAGGCGCTATTGCAGGGGGATGGTCTGGAGCAGGCGCGGCGCTTCGCGCAGGCGCCGGTCGATCTAAAAATGGATGCAATCACCTTTTTACCGGTAATAGAGCGACCGGAAAAAATACTCTGTGTCGGCATGAACTACGCCGAAAAGCGCCAGGAGTTCGATCAGCATGACCCCGCGCCGACGCTGTTTGTTCGTTTTGCGGATTCGCAAACCGGGCACAACATGCCGGTACTCAAGCCTCGCCATTCGCATGAGTTTGATTACGAGGGGGAGCTGGCGGTGATCATCGGTAACGGTGGCGAGAATATCTCCCGTGACCATGCGCTTGACCATGTCGCCGGATACAGCTGCTATATGGATGGCTCCGCACGCGACTGGCAGCACAGCTGGTTTACTGCGGGGAAAAACTGGCGGCAGACCGGCGCTTTTGGCCCGTGGATGGTTACTGCCGATGAAATTCCCGACCCGCATCAGCTGGCGATCCGCACCTGGCTCAACGGCCGCATGGTACAGGAAGATAACACCAGCAGTATGATCCATAAAGTTGCTGAATTAATTGAGTATATAAGCACTTTCACCCGTCTTAATTCCGGGGACGTCATCATTACGGGCTCGCCGGGCGGCGTAGGGAAAAAGAGGAATCCGCCGTTATTCATGCAGGAAGGCGATCGTATTGAAGTGGAGATTGAGCACATTGGCCATCTGAGTAATGTCATCATGGAAGCCCCGCTACAGGCCTTTGCGGCGGCGCATTAATACGATGAGCCAACACGTTTTGGCGTATGGGATTAATGACAAATTTTGTTTCGTCTCCTTTTGTCGGTCGGTCGCTTGCCAACCGGCAAAAGGTTTGCCAATAATCGGATGCCAACCCTGGAGCTTGTCATCTTTTTATGGAGGAAACATGCGCCTGCCCATTATTCTGGATACCGATCCGGGTATAGACGATGCCGCCGCCATCGCCGCCGCCCTGTTTGCCCCGCAGCTTGACCTGCAACTGATGACCACCGTCGCGGGGAATGTCTCCGTAGAGAAAACCACCCGCAACGCGCTGCAACTGCTGCATTTCTGGAACATGGATATCCCGCTGGCGCAGGGGGCCGCCACGCCGCTGCTGCGCCCGTTGCGCGATGCTGCTTACGTCCACGGCGAGTCGGGCATGGAAGGCTATGACTTTGTCGCCCATGATTGCCAGCCATTGGCAAAACCGGCCTTTATCGCCATTCGGGATGCCCTGATGAGCGCCACGGAACCCGTCACGCTGGTCGCGATCGGCCCGTTGACCAATATTGCGCTGCTGCTGACTCACTACCCGGAATGCGCTTTTAACATTCGTCGTCTGGTGATCATGGGCGGCTCTGCGGGGCGGGGAAACTTTACGCCGAACGCCGAATTCAATATTGCCGTCGACCCGGAAGCTGCTTCCCGCGTTTTTCAGAGTGGGATAGAGATAGTGATGTGCGGGCTGGACGTGACCAACCAGGCCCTGCTGGCGCCGGATTATCTGGCAAAACTGCCCGAACTTAACCGGACGGGAAAAATGCTGCATGCGTTGTTTAGCCACTACCGCAGCGGCAGCATGAACACCGGGCTGCGTATGCACGATCTCTGCGCCATCGCCTGGCTGGTTCGCCCGGATCTGTTCACCGTTAAACCCTGTTTTGTCGCGGTAGAGACACAGGGGGAATACACCGCAGGCACAACGGTTGTTGATATTGAAGGTCGACTGGGGAAAAGCCCTAACGTGCAGGTGGCGCTGGAGATAGATGTGGCTGGCTTCCAGCAGTGGGTCGCCGACGTGCTGGCGCTGGCGCCCTAGGATTTTAGTTGTTGGCTAAGGTAATCAATCATGGCCCGTATTTTGAGCGGCATATGCTTGTTTCCAGCCCACAAAAGCCATAGCTCGCCGGAGTAGTTGCTGATGAACGTCCACTCCGGCAACACCTGCATGATTTCGCCGTCTTGTAACGCTTCTCTGGCCGTGAATGCGGGGAGACTGCCAATTCCCAGATGGCGCTTTACTGCGTCCAGTCTTACACCCGTATGATTAGCCGCATAGCGTCCCGTTGTTTGAACGACTTCTGTCTTACCTTGTTTACGAAATTTCCAGCGTGAGTCCGTTGGCGTCTCTCCGAGGCTAATGCAACTGTGCTGACGTAAATCTTCCGGGTGCGTCGGTGTCCCCTGTTTTTGCAGATACTCTGGCGTGGCGCAGAGGATGTGGGTGATTGGCATTAACGGCTTGCCATGCAACCCGGGCGAGGGGGTATTGGTGATTTGCAGCGCCAGATCGACGCCATCATCAATGAGATCCATATAGCGGTCTTCGAGTCTCAGGCAAACATCAACCAGGGGAAAACGTTCAAGAAATTGCGGGATCAGTGGATGAATAACGAAGCGTCCGACGGCTTTGGGTACGCTGAGCGTAATCTTTCCCTGAGGAACGTGTTGTACGCTTCCCCCGGAATCAATGGCCTGTCGCGCCGCTTCCAGCATCATTTTTGCATGTTCATACACCATCTTTCCTGTTTCACTTAATGCCAGCTTACGTGTTGAACGATGCAACAACTGGCTGCCCGTTTCGCGTTCAAGGCGTGAAACGCTGCGGCTCATGGCTGATGGGGTCACACCTGCTGCGCGCGCTGCGGCAGAAAAGCTACCGTGATCAACAATCAACACAAAAGTGGCCAGATCGGGAAGGAGTGTCAAATTCATTTGTGTTTCTCAGGCAAAGATTCATTGCCGGGCAGGCGGATTATCTGCTCCGGGATAAATAATATACTGCCCTTCACGACAGGAGGACATATGACAGAACGTCTTTATTACAGCACCGATGATACAGAAGGCATGGCATGTGTGACGGGGTGCTCTCCACAAATGGATGGCCTGTATGCCGTTACGCTCGATAAAACATTATTCCACCCTCAGGGAGGTGGACAACCCGCAGACAAAGGCTGGATTGCGGATATTCCAGTTTGCGGAATCATGTTACGTGATAATCAAATTATACATATTCTGCCGCAACCCGTTGCAGCGGGAGTGGTGCAGCTAAAAGTCGATGTACAGACGCGTTTGCTCAACTCTCGTCTGCATTCAGCAGGCCATCTTATCGGGTGTGCGGGAGAAACATGGGGTTGGTCGCCAGTGAAAGCGCACCACTGGCCGGGTGAGGGGCGCATTACCTTTTCAGCAGGTGAACATGCTCGTCTTCCTGATGCTGAAAATCTGCTGGCGTGTATTGAGCAGTGGCAGGCGAAGGATTATGCCCGCCGAATTGAGTTTGACGGTGAGCGACGTAAAGTGGGGTTTGGCGAACTTCCGATGTACTTCTGTGGAGGAACACATGTCACTTCGCTCGGCCAACTTGGTCGTATAACGATCGGTGGGATCAAAATGAAGAAAGGGCAGCTCATCATTAACTATTCCATTGAATAGCGTCCATTTGCTCTTGATCGCAGGCAGAGTTGCCTGCGGTGTCCCGCTTTTTCCGCATATAGCTTTTACTGATATCTCTCCCTGTTTATCATTAAATTCTAATTATCGACGTTTTTGGCTAGCGGCGCGGCGTGGCGCTGGTTAATCTGAAAACGATTTACGCAAAATTAATAAAAGAGAATAGCTATGCATGATGCACAAATCCGCGTTGCCATCGCGGGAGCCGGGGGACGCATGGGACGTCAGCTGATTCAGGCCGCCCTGGGGATGGACGGCGTTCAACTCGGCGCGGCGCTGGAGCGGGAAGGTTCTTCATTACTGGGCAGCGATGCCGGTGAATTAGCAGGCGCAGGGAAAACGGGCGTCACCGTGCAAAGTAGCCTGGAAGCGGTAAAAGATGATTTTGACATCTTTATTGATTTCACTCGCCCGGAAGGGACGCTGGCGCACCTGGCGTTTTGCCGTCAGCACGGTAAAGGCATCGTCATTGGCACGACGGGATTTGATGACGCAGGCAAGCAGGCCATTCGCAATGCCGCGCAGGATATCGGCATTGTGTTCGCCGCCAACTTTAGCGTCGGTGTTAACGTCATGCTGAAGCTACTTGAGAAAGCGGCGAAAGTGATGGGCGACTATACCGATATTGAAATTATCGAAGCGCACCATCGCCATAAAGTGGATGCGCCGTCAGGCACCGCGCTGGCGATGGGGGAAGCGATCGCCCACGCGCTGGACAAAGATCTGAAAGCGTGCGCGGTATACAGTCGTGAAGGTTATACCGGCGAACGCGTGCCGGGCACCATCGGTTTTGCGACGGTTCGTGCCGGCGACATTGTGGGTGAACATACCGCGATGTTTGCTGATATCGGTGAACGTATTGAAATCACGCATAAGGCCTCCAGCCGTATGACGTTTGCGAATGGCGCGGTCAGATCGGCTATCTGGCTAAAATCAAAGCCAAATGGTCTTTTTGATATGCGAGATGTGCTGGATTTAAACAATTTATAGCTTGTTTTTACCCTTCGTGATGTGGTTATGGTAATCATAATTTATTGATTACATAGGGCAATAATTTATTGCCCTATTATTTTTAACTTTATCTTTCTATTTTTTATTTAAACTCGTGAATTTATCTGTTTTCTTCTGTTTATTTGTTGCTTTTATGTAAATTTTGACCAAGTGGTCCACTTTTTTCTTCTCACTGGTTTCATAATGCATTCTTTCAGCCACGCAAGCGTTTTCCAGGACAAGTTAGCTGATCTTTTTGCCTGTTAAATCAGAACATCTTTGCCTGAGTCGTAAAACAATACAAAAAATACCGCCTTTAAGTTGACTTTTACCCGCCTTATCTTCAGAATGCCGCCGTTTGCCAGAAATCCACGGGTAAGCAGATTTGCATTGATTCAGGTTATACAAATGAATTAATATGCAAATAAAGTGAGTGAATATTCTCTGGAGGGTGTTTTGATTAAGTCAGCGCTATTGGTTCTGGAAGACGGAACCCAGTTTCACGGTCGGGCCATAGGGGCAACAGGTTCGGCGGTTGGGGAAGTCGTTTTCAATACTTCAATGACCGGTTATCAAGAAATCCTCACTGATCCTTCCTATTCCCGCCAAATTGTCACTCTTACTTATCCTCATATCGGTAATGTCGGCACCAATGAAGCCGATGAAGAATCCTCTCAGGTTCATGCGCAAGGCCTGGTCATTCGCGATCTGCCGCTGATTGCCAGCAACTTCCGCAATACTGAAGACCTCTCTTCTTACCTGAAACGCCATAACATCGTGGCGATTGCCGATATTGATACCCGTAAGCTGACGCGCCTGCTGCGTGAGAAGGGCGCACAGAACGGCTGCATTATCGCGGGTGATAACCCGGATGCGGCACTGGCGCTGGAGAAAGCGAAAGCCTTCCCGGGCCTCAACGGAATGGATCTGGCGAAAGAAGTGACCACCGCTGAATCCTATAGCTGGACGCAGGGAAGCTGGACGCTTGCAGACGACCTGCCGGAAGCCAAATCAGAAACTGACCTGCCGTTCCACGTTGTGGCTTACGACTACGGCGCGAAACGCAACATCCTGCGTATGCTGGTAGACAGAGGCTGCCGCCTGACGGTGGTTCCGGCGAAGACCTCCGCCGAAGAGGTGCTGAAGATGAACCCGGACGGTATCTTCCTCTCTAACGGCCCTGGCGATCCGGCGCCGTGCGACTACGCTATCGAGGCGATTCAGGCATTCCTCGAAACCGATATTCCGGTTTTCGGCATCTGCCTCGGCCATCAGCTGCTGGCGCTGGCGAGCGGCGCGAAAACCATCAAGATGAAGTTCGGCCACCACGGCGGTAACCATCCGGTAAAAGATATCGATAACAATACCGTGATGATTACGGCGCAGAACCACGGTTTTGCGGTGGATGAGGCTTCTATGCCTGCAAATCTGCGAGTGACGCACAAATCGCTGTTCGACGGCACTCTGCAAGGGATTCATCGTACCGATAAACCGGCGTTCAGCTTCCAGGGGCACCCTGAGGCGAGCCCTGGCCCGCATGATGCCGCGCCATTGTTCGACCACTTTATCGAGTTAATTGAGCAGTACCGTCAGTCCGCGAAATAATCAGGAGTAAACAGAGCCATGCCAAAACGTACAGACATAAAAAGTATCCTGATTCTGGGTGCGGGCCCGATTGTTATCGGCCAGGCGTGTGAGTTTGACTACTCTGGCGCCCAGGCGTGTAAAGCGCTGCGTGAAGAAGGTTATCGCGTCATCCTGGTGAACTCTAACCCCGCGACCATCATGACCGACCCGGAAATGGCCGATGCGACCTACATCGAGCCGATTCACTGGGAAGTGGTGCGTAAAATTATTGAGAAAGAGCGCCCGGATGCGGTGCTGCCGACGATGGGCGGCCAGACGGCGCTGAACTGCGCGCTGGAGCTGGAGCGTCAGGGCGTGCTGGCTGAGTTCGGCGTGACCATGATTGGCGCCACTGCCGATGCGATTGATAAAGCCGAAGACCGCCGCCGTTTCGACGTGGCGATGAAGAAAATCGGCCTCGACACTGCCCGCTCCGGTATTGCGCATACGATGGAAGAGGCGCTGGCGGTTGCCGCTGACGTCGGTTATCCGTGCATTATCCGTCCATCCTTTACGATGGGTGGCACCGGCGGCGGTATTGCCTACAACCGCGAAGAGTTCGAAGAAATTTGCGCGCGCGGTCTGGATCTCTCCCCAACCAACGAACTGCTGATTGATGAGTCGCTGATTGGCTGGAAAGAGTACGAAATGGAAGTAGTGCGTGATAAGAACGACAACTGCATTATCGTCTGCTCCATTGAGAACTTTGACGCGATGGGCATTCACACCGGTGATTCCATCACGGTGGCTCCGGCGCAAACGCTGACGGACAAAGAGTACCAAATCATGCGTAACGCCTCGATGGCGGTACTGCGTGAAATCGGCGTGGAAACCGGCGGTTCCAACGTTCAGTTTGCGGTGAACCCGAAAAACGGTCGTCTGATTGTCATCGAAATGAACCCGCGCGTTTCCCGCTCCTCGGCGCTGGCGTCAAAAGCCACCGGCTTCCCGATTGCCAAAGTGGCGGCGAAACTGGCGGTGGGTTACACCCTCGACGAACTGATGAACGACATCACCGGTGGCCGTACTCCGGCATCGTTCGAACCGTCCATCGACTACGTTGTCACCAAAATTCCTCGCTTCAACTTTGAAAAATTCGCGGGCAGCAACGACCGTCTCACCACCCAGATGAAATCCGTCGGCGAAGTGATGGCGATTGGCCGCACTCAGCAGGAATCCTTACAGAAAGCGCTGCGCGGCCTGGAAGTGGGCGCCGCCGGTTTTGACCCGAAAGTGAGCCTGGATGACCCGGAAGCGCTGACCAAAATTCGTCGCGAGCTGAAAGATGCGGGCGCCGAGCGTATCTGGTACATCGCTGATGCGTTCCGCGCGGGGCTGTCTGTCGATGGCGTCTTTAACCTGACCAACATCGACCGCTGGTTCCTGGTGCAGATTGAGGAACTGGTTCGTCTGGAAGAGAAAGTGGCAGAGCTTGGCATCACCGGTCTCGACGCTGACTTCCTGCGGATGCTGAAGCGCAAAGGCTTCGCCGATGCGCGTCTGGCTAAACTGGCGGGCGTGCGCGAAGCGGAAGTGCGCAAATTGCGCGACCAGTTCAACCTGCACCCGGTTTACAAGCGCGTGGACACCTGTGCGGCGGAATTTGCTACCGACACCGCCTACATGTACTCCACTTATGAAGATGAGTGCGAAGCGAATCCGAACCAGGACCGCGACAAAATCATGGTGCTCGGCGGCGGCCCGAACCGTATCGGCCAGGGGATTGAATTTGACTACTGCTGCGTACACGCCTCGCTGGCGCTGCGCGAAGACGGTTACGAGACCATTATGGTCAACTGTAACCCGGAAACGGTCTCCACCGACTACGACACCTCCGACCGCCTGTACTTCGAGCCGGTCACGCTGGAAGATGTGCTGGAAATCGTGCGCGTCGAGAAACCGAAAGGCGTCATCGTACAGTACGGCGGCCAGACTCCGCTGAAACTGGCGCGCGCGCTGGAAGCGGCAGGCGTGCCGGTTATCGGCACCAGCCCGGATGCGATTGACCGCGCGGAAGACCGTGAGCGCTTCCAGCAGGCGGTTGACCGTCTGAAACTGAAACAGCCTGCTAACGCCACCGTGACGGCGATTGAACAGGCCGTTGAGAAGGCAAAAGAGATTGGCTATCCGCTGGTGGTTCGCCCGTCCTACGTGCTGGGCGGCCGCGCGATGGAAATCGTTTACGACGAAGCTGACCTGCGTCGTTACTTCCAGACCGCAGTCAGCGTCTCTAACGATGCGCCGGTACTGCTGGATCGCTTCCTTGATGACGCGGTGGAAGTGGATGTGGATGCTATCTGCGACGGTGAAATGGTGCTGATTGGCGGCATCATGGAACACATCGAACAGGCGGGCGTGCACTCCGGTGACTCCGCATGTTCTCTGCCGGCCTACACGTTAAGCAAAGAGATTCAGGACGTGATGCGCCAGCAGGTGCAGAAGCTGGCCTTTGAGTTGCAGGTGCGTGGTCTGATGAACGTGCAGTTCGCGGTGAAAGACAACGAAGTCTATCTGATTGAAGTGAACCCGCGTGCGGCGCGTACCGTACCGTTCGTCTCCAAAGCGACCGGCTTACCGCTGGCGAAAGTGGCGGCGCGCGTGATGGCGGGCAAATCGCTGACCGAGCAGGGCGTGACGAAAGAAATCATCCCGCCGTACTACTCGGTGAAAGAAGTGGTGCTGCCGTTCAACAAATTCCCGGGCGTTGACCCGCTGTTAGGGCCAGAAATGCGCTCTACCGGGGAAGTGATGGGCGTCGGCCGCACCTTCGCTGAAGCGTTCGCCAAAGCGCAGCTTGGCAGCAGCTCGACGATGAAGAAATCGGGCCGTGCGCTGCTCTCCGTTCGTGAAGGCGACAAAGAACGCGTGGTGGACCTGGCGGCGAAGCTGCTGAAACAGGGCTTCGAACTGGATGCGACTCACGGTACGGCGATTGTGCTGGGTGAGGCGGGCATCAACCCGCGTCTGGTCAACAAGGTGCACGAAGGTCGTCCGCACATTCAGGACCGTATCAAGAATGGCGAATACACCTACATCATCAACACCACCGCAGGTCGTCAGGCGATTGAGGACTCTAAACTGATTCGCCGCAGCGCGTTGCAGTATAAAGTGCATTACGACACGACCCTGAACGGCGGCTTCGCCACGACGATGGCGCTGAACGCCGATGCGACTGAAAAGGTGATCTCCGTACAGGAAATGCACGCGCAAATTACGAAGTAAGCGGCAGACGCATTTATCTGGTGATATAAAAAGGTTCCTGCAAAGGAACCTTTTTTTACGCCATAAGGTCATTCCTGGTCACATACGCTTCCTGGATGTGGTTTTCAATGTAACAAGCACGATTTCGCTCACACTAATCAACAATTAAGTCGCATACTATCCCCTTATATCCACAATTTATTTATGGTTAATGGCGTTATTTATATTCAGGCCATAACGAACCGTAGCAAGATTTTTAATTTGTAAAATGGTGTGCTTATGAGTGAAAAATATGTTGAGAAACCACTTTATTTGTTAATTGCTGATTGGGTAATGGCAGAAAACCGGTGGGTGAGCGCCAAAGAGATCGCGAAGCAATTTAATATGGATTATTGCAAAGCGATTAATACGGTTTCGTATATTCTTTCTGAAGTGGGGGAAATAGAGTGCGAGACCAGGACGATCCCTAATCAGCTGGAAGGGCGAGGATGCCAGTGCCAGCGTCTGGTGCGTATTAAGCGTATTGACGCGCAGCTCTATGCGCGTTTGGGTCATAGCGCGCAGGAGAAGATGGTAAAAGCGGAGAGAACCCCGCGAATGCCGGTTCCGCCCGCAGAGCTAAACCGCGAGCAGAAATGGCAGATGATGCTATCAAAAAGTATGCGTCGGTAATGTCGGCGTAAATGCCTTATCCGGCCTGCAACGGTGTGTTGACTCGTAGGCCGGATAAGCGCCAGCGCCATCCGGCACAAAGCGCTACGCCGATTTTGGCTTCACCTCCGTCGTGCCTTTCAGGCGCGGCCGGTTCTTTTCGACCTGGGTTAAGGGTTGCGTTTCACATAGCGATGCCCGACAGCGTACCGCGAGATCCTGATATTCCTGCGTGTTGAGCCGTTTCCAGTGCAGCTCTTCATCCGTGACATCACGTTTGACGCGTGCAGGCGCGCCAACCAGCAGCTGCCTGGGCGCGCCGACAAAACCCGCTTTTACAAAACTCATGGCGGCGACGATACTCTCTTCGCCGATGATTGCGCCATCCATGATTACGCTGTTCATGCCCACTAACGCATCACGACCAATCACGCAGCCGTGAAGGATTGCGCCGTGCCCGATATGCCCGTTTTCATGCACGATGGTGTCGGTATCGCAATAACCGTGCATGATGCAGCTATCCTGAAGGTTAGCGCCCGCCTCAAGAATCAGACGCCCATAGTCGCCGCGCAGCGATGCAAGCGGGCCGATATAGACGCCGGCACCGACGATGACATCGCCAATCAACACGGCGCTGGGATGCACGTACGCCTCTGGATGTACTACCGGAATCAGGCCTTCAAAGGCGTAATAGCTCATGGTTATTTCTCCGTGATTGTTGTCGGATGGCGGCTGCGCCTTATCCGACCTACGGCAGTAGGCGGATAAGCGTTAGCGCCATCCGGCAGCGCGGCGCTAGCGGCCTTTCCAGACCGGATCGCGTTTTTCGGCAAACGCCTGCGGGCCTTCGAGCGCATCTTCAGAGTGCAGTACCGACGGGTAGTGCTTCAATGCGCCGCTGCGAATGTAGCGATAGCCTTCTTCCACCGGCATTTCGCTGGTTGTGCGGTAGATCTCTTTGAGGGCGGCGATCGCCAACGGCGCGCTGTTCACCAGCTGTTGCGCCAGTTCGCGGGCGCTGTCCATTAACGCTTGTTGGCTGACAACCCGGTTCACAATTCCCCAGCGCAAGGCTTCTTCTGCGTCCATTCGTCTGCCGGTCATCAGCATTTCGTTGACGATAGCAGGCGGCAACAGCTTAGGCAGGCGCAGCACGCCGCCGCTGTCAGGCACAATGCCGAGCTTTGCTTCAGGCAGCGCGAAACTGGCGTTATCGGCACAGACGATAAAATCCGCCGCCAGCGCCAGTTCGAACCCGCCGCCGAAGGCATAGCCGTTAACGGCGGCAATCACCGGTTTATCCAGGTCAAAGATCTCGGTTAAACCGGCAAACCCGCCGGGGCCAAAATCGGCGTCCGGGGCTTCGCCTTCGGCTGCCGCTTTTAAATCCCAGCCTGCGGAGAAGAATTTTTCGCCGCCACCGGTGATGATCGCCACACGTAATTCGGGATCGTCACGGAAATTGAGAAAAACTTCGCCCATCTCAAAACTGGTTTTTGCGTCTATTGCATTCGCTTTCGGGCGATCCAGCGTAATTTCCAGAATCGGGCCGTGACGGGTCAAATGTAATGATTCACTCATATCTTCACTCCATTATTTAAAATCGGACGGGTAAGAATGCTTATTTCAGGTTCTTTTTAATTATTTTTCCTGAACAATTTCGGGGCAGATCATTTCTTATCTCAAGAAAAGAGGGGACTTTGAATTTCGCCATATTCTGTTCACAGAAAGCGAAAAACTCCTCTTCCGTTAATGTTTCACCTTCATTAAGCACCACAAAGGCTTTAATGGCTTCATCGCGGATCGAATCGTGAATACCAATAACGACGATGTCCTGAATTTTGGGATGAGCCGAAATAATGTTTTCCAGTTCGACGCAGGAGACATTTTCGCCGCCGCGCTTAATCATGTTGCAACGCCTGTCGACGAAATAGAAAAATCCCTCCTCATCCCGATAGCCGGAATCACCGGTATGCAGCCAGCCGTTGGCTTCCAGCGCTTTGGCGGTGGCTTCCGGCCTGGCGTAATACTCTTTAAAGAGGGTTTTTCCCGGCACGCCTTTAATACAGATTTCACCGATTTCTCCGGCGGGCAGCGAGCGGTTCTGCTCATCGCGGATGTCCGCCTCATAGCAAAATCCAGGGCGACCAATAGATGGCCAGCGCCGTTTATCGCCGGGACGATCGCCAATAATGCCGACAATGGTTTCCGTCATCCCGTAAGAGGTCAGCAGCCGGACGCCGAAACGTGCAATAAAAGCGTCTTTTTCCTGCACGGAAAGGTTGAGATAGAACATCACTTCGCGCAGACAATGCTGCCTCTCTTCCGGGGAGGCGGGCTGCACCATCAGCGTCCTGATCATCATCGGAATACATTCCGTGACGGTGGCGCGATACTTTCGTACCTGTCCCCAGAACGCGCGGGCGCTGTATTTTTCGATCAGCACAAAGGTGCTGCCTGCGGAGAATGCCGCCATTGCCGCAGTACACTGACAGTCAATATGAAAGGCGGGCATCACCGTCAGATAGACGTCATCTTCACGCAGCGCACACTGCCAGGAGGAGTAGTAACCCGCAAAACGCAGGTTGTAATGGGTAATGACCACGCCTTTTGGCCGCGAGGTGGTGCCAGAAGTAAACAGAATCTCCGCCGTGTCGTCAGTGGATAACGGCGGCGCATAGCACAATGTGGCAGGCTGCTGGTCTTTCAGTTGAGAAAAATGGCTAACGTTATCTTCAACGGGCGCATTTTCGCCAATCAGACAGATATGATTGAGCAGGGTATCGTCCTCAAGCAGTATCTGGCGATACATCGGATAAAATTCAGCGCTGGTGACGATGAGCTGCGCGCGGCTGTTTTGTAAAATCCAGGCGCTCTCTTCGCGCAGGAGCCTGGCATTGATCGGCACCATGATGGCGCCAATTTTGGCCAGACCAAACCAGCAGAAAAAGAACTCCGGGCAGTTATCCAGATGCAGCGCGACGTTATCGCCTTTCTGAATGCCTGAGGCGAGGAAAAGGTTCGCCGTGCGGTTGATCTCTTCATTCAGCGACGCGTAGCTGAATTGCCGGACAACGCCTTCGCTGGATTCAAAAATAAGCGCCGTTTTATTTCCGTATACCTCGGCCAGGTCGTCCCACATCTGACGTAAGTTTTGTCCGCCAACGATATCCATTGCACTGTTATCCGTTCGAAAATAGGCATGCGCGCTAACCGGATAAACCGGTTAGCGCTTTGCGTTTAATCCTCAACTTTGGCCAGACCCTTGCTGACCAGTTCCTGTATATCTGCTTCGTTGTAACCGATGTTTTTTAGAATGGCGGCGGTGTCCATGCCATGCGACGGCATGCCACGCCAGATTTTCCCTGGGTTGTTTTTGAATTTCGGCATGATGTTTGGCCCTTTACAGGTGCGGCCATCCATCGTGTGCCACTCGGTAATGGATTCGCGGGCGACGTACTGCGGGTTGCTTTCCAGTTCTGGAATGGTCAGCACTTTCGCGCAGGCGATATTCAGCTCGGCGAAACGCGCCTGCACGTCGGCGATGGAACGGGTTGCCAGCCACGCATCCAGTTTTTCCTCGACTAACGGCCCGTAAGGGCACTCAACGCGATGGATAAGCTGGGTGCCTTCCGGCACCTCTGGCGTACCCAGAATGTGCGCCAGACCGATATCCTTAAAGCACTCGTTGATCTGCGTAATGCCGACCAGCTCCATCACGATGTAACCGTCTGCGCATTTATACAGCCCGCATCCGGCGTAGTAGGGGTCTTTGCCTTTGGTCATGCGCGGGCAAATTTCGCCGCCGTTGAAGTAATCCATCATGAAGTACTGACCCATACGCAGCATCACTTCATACATCGCCACATCAATGCTTTCGCCTTTGCCGGTTTCACGCACTCTGTGCAAAGCCGCCAGCGCGGCGGTGGTGGCGGTCATCCCGGAAAAATAGTCCGCCGTATACGGGAACGCGGGCATGGGTTGATCGACATCGCCGTTCTGAATCAGGTAGCCGCTAAAGGCCTGGGCGATGGTGTTGTAAGCCGGGAGGTTGGTGTACTCCTCCGTGCCGTACTGACCGAAACCGGAAAGGTGGGCGATCACCAGTTTGGGGTTGTGTCCCCACAGCACGTCATCGGTAATTCCGCGACGGGCAAACGCCGGGCCTTTGCTGGCTTCGATGAAGATGTCAGTGGTTTCCATGAGTTTCAGAAACGCTTCCCGACCTTCATCTTTGAAGATGTTAAGGGAGAGGGCATGCAAGTTTCGGCGTGAAAGCTGCGGATAGTTCGGCTGGACGCGAATGGTATCGGCCCAGGCGACGTTTTCAATCCAGATCACTTCCGCGCCCCACTCTGCGAACATTTGTCCGGCGAACGGCCCGGCGATTTCAATCCCAGAGAACACGACCCGCAATCCGGCGAGCGGCCCGAAAGTGGGCATCGGTAAACGGTTCATAAATAAATTCCTGCATTTTTTGTAGGCCCGGTAAGCGCAGCGCCACCGGGCAAATTGCCGGATGGCGGCATAAACGCCTTATCCGGCCTACGATGGTTTGTAGGCCCGGTAAGCGTAGCGCCACCGGGCATGTTGCCGGATGGCGGCGTAAACGCCTTATCCGGCCTACGATGTTTGTAGGCCCGCCACCGGGCAATGTTTAACGGTATTGCTTCAGCACGGCGCGGCCGAGCGTCAGGATCTGCATTTCGTCAGAGCCGCCGGAGACGCGGTCAACGCGCAGGTCACGCCAGAAACGCGTAATGCGGTGGTTGCCCGCAATCCCGACGCCGCCCAATACCTGCATGGCGCTGTCTACCACGTCAAACGCGGCGTTGGCGCAGAAGTATTTACACATCGCGGCATCGCCCGAGGTGATGGTGCCGTTATCCGCTTTCCACGCGGCTTCCAGCAGCATGTTTTTCATGGAGTTTAATTTGATCGCCATATGCGCGAACTTCTCCTGAATCAGCTGGAAGCGGCCGATCGTCTCGCCAAACTGCACGCGCTGATTGGCGTAACGCGCAGCATCTTCGAACGCGCACATCGCCGTACCGTAGTTGGTTAAAGCCACCAGAAAACGTTCGTGGTCGAACTCTTCTTTTACGCGGTTAAAGCCATTACCTTCCCGGCCGAACATGTCTTTTTCGTCCAGCTCAACATCGTCAAAATTGATTTCACAGCAGCTGTCCATGCGCAGGCCGAGCTTCTCAAGTTTGTTAACCTTGATGCCGGGTTTGCTCATATCGACAAACCATTCGGTATAAATCGGTTTGTCCGGGGAGGCGCCGTCCCGTGCCATCACCACGATGTAGGGGGTGTAGGCGCTACTGGTGATGAAACACTTGCTGCCGTTAAGATAAACCTTACCATTTTTACGGGTATAGGTAGTTTTTAAACTGCCAACATCCGATCCCGCTCCCGGTTCGGTGATCGCCGAGTTCCACATCTGCTTGCCGGTTCCCTGGAACGCCATGATTTTATCAATTTGTTCCTGGGTCCCTTCACGCAGGAAAGTGTTAAAACCTCCCGGCAATTGGTACAACACGTAAGTTGGCGCGCCCAGACGCCCCAGTTCCATCCATACGGCGGCAACGGTGACGAAACCGGCTTCCAGCCCGCCGTGTTCTTCCGGGATCAACAGGCTGTCAATGCCCATATCCGCCAGCGCTTTCACAAAACGTTCCGGGTAGACGCTGTCGCGATCGCACTCGGCAAAGTAGGCTTCCCAGTTCTCACTGGCCATCAGTTCACGAATACCGGCGACAAACAGTTCCTGCTCGTCATTCAAATTAAAATCCATCTTCCAGCCTCATTTGTAAGGAGTTTATTGAGTTTATTTATCTTTCCAGTGCACTTTGGCGTCTTTGATAAAGGAGAGCGTTACCATGATGTTGACGAAGAACAGCGGGCATCCTCCGGCGATAATCGCGGTTTGAATGGGTTTTAACCCGCCGAGCGCTAACAGGACGATGCCGATAACGCCAACCAGCACCGACCAGCCGATACGTACCAGCAGCGGCGGCTCTTCACCGTCGCGCACTTCGCGGCAGGTGGACATGGCCAGCGTGTAGGAGCAGGCGTTAATCAGCGTGACGGTGGCGATAAAGCAGAGGATGAAGAATCCCCACATCGTAGCCGTGCTGAATGGCAGTGCGGCCCAGGTTTCGATGATGGCGCGCGCCACGCCGTGCTGTTCGATCAGTTGTGGAATATTGAGGATATTTTTATCCATCAGCAGCAGGGTGTTGCTGCCAAGAACGGTCCACAGAATCCAGGTGGAGGCGGTCAGGCCGAGCACCATCCCAAAGCACAGTTCACGCACGGTACGGCCGCGGGAAATACGCGCGAGGAAGATACTCATCTGGATGGCGTAAATGACCCACCATGCCCAGTAGAAAACGGTCCAGCCCTGCGGGAAGCCGCCTTTGCCGATTGCATCGGTGTAGAACAACATGCGTGGCAGATACATCAACAGCATACCGACGGAATCGGTGAAGTAGTTCATGATGAAGCTGGCGCCGCTGACGATAAACACCCAGCCGAGCATCAGGAAGCTGAGATAGCTACGCACGTCACTGGCGATTTTCACCCCTTTTTGCAGGCCGCAGGCCACGCAAATGGCGTTCAGAACGATCCAGCAGGTAATGATGATGGCGTCCAGTTCCAGCGTATGAGGGATGCCGAACAGATACTGCATACACTCTGTCACCAGCGGCGTCGCCAGGCCGAGGCTGGTGCCCATCGCGAAGATCAGCGCCACCAGATAGAAGTTATCGACAATAGTACCGAATAACCCTTTCGCGTGTTTCTCGCCCACTAAAGGTACCAGCGTCGAGCTGGGACGAATCACGTCCATTTTGCGAACAAAAAAGAAGTAGGCGAACGCGACGGAGAGGAAGCTGTAAGTCGCCCACGGTAACGGCCCCCAGTGAAACAGGCTGTAGGCGAGGCCGATCTCTTTGGCGCCGTTGGAGCCAGGTGCCAGAGCAAAGGGCGGCGTCGAGATGTAATAATAAATTTCGATTGAGCCCCAGAACAGCACGGCGGCGGAAGTGCAGGAGGCGAACATCATGAAAATCCAGCTGGCGGTGCTGAATTCTGGCGGTTCATCACCTAATCTTTTTTTAGCGTAAGGGCCGAAGACCAGCCAGAACCAGCCAAAAAGCATCACCACCATGTACCATTCAAATGCCCAACCCCAGATATTTGTGACATAACTGAAGACGGCATTAATAACAATATTCGCAGCGTCGAGATCTCTGACGGTTAGCCAACAAAGTATCCCTACAATTATTAACGGCGGGAAAAAAACCTTAGGTTCAATCCCGGACTTTCTCTTTTCATTTTTCATGAGTCAATTCCAGTGTCAAAACGAAATTTATGTTACGTTCCCGTTTGTTATATTTTGTTTATTTTTCTTAGTAATAATCTGATGACAGTTAGACCTCAGAGTCGCTTTGGCGAGTAACTCATAATGGGTATTCATTTTGCGGTAATCCGTTATGTTGATCACACTTTTTTGTCTGGTGTTTTTGACCCTGATTTTCAAATAAAATCAATTTAAAACAATTAGATGCGATGTATTTTGGTCGAATTGCGCGCATCTCTCATTCAATATTGGTGATCCATCAAGCAATATTGAAAATTTTTATGTTCTACGGGTGCTGTTCAATATTAGTGAGGTGCTTAACAATATTGAAAGTTGTAAATATCAGCGTGTGACATTTTCAATATTGGTGATTAAAGTTTTATTTCCGAATTAAAGAGCGTGATATCTGTATTTAACACCGCCGATATGGATGACGTTTCCTTCATGATTTCTGGAGATGCAATGAAGATAATTACTTGTTACAAGTGCGTGCCTGATGAGCAGGATATTGCGATCAATAATGCCGATGGTTCATTAGATATCAGCAAAGCGGATGCCAAAATCAGTCAGTACGATCTGAATGCGATTGAAGCTGCCTGCCAGTTAAAGCAGCAGGCAAGCGATGCCCAGGTGATTGCCATGAGCGTAGGCGGCAAGGCGCTGACCAACGCCAAAGGGCGTAAAGATGTGCTCTCCCGTGGGCCAGATGAACTGGTCGTGGTGATAGACGACCAGTTTGAACAGGCTTTGCCGCAACGCACCGCCGCAGCGCTTGCCGCCGCCGCGCAAAAATCGGGCTTTGATCTGATCGTTTGCGGCGACGGTTCCTCCGACCTTTATGCCCAGCAGGTCAGCCTGCTGGTGGGTGAAACGCTGAACATTCCGGCCATCAACGGCGTGAGCAAAATCCTCTCCCTGACGGAAAGTGCGCTTACCGTTGAGCGTGAACTGGAAGATGAAATTGAAACCCTGAGTATTCCCCTGCCTGCGATGGTGGCGGTCTCCACAGACATTAACGCTCCGCAGATCCCGTCGATGAAAGCGATTCTGGGCGCGGCGAAAAAACCGGTGCAGGTCTGGTCTGCGGCGGATATTGGTTTCAGTGCGCCAGACGCGTACTCCGTCCAGAAAGTCGCCGCACCGAAACAACGCGAGCGTCAGCGCATCGTTATTGAAGGCGATGGTGAAGAACAGATCGCCGCGTTCGCCGAACATCTGCGCAAAATCATTTAATTACCGGGGGATATTATGAACACGTTTTCTCATGTCTGGGTATTCAGCGATACCCCTTCTCGTCTGCCGGAACTGATGAGCGGCGCACTGGCTTCAGGCGAGCAGATTCATGCGTTTGTGCAGCACGACGTCGAGGGCGAGACGGCACGCCAGCTGGGGGCGAATCACATCTGGCATTTACGCGGTAAACCGGACGACCGCATGGTGGAAGATTACGCCGGGGTGATGGCGCAGACGATTCGCCAGCAGGGGGATTCGGGTCTGGTGCTGCTGCCTAATACCCGCCGTGGCAAACTGCTGGCGGCAAAGCTGGGATTTCGTCTCGCGGCGGCCGTCTCTAACGACGCCAGTGCGGTAACGCAGCAGGAGGGCCATGCGACCGTCCGGCATATGGTCTACGGCGGGCTGGCGATTGGCGAAGAGACCATCACATCACCGTATGCGGTGATCACCGTCGGCAGCGGCACGTTCGAGGCGCAACAGGCGGACGCGTCCCGCCACGGCGAGTCGCATGACGTGCAGTGGCAGTCGCCAGATGTCGTCGTAACGCGCACCGCAACGCAGGCGCGCCAGAGCAACACGGTCGATCTTGATAAAGCGCGACTGGTGGTCAGCGTCGGGCGCGGCATCGGCAGCAAAGAGAATATCTCGCTGGCCCAGGCGCTGTGTCAGGCCATAGGCGCGGAACTGGCGTGTTCTCGTCCGGTGGCGGAAAACGAAAAATGGATGGAGCACGAGCGTTATGTCGGCATCTCCAACCTGATGCTTAAACCAGAGCTTTACCTCGCGGTGGGCATTTCCGGGCAGATCCAGCACATGGTGGGCGCGAACGGTTCACAAACCATCTGCGCCATCAACAAAGATAAAAATGCGCCGATATTTCAATACGCTGATTACGGCATTGTCGGCGATGTGATGAAGATTCTGCCTGCGCTTACGAGCGCTTTAGCACGCTGATCCACTCGGGCAGGGCTTGTGGGTATCGGCCCTGCCGCTGACAGGTAAATCTGGAGTTCTTATGTCCGAAGATATCTTTGATGCCATCATCGTGGGGGCCGGGCTGGCGGGTTCTGTCGCGGCGCTGGTGCTCGCCCGTGAAGGGGCGCAGGTGCTGGTTATTGAGCGCGGCAATTCCGCTGGCGCGAAGAATGTCACCGGCGGGCGCATCTACGCGCACAGTCTGGAGCGCATTATCCCCGGTTTTGCTGAGCATGCCCCGGTTGAACGCGTGATCACCCATGAAAAACTCGCTTTTATGACCGAAAAAGGGGCGATGGCGGTGGATTACGTCAATGGCGAGGATGCCGCGCCTTCGCAGGTCTCTTATTCCGTATTGCGCAGTAAATTTGACGCCTGGCTGATGGAACAGGCTGAAGAGGCGGGCGCGCAGCTGATAACCGGCATCCGCGTGGATAATCTTGTTCAGCGCGACGGCAAAGTGGTGGGCGTTGAGGCGGATGGCGACGTTATTGAAGCGAAAACTGTCATTCTCGCTGATGGCGTGAACTCGCTGTTGGCGGAAAAGCTGGGAATGGCGAAACGTGTAGATGCCGCCCATGTCGCGGTAGGCGTAAAAGAGTTAATTGAGTTGCCTGAATCGGTCATTGTGGATCGCTTCGGATTACAGGGAAATGAAGGCGCGGCCTGTCTGTTTGCCGGTTCTCCGACCGACGGTCTGATGGGCGGCGGCTTCCTCTATACCAATAAAACGACCCTCTCTTTGGGGCTGGTTTGCGGTCTGCATCATCTGAAAGAGGCGAAAAAGTCGGTTCCACAAATGCTGGAAGATTTTAAACAGCATCCGGCGGTGGCGCCGCTGATTGCGGGCGGAAAACTGCTGGAGTACGCCGCGCACGTCGTCCCGGAAGCGGGAATGAATATGCAGCCGGAGCTGGTGGGCGACGGCGTGCTGATTGCCGGTGACGCCGCCGGTATGTGTATGAACCTCGGTTTTACGATTCGCGGTATGGACCTGGCCGTCGCGGCAGGGGAAGCGGCGGCGAAGACCGTACTTTCGGCCATGCAGAGCAACGATTTCAGCCGACAGGGGCTGGCGGAATATCGACAGCATCTCGACAACGGGCCGATGCGGGATATGCGTATGTACCAGCGCTTACCGGCGTTTATGGACAACCCGCGTATGTTCACGCGCTACCCTGAAATGGCGGTGGGCATTGCCCGCGATCTGTTTACCGTCGATGGCAGCGCTCCCGTCCCTGTGCGTAAAAAAATCCTGCGCCACGCGAAGAAAGTGGGCTTCATCAACCTGATGAAGGATGGCATCAAAGGAGTGACCGTATTATGACTTCTCCCGTCAATGTGGACGTCAAACTGGGCGTCAATAAATTCAATGTGGATGAAGACAATCCGCACATCATCCTGAAAACCGAACCGGATAAGCAGGCGCTGGAGGTGCTGATCAAGGCGTGTCCGGCCGGGTTGTATAAAAAGCAGGACGACGGCAGCGTGCGTTTTGATTACGCCGGGTGCCTGGAGTGCGGCACCTGTCGAATCCTCGGGTTGGGGACGGCGTTGGAGAAATGGGAATACCCGCGCGGCACCTTTGGCGTGGAATTTCGCTACGGCTGAGGTTGATGCCGGATGGCGTCGCTGATGCGTCTTATCCGGCCTACAAAATACGTGATTCGTAGGCCTGATAAGCGTAGCGCCATCAGGCATCAAGTGAAAACAAAACAGGACGCGGCTATGCAGCAGCCCAGGAACTTTGACGACATTAAATTCTCCTCTATTCACCGCAGAATTATGCTGTGGGGAAGCGGCGGGCCGTTCCTGGACGGTTACGTACTGGTCATGATTGGCGTGGCGCTGGAGCAGCTCACGCCTGCGCTGAAGCTGGATGCGCAGTGGCTGGGGTTACTGGGGGCAGGCACGCTGGCCGGGCTGTTTGTCGGTACGTCGCTGTTCGGCTATATCTCAGACAAAGTGGGGCGACGTAAAATGTTCCTCATCGATATCATCGCCATTGGGGTGATATCGGTAGCGACGATGTTTGTCTCATCGCCGATGGAGTTGCTCGTCATGCGCGTGCTGATTGGGGTGGTGATTGGCGCGGATTATCCTATCGCCACCTCGATGATTACCGAGTTTTCCAACACCCGCCAGCGCGCCTTCTCGATCAGTTTTATTGCCGCGATGTGGTACGTCGGCGCCACCTGCGCCGATCTGGTCGGTTACTGGTTGTACGATGTGGCGGGCGGATGGCGCTGGATGCTGGGGAGCGCGGCAATTCCCTGCATTATGATCCTGATCGGGCGCTTCGATCTTCCCGAATCACCGCGCTGGCTGTTGCGTAAGGGGCGGGTGAAAGAGTGTGAGGAGATGATGATTAAACTGTTTGGCGAACCGGTGGCGTTCGATGAAGAACCGCCCCAGGAGACGCGCTTCTTACAGCTGTTTAATCGCCGTCACTTCCCGTTTGTTTTGTTTGTCGCCGCCATCTGGACCTGCCAGGTCATCCCGATGTTCGCCATCTATACTTTTGGCCCGCAGATTGTCGGCCTGCTGGGGCTGGGCGTCGGGAAAAGCGCGGCGCTGGGTAATGTGGTGATCAGTTTGTTCTTTATGCTGGGCTGTATTCCGCCGATGTACTGGCTGAACAGCATAGGGCGACGGCCATTGCTGATCGGCAGCTTTGTCATGATGACGCTGGCGCTGGCTGTGCTGGGGCTGATTCCAGAAATGGGGATCTGGCTGGTGGTTGCGGCCTTTGCGGTGTACGCCTTTTTCTCCGGCGGCCCGGGGAACCTTCAGTGGCTCTACCCGAATGAGCTGTTCCCGACGGATATTCGCGCGTCTGCCGTGGGCGTCATTATGTCTCTGAGCCGAATTGGCACCATCCTTTCAACGTGGGCGCTGCCGATCTTCATCACCAGATATGGGATCAGCTACGTCATGCTGATGGGGGCGGGAATTTCACTTATCGGTCTGCTTATTTCCATCGCTTTTGCGCCGGAGACGCGTGGACTGACGCTTGCCCAGACGAGCAGTATGACGATTCGCAACAAGCCTCTGTGCTAGGGGATATCTTCAGAGTGTTCTGTATTTTCTTTTAAGGTCAGTCAGTTAGTCTATAGTTAATGGGTATACCACTGAAAATGACTGAAAAGCAGGGAGAACACCATGCAAAAACAACTTCTTATTGCGTCTCTTTTTGCCGCTGCGACGGTATTTACCGTAGCGGGCTGTTCATCAAACCAGGCCATAAAAACCACCGACGGCAAGACGATCGTCACTGATGGTAAACCACAGGTCGATGATGATACCGGACTGGTGTCCTACAAAAACGCAGAAACCGGTAAAACGGAACAGATCAACCGCGATCAGGTGAAGAACATGAGCGAACTGGATAATTAATTCAGTTTTATCCATTTAGCTGCTCAATAATATTCACTATTAGCCTGTTAAATTACTGACTACACTCTGTGGTAAAACAGAGATGTAAAATAACAGGCTACTTCATGATCCTCATTATTTATGCCCATCCGTATCCGCAGCACTCGCATGCGAATAAACGGATGCTGGAACAGGCAAGGACGCTGGATGGCGTCGAAATTCGCTCGCTCTATCAACTTTACCCTGACTTCAATATTGATGTTGCCGCCGAACAGCAGGCGCTGGCGCGCTCGCGTCTTATCATCTGGCAGCATCCAATGCAGTGGTACAGCGTTCCCCCTTTACTCAAACTCTGGATGGACAAAGTCCTCGCGCATGGCTGGGCCTACGGGCATGGCGGCACGGCGCTCCGGGGCAAAGATCTGATGTGGGCCGTGACGACCGGCGGAGGCGAAAGCCACTTCGCTATTGGCGCCTATCCGGGCTTTGACGTGCTCTCGCAGCCGTTACAGGCTACCGCGCTCTATTGTGGGCTCAACTGGCTGCCGCCTTTTGCGATGCACTGTACGTTTGTCTGTGATGACGAAACGCTCCAGGCGCAGGCGCGCCACTACAAGCAACGTTTGCTGGCGTGGCAGGAGGCAAATCATGGATAGCCATACGCTGATACAGGCGCTGATTTACCTGGGGTCGGCCGCGCTGATTGTGCCGATTGCCGTCCGGCTGGGCTTAGGGTCGGTGCTGGGCTACCTCATTGCCGGGTGTATTATCGGCCCGTGGGGGCTGCGTCTGGTGACGGACGCTGAAGCTATTCTTCATTTCGCCGAAATTGGCGTGGTGCTGATGCTGTTTGTGATTGGGCTGGAGCTGGACCCTCAGCGTTTGTGGAAATTGCGTGCGTCGGTTTTTGGCGGCGGCGCGTTGCAGATGGTGGTATGCGGTGGGTTGATTGGCCTGTTCTGTATGTTCCTCGGTCTGCGCTGGCAGGTGGCGGAGCTGATCGGCATGACGCTGGCGCTCTCTTCCACGGCGATTGCGATGCAGGCGATGGATGAGCGTAACCTGACCGTCTCGCAAATGGGCCGTAGCACATTCGCCGTGCTGCTGTTTCAGGATATTGCCGCTATTCCACTGGTGGCGATGATCCCCTTGCTGGCCGCCAGCAGCGCCTCAACGACGCTGGGCGTCTTTGCGCTGTCTGCGTTAAAAGTGGCGGGAGCGCTGGCGCTGGTGGTGCTGTTAGGGCGCTATGTCACGCGTCCGGCGTTGCGTTTTGTCGCGCGTTCCGGTTTGCGTGAAGTGTTCAGCGCCGTGGCCCTGTTTCTGGTCTTTGGCTTCGGCTTGCTGCTGGAAGAAGTGGGGCTGTCGATGGCGATGGGGGCGTTTCTGGCGGGCGTGTTGCTGGCAAGCTCGGAATACCGGCATGCGCTGGAAAGCGACATAGAGCCATTTAAAGGGCTGCTGCTGGGGCTGTTCTTTATCGGCGTCGGCATGTCTATCGACTTTGGCACGCTGATCGATAATCCGTTACGCATTCTTATCCTGCTGGTCGGTTTCCTGGTCATTAAAACGGTAATGCTGTGGCTTGTCGCCAGGCCGCTACGGGTGCCGAATAAGCAACGTCTCTGGTTTGCCGTATTATTAGGACAGGGGAGTGAGTTTGCCTTTGTGGTATTCGGCGCGGCGCAAATGGCCAATGTACTCGACCCGGAATGGGCGAAGGCGTTGACGCTCACCGTTGCGCTCTCAATGGCGGCGACGCCCATTTTTCTGGTGCTCCTGAGCCGTCTGGAAAAATCCGCAATCGGCGAAGCGCGTGAAGCGGATGAGATCGATGCGGAGCAACCGCGCGTGATCATCGCCGGATTTGGCCGTTTTGGGCAGATTACGGGGCGTTTGCTGCTGTCGAGCGGGGTAAAAATGGTGATTCTCGACCATGACCCGGATCATATTGAAACGCTGCGCAAATTTGGCATGAAGGTCTTTTACGGTGACGCGACGCGCATGGATCTGCTGGAGTCTGCCGGTGCGGCGAAAGCGGAAGTGCTGATCAACGCGATTGACGATCCGCAAACCAGTTTACAACTGACAGAAATGGTAAAAGCCCATTTCCCCGACCTGCAAATTATTGCCCGCGCCCGCGATGTCGATCACTACATTCGTTTGCGACAGGCCGGTGTTGAGATGCCGGAGCGTGAAACGTTTGAAGGCGCGTTAAAAACAGGGCGTCAGGCGCTGGAAAAATTAGGGCTGGGACGCTACGAGGCGCGCGAGCGTGCCGATCTGTTCCGTCGTTTTAATACGCAGATGGTGGAAGAGATGGCGAAAGGGGAAAACGATCCAACGTCCCGCGCGGCTGTCTATAAACGCACCAGCGCTATGTTGAGCGAGATTATTACTGAAGACCGTGAACATTTATCGTTAATTCAACGCCACGGCTGGCAAGGCACGGATGAAGGTAAACATACGGGTGATGCAGATGATGAGCCGGAAGTGAAACCGTCAACGTAGGCCAGGTAAGGCGTTTACGCCGCCATCCGGCAATTTGCCCGGTGGCGCTAAGCTTACCGGGCCTACAAACCATCGTAGGTCGGATAAGGTGTTTATGCCGCCATCCGACAATTTGCCCGGTGGCGCTGCGCTTACCGGGCCTACAAACCATCGTAGGCCGGATGGCGCGTCTGATTGCCTGATGGCGGCCTGCGAGCTGACACCGCTTTAAATAAGTCGGGTTGCCAGCAGAACGGAAAATTTTCGTGCTATTCCTCTTTTCGTTAGTCGACGAAAGATTGCTCTTTCCGTATAGTGGCGACAATTTTTTGTATCCAGGAAATATTCAATGATCAGTCTGATTGCGGCGTTAGCGGTAGATCGCGTTATCGGCATGGAAAACGCCATGCCGTGGAACCTGCCTGCCGATCTCGCCTGGTTTAAACGTAACACCTTAAACAAGCCTGTGGTTATGGGGCGCCATACCTGGGAATCCATCGGACGACCGCTGCCGGGGCGTAAAAACATCGTCATCAGCAGCCAGCCTGGCACTGACGATCGCGTGCAGTGGGTGAAATCGGTCGATGAAGCGATTGCCGCCTGCGGCGATGCGCCAGAGATTATGGTGATTGGCGGCGGACGCGTGTACGAACAGTTCTTGCCGAAAGCGCAGAAACTGTATCTGACGCATATTGATGCCGAAGTGGAAGGGGACACCCATTTCCCGGACTACGAACCGGATGACTGGGAATCGGTCTTCAGCGAGTTCCACGACGCCGATGAGCAGAATTCTCACAGCTACTGCTTCGAGATTCTGGAACGTCGTTAATCCGGCATGTTGTAACGCGGATTTGTAGGCCTGATAAGCGAAGCGCCATCAGGCAATAATGTGGCGTGAATGCCGGATAGCGGCGTAAATGCCTTATCCGGCCTACAAAATAACGCTCAGGCGTTTACCGCCTCGCCTTTGCCTGAATCAAGATGACGATTCGACGGCTGCACGAAGTAGCGCTTATCTTCCCAACGCAGACAGGTTAAATCCCCGCCCCAGCAGCAGCCGGTATCCAGACCATAAATGCCTTCCGGCGTCCCTTTACCTTCCAGCGACGCCCAGTGACCAAAGACAATGCTGTATGCTTCGCTAACCGGTCCCGGAATGGCGAACCAGGGTTTCAGCGGCGCAGGGGCGTTTTCCGGCGACTCTTTGCTGTACATATCCAGTTGGCCGTTCGGGAAACAGTAACGCATACGGGTGAAGGCATTCGTGATAAAACGCAGCCGCGCCAGACCCGTTAGCTCCGGCGTCCAGTTGTTCGGCATATCGCCGTACATCGCGTCGAGGAAGAAGGGGTAGGAGTCGCTCGACAGCACGGCTTCAACATCGCGCGCGCAGTCTTTCGCTGTCTGTAAATCCCACTGCGGCGTAATGCCCGCATGCGCCATCACCAGCTTCTTCTCTTCGTCGACCTGCAACAGCGGCTGACGGCGCAGCCAGTTGAGCAGTTCGTCGGCGTCTGGCGCCTCCAGCAGCGGAGTCAGCCTGTCTTTCGGCTTATTGCGGCTAATGCCCGCAAAGACGGCCAACAGATGTAAATCGTGATTGCCAAGCACCAGACGCACGCAGTCGCCCAGTGATTTCACGTAGCGGAGCACTTCCAGAGAACCAGGGCCGCGAGCGACCAGATCGCCGGTAAGCCACAGGATATCTGAACCGGGGGTAAATTCCACCTGGTGTAACAATGCGATCAGTTCGTCGTAGCAACCGTGAACGTCGCCAATGAGGTATGTTGCCATTGCTTGAGTTTTAATGAATAAGTGTTGGAACGGCGAGTCGGAACACGGGAATATCGATAGTAAAGGCGACGCCTTTTTCATCGATCATTTCGTAGTGACCCTGCATGGTGCCCAGCGGCGTTTCAATAACGGCGCCGCTGGTGTACTGGTACTCTTCTCCGGGCGCGATGTGCGGCTGCACGCCAACCACACCTTCGCCCTGTACTTCGGTTTCGCGGCCATGACCATTGGTTATCAGCCAATAACGCCCCAACAACTGCACTGGCGCTCGCCCCAAATTGCGGATGGTTACCGTGTATGCGAATACGTAACGTTCATCATCAGGTGAAGATTGCGCTTCAATGTAGACGCTCTGAACCTGAATACACACTCGGGGCGAATTGATCATGCTTAACTCTCCTTCGAAGGCGCGTTTTCTGACAGATAGTTCGCCATCTGGCAATATTGCGCGACAGAGATATTTTCCGCTCGCAATGCCGGGTCAATGCCCAGTTCCGTCAGCACCTCGACGCTGAACAGATTGCCGAGGCTGTTGCGAATCGTTTTACGACGCTGGTTAAACGCCTCGGTGGTGATGCGGCTCAACACGCGTATGTCTTTCACCGGATACGGCATCGTCGCGTGAGGCACCAGACGCACAACGGCGGAATCGACTTTAGGCGGCGGCGTGAAGGCGGATGGTGGCACTTCCAGCACCGGGATCACCTGGCAATAATATTGCGCCATGACGCTTAATCGACCATACGCCTTACTGTTCGGCCCTGCAACCAGACGATTGACCACTTCTTTTTGCAACATAAAGTGCATGTCGGCAATGGCATCAGTATAGCTAAAGAGGTGGAACATCAACGGAGTGGAGATGTTGTAGGGCAAGTTGCCGAATACGCGCAGCGGCTGACCTATCTTCTCAGACAGCTCGCCAAAGTTCATGGTCATGGCATCTTGCTGATAAATCGTCAGTTTCGGCCCCAAAAACGGGTGCGTTTGCAGGCGCGCGGCCAGATCGCGGTCAAGTTCGATCACCGTGAGCTGGTCCAGACGTTCGCCGACAGGCTCCGTCAGCGCCGCCAGACCGGGGCCGATTTCGACCATTGCCTGACCCTTTTGCGGGTTAATGGCGGAGACAATACTGTCGATCACAAACTGATCGTTGAGAAAGTTTTGCCCGAAACGTTTACGGGCTAAGTGGCCCTGATGGACTCGATTATTCATTGGGTATTAACAATCATTTTGATGGCGAGATTAAGCGCCGTAATAAAACTGCCGACATCCGCTTGCCCCCGACCCGCCAGTTCAAGCGCGGTACCGTGGTCTACGGATGTTCGAATAAAAGGCAGGCCCAGCGTGATATTCACGCCGCGACCAAATCCCTGGTATTTTAGCACGGGGAGACCCTGATCGTGGTACATCGCCAGCACGGCATCGGCATGATCGAGATATTTAGGCTGGAAAAGCGTGTCGGCGGGCAAAGGGCCGCTTAAGCGCATCCCCTGAGCGCGCAGATCATCCAGTACCGGAACGATCGTGTCGATCTCTTCGGTTCCCATATGGCCGCCTTCACCCGCATGGGGATTTAGCCCGCACACCAGAATATGCGGATCGGCAAGGCCGAATTTCGTGCGTAAATCATGATGCAGAATGCCGATCACCTCATGCAGCAAAGCGGGCGTAATGGCGTCGGCAACCGCTCTTAACGGCAGGTGCGTTGTCGCCAGCGCGACCCGCAGCTCCTCGGTGGCCAGCATCATCACCACTTTCTTCGCCTGCGAACGCGCTTCAAAAAACTCCGTGTGTCCAGTAAACGGTACGCCAGCGTCATTGATGACGCCTTTGTGAACCGGCCCGGTGATCAGCGCCGCAAATTCCCCTTGCAGACAACCGTCGCAGGCGCGCGCCAGCGTATCCACCACATACTGCCCATTCTCAACGCTGAGTTGACCTGGGGTGACAGGAGCGCGAAGCGCTGTCGGCAACAGGGTCAGCGTGCCGGCGGATTGCGGTTTTGCAGGGTGATTTGGCGAGTAGGGAAGAAGCGAGAGGGGCAAACCGAGCAACGCGGCCCGGTCGGTTAACAGACGGGCATCTGCACAGACGACGAGCTCGACCGGCCACTCACGCTGTGCGAGCTGAACGACTAAGTCAGGACCAATCCCGGCGGGTTCGCCGGGAGTGATAACAACGCGTTGAACAGTAGCCATTAATTGCTCAGGATTTTTACGTAAGCGCTGGCGCGTTGCTCCTGCATCCAGGTCGCCGCTTCCTCCGAGAACTTACGGTTCATCAGCATACGGTAAGCTCTGTCTTTCTGCGCCGCGTCGGTTTTATCAACGTTACGCGTATCCAGCAGTTCGATCAGGTGCCAGCCAAAGGAGGAGTGCACCGGGGCGCTCATCTGGCCTTTGTTGAGGCGGGTCAGCGCGTCGCGGAAGGCAGGATCGAAAATATCCGCCGCTGCCCAGCCCAGATCGCCGCCCTGGTTGGCAGAACCAGGGTCCTGTGAAAACTCTTTCGCTGCGGCAGCAAAGGTCGTTTTGCCGCTCTTAATGTCTGCTGCGATCTCTTCCAGTTTCAGGCGCGCCTGTTGATCGGTCATGATCGGCGAGGGTTTCAGCAGAATATGGCGGGCATGAACTTCAGTGACGGAGATGCTCTGGCTCTGGCCGCGCAGATCGTTCACTTTCAGAATGTGGAAGCCAACGCCGGAACGAATCGGGCCAACGATGTCGCCTTTTTTCGCCGTGCTCAGCGCCTGCGCGAAAATGCCCGGCAGCTCCTGAATACGTCCCCAGCCCATCTGGCCGCCTTTCAGCGCCTGCTGGTCGGCGGAGTAGGTGATCGCCAGTTTGCCGAAATCACTGCCGTTACGCGCTTCATCAACAATCGAGCGCGCCTGGGCTTCCGCTTCGCTTACCTGATCCGACGTCGGGTTTTCCGGCAGCGGGATCAGAATGTGGCTCAGGTTCAGCTCTGTGCTGGCATCGTTCTGGTTACCGACCTGTTGGGCCAGCGCATCCACTTCCTGCGGCAGGATGGTGACGCGACGACGCACTTCGTTGTTACGCACTTCGGAGATGATCATCTCTTTGCGGATCTGGCTACGGTAGGTTGAGTAGCTCAGACCATCGTAAGCCAGACGGCTGCGCATCTGGTCCAGCGTCATGTTGTTCTGTTTAGCGATATTGGCGATAGCCTGATCCAGCTGTTCATCAGAGATTTTCACCCCCATCTTCTGACCCATCTGGAGAACGATTTGATCCATGATCAAACGTTCCAGGATCTGATGACGTAGCGTGGCATCATCAGGAAGCTGCTGACCAGCCTGACCCGCATTAAGTTTTACTGATTGCATTAAGCCATCAACGTCGCTTTCCAGCACGACGCCGTTATTGACGACGGCTGCGACTTTATCGACCACCTGCGGGGCAGCGAAACTGGTATTCGCGATCATGGCGATACCGAGAAGCAGCGTTTTCCAGTTCTTCATACTTTTTCCATTTCAATTAACCGCAATGCGGATTACGTGGTAAATCAATCAAATCACAGAGAGCTTTGATACGGCAAAATGTTCGAACGCAACATCTCTTTGGTGCCGAGACCGTAGTTGGAGCTCAGACCACGCAATTCAATGTTAAAGCCGATCACGTTGTCATAAACAGCGTGTTCTTTATCGTTATCCCAACCGTTCAGCTTACGCTCATAACCGAAGCGAATCGCATAGCAGCAGGAGTTGTACTGCACGCCGAGCATCTGGTCGGCAGGCTTATTCACATTGGTATCAAAGTAGTAAGCGCCTACGATAGACCAACGATCGGCAATCGGCCAACTGGCAACGCCCCCGACCTGGGAAATCCCGTTTTTATACTGCTCCGCAGTGGAATAAGACGGCAGCGTAGCCTGAATATATTCCGCGCTGGCATAACGGTAGTTCAACTGTAAGAGACGATTTTCATCGCGACGGTATTCGATCGTACTGCTGCTGGTCGCGACGCTGTCCAGACGCGTGTCGTACTGAATACCGCTACGCAGTCCCCAGCGGTCGGAGATACGCCAGTAGGTGTCGCCCGCCCAAACCAGTGAGCCCGTTTTGTCGTCATTCTCCCAGGTTATGTTGTCATCGCCGGTGCGAGACTCCGTGAAATAGTAGATTTGACCCACGGAAACATTAAAACGTTCAATTGCGGCATCATCATAAATACGCGATGTGACGCCGGTCGTGACCTGGTTTGCGGAGGCGATACGGTCCAGACCGCCATATGTGCGGTCGCGGAACAGGCCGCTGTAGTCGGACTGCAATAATGAGGAGTCGTAGTTATAGATTTTGCTCTGGTCGCGGTATGGCACGTACAGATACTGCGCGCGCGGCTCCAGCGTCTGGGTGTAACCCGGCGCAAGCATATTCATATCGCGTTCAAATACCATCCTGCCGTCGACTTTGAACTGCGGCATCACGCGGTTGGCAGAATCATCCAGTTTGGTACTGTTTCGCGAGTTGTACCAGTCCAGATTGGTTTGCTGGTAGTGCGTCGCCAGCAGCTTCGCTTCAGTATTGATGCTGCCCCACTGATTCGATAACGGCAGGTTGATGGTCGGCTCCAGGTGAACGCGAGTCGCTTCCGGCATGTTGTCTCGGGTGTTCACAAACTTCACGGCCTGGCCGTAAATACGCGTATCGAATGGACCGACGTCATTCTGGTAGAAGTTAACGTCTAACTGCGGCTCAGCGGAGTAACTGCTGGTATTCTGATCGCTGAACACCTGGAACTGTTTGGTCGACACCGTGGCATCAAAGTTCTGCACGGCATAGCCGACGCTGAATTTCTGCGTGGCGTAACCGTCGGTACTGGAACCGTACTTATTGTCAAAGTCATTGAAGTAGCTGGAGTCGCTGACCTTGGTATAGTCGACATTAAAGCGCCATACCTGATCCATCACGCCACTATGGCGCCAGTAGAACAACCAGCGACGGGAGTTGCTGTCGTTCGGATGATCATCGTCGTAAACGCGATCGGAATTCAGATAGTCGAACTCCATTAAACCCGCGCCCGCCTGGCTGAGGTAGCGGAACTCATTCTCCCACATGACACCGCCACGACGGTGCATATAATGCGGCGTAATGGTGGCGTCCATATTGGGCGCGATGTTCCAGTAATACGGCAGGTAGAACTCAAAATAGTTCTTGGTGGTGTACTTCGCGTTCGGGATCAGGAAACCGGAGCGGCGTTTGTCACCGACCGGCAGCTGTAAATAAGGGCTGTAAAACACGGGAACCGGACCCAGTTTAAAACGGGCGTTCCAGATTTCCGCTACCTGCTCTTCACGATCGTGAATCACTTCGCTGCCCACAACGCTCCAGGTATCGGAGCCTGGCAGACAGGAGGTAAAGCTGCCATTTTCCAGAATGGTATAGCGGTTTTCGCCACGCTGCTTCATCAGGTCCGCTTTCCCGCGCCCCTGACGGCCGACCATCTGGTAGTCGCCTTCCCACACGTTTGTGTCTTTGGTGTTCAGGTTCGCCCAGCCTTTCGGCCCCTTCAGAATAACCTGATTGTCGTCATAATGGACGTTGCCGAGCGCATCGACGGTACGCACCGGTTCCGGCTGGCCTGGCGCCTCTTTTTGATGGAGTTGCACCTCGTCAGCTTGCAGGCGACTGTTACCCTGGTTGATATCGACATTACCGGTGAATACCGCGTCGTCCGGGTAGTTCCCTTTCGCGTGATCGGCGTTGATCGTCACGGGTAATTCGTTCGTCTCGCCTTTCACCAGAGGACGGTCGTAGCTTGGCACACCCAACATGCACTGCGAGGCAAGGTCGGCGGCCAGGCCCTGCTGACTATAAAGGGCGCTGGCGATCATGGTGGCCAGGAAAGTGGGAATACGTTTTTTCATACGTTGTATTTATTGTTCCATCATCAGTAGCGTTGCGCGTGACAAACGGTCAGAGACTAACGTACTCATCTTCACTACGCTAGTGTTAATCCTGTCCCTTTTCTACCCGTCGTCTTTCAGGTTGCGCTTTCGTGGACGTTATTCACATGCCCCGGCGACTTGCCTGGATAAGCGTCTGGCGGCTGTGCGGCGGTCTTGCTGCAACGTGAAATCCAATGGGTATGTGTCTGTGGTGTTAGGCACGGCATTGAATGACAGGTATGATAATGCAAATTATAGGCGATGTCCCACAATTGACCGCAGCCTTCATTCCAGGAAAAGCACTCTATATTGTGGGACATAGCCTCACTGTCAGCGTAAAGATTTGGGGAGTCTATGCAGTACTGGGGAAAGATTGTAGGTGTCGCAGTGGCGCTGATGATGGGAGGCGGCTTCTGGGGCGTGGTATTAGGTCTGCTGATAGGCCACATGTTCGACAAAGCCCGCAGCCGCAAAATGGCATGGTTCGCCAATCAGCGTGAACGGCAGGCACTGTTTTTCGCCACCACTTTTGAGGTCATGGGGCATTTAACCAAATCGAAAGGGCGCGTGACGGAAGCGGATATCCATATTGCCAGCCAGTTGATGGACCGGATGAACTTACACGGCGAATCACGTACCGCCGCCCAACACGCGTTTCGCGTGGGAAAATCGGATAATTACCCGTTACGTGAAAAAATGCGCCAGTTTCGCAGCGTCTGCTTTGGGCGGTTTGATCTGATACGGATGTTTCTGGAAATTCAGATTCAGGCGGCGTTTGCGGATGGAACGCTCCATCCGAACGAGCGGGAAGTGCTGTACGTTATCGCCGAGGAGCTGGGGATTTCCCGCGCTCAGTTTGATCAGTTCTTACGCATGATGCAGGGCGGGGCGCAGTTTGGCGGCGGTTATCAGCAACAGCAGTCCGGTGGCGGCTGGCAGCAGGCGCAGCGTGGCCCTACGCTGGAAGATGCCTGCAATGTGCTGGGGGTTAAGCCGACAGATGATGCGACAACCATTAAACGCGCGTACCGCAGACTGATGAGCGAGCACCACCCGGACAAACTGGTCGCAAAAGGGTTGCCGCCGGAGATGATGGAGATGGCGAAGCAAAAAGCGCAGGAAATTCAGAAAGCGTATGAAATGATTAAAGAGCAGAAAGGTTTTAAATAATGGTTTTGCCGGATGGCGACGTAAAGCGTCTTATCCGGCCTACGTTGAGAACGGTAGGCCGGGCAAGCGAAGCGCCCCCGGCAAAAATGGGTACAGAATTTAAAAATCTACCGGGGCTTTAAAGGTCATACTGTTGCCATACGCGGGATGGGTGATGGTTAGCGTTTCGGCATGCAGCAACAGACGCGGTGCCATCGCCAGCGCTTCTGGCGACGCGTAGAAGCGATCGCCGAGAATGGGGTGTCCCAACGCCAGCATATGCACACGTAGCTGATGAGAACGCCCGGTAATCGGTTTAAGCACCACCCGTGCGGTGTTATCCGCAGCGAAGTCCACCACCTCATACCCGGTTTGCGCAGGCTTACCTGTCTCATAGCACACTTTCTGTTTCGGCCTGTTCGGCCAGTCGCAGATCAGCGGTAAATCAACCAGCCCTTCGGCAGGGGCTGGATGCCCCCACACGCGCGCAACGTACTGTTTTTTCGGCTCACGCTCGCGGAACTGGCGTTTCAGTTCCCGTTCCGCCGCTTTGGTCAGCGCCACTACAATCACGCCGCTGGTCGCCATATCCAGACGATGCACCGACTCCGCCTGCGGATAATCGCGTTGAATACGCGTCATCACGCTATCTTTGTGCTCCTCAAGGCGGCCCGGCACGGACAACAAGCCGCTGGGCTTGTTGACCACCATAATGTGCTCATCCTGATACAGGATAATCAGCCAGGGCTCCTGCGGCGGATTGTAGTTTTCCATCCCCATTTTTTGCTCCGTTACTGATGCGTGACGACGATAAGACGCAAGGCATCCAGACGCCAGTTGGCCTGATCCAGGCTTTCCATTACCTGCTGACGGTTGCTGTCGATCGCCGCAAGTTCATCATCACGGATGTTCGGGTTAACGGCGCGCAGCGCTTCCAGACGCGACAGTTCGGCAGACAGTTTTTCATCCGCTTCGCTACGCGCGGCGTCGATCAGCGCCCGGGCCGATTTCTCCGCCTGCGCTTCGCCCAGTTGCAGAATCGCGTGTACGTCCTGTTGAACCGCGTTGACCAGCTTGCTGCCGGTATGACGGTTAACGGCGCTCAGCTGGCGGTTGAAGGTTTCAAACTCCACCTGCGCGGCCAGGTTATTGCCGTTTTTATCCAGCAGCATGCGCACCGGCGTCGGCGGCAGGAAACGGTTAAGCTGTAAATGTTTCGGCGCCTGCGCTTCAACGACATACACCAGTTCCACCAGCAGCGTTCCCACCGGCAACGCTTTGTTTTTCAACAGCGAAATCGTGCTGCTGCCGGTATCGCCAGACAGAATCAGATCCAGTCCGTTGCGAATCAGCGGATGTTCCCAGGTAACAAACTGCGCATCTTCACGCGACAGCGCCACATCACGCTCGAACGTAATGGTGCAGCCATCTTCCGGCAGGCCAGGGAAGTCCGGCACCAGCATATGATCGGAAGGCGTCAGCACAATCAGGTTCTCACCACGGTCATCCTGGTTAATCCCGACGATATCAAACAGGTTCATGGCGAAGGCGATCAGGCTGGTGTCGTCATCCTGTTCTTCAATGCTCTCTGCCAGCGCCTGCGCTTTCTCGCCGCCGTTAGAGTGGATCTCCAGCAGACGGTCGCGCCCTTGCTCCAGCTGCGCCTTCAGCGCTTCGTGCTGCTCGCGGCAGGTTTTGATCAGCGCGTCAAAACCGTCGGTATTTTCAGGCGTCGCCAGGTAAGCGATCAGATCGTGATACACCGTATCGTAGATGGCGCGACCGGTCGGGCAGGTGTGCTCAAAGGCATCCAGCCCTTCGTGATACCAGCGAACCAGCACGGACTGCGCGGTTTTTTCCAGATACGGAACGTGGATCTGAATATCGTGCGCCTGGCCGATACGGTCCAGACGGCCAATACGCTGCTCCAGCAAATCCGGGTTAAACGGCAGGTCAAACATCACCAGGTTGCTGGCGAACTGGAAGTTACGGCCTTCAGAACCGATTTCCGAGCACAGCAGAACCTGCGCGCCGCTGTCTTCTTCGCTAAACCACGCGGCGGCGCGGTCGCGTTCAATAATGGACATGCCTTCATGGAATACGGCGGCGCGGATGCCTTCGCGCTCGCGCAGCACCTGCTCCAGTTGCAGCGCGGTGGCGGCTTTCGCGCAGATCACCAGCACTTTCTGCGAGCGGTGGCTGGTCAGATGCCCCATCAGCCACTCCACGCGCGGGTCGAAGTTCCACCAGGTGCCGCTATCCCCTTCGAATTCCTGATAAATCTGCTCCGGGTAGAGCATATCGCGCGCTCTGTCCTCCGCGCTTTTACGCGCGCCCATAATGCCGGAGACTTTAATCGCCGTCTGATATTGCGTTGGCAGCGGCAGCTTGATGGTGTGCAGCTCGCGTTTCGGAAAGCCTTTGACGCCGTTACGGGTGTTGCGGAACAGTACGCGGCTGGTGCCGTGTCTGTCCATCAGCATGGAGACCAGCTCCTGGCGGGCATTCTGCGCGCCATCGCGGTCGCTGTTCGCCGTTTGCAGCAGCGGTTCGATGTCCTGCTCGCCAATCAGGTCGCCGAGCATGTTCAGCTCTTCGTTGCTCAGCTTGTTGCCTGCCAGCAGCATGGCGACGGCGTCGGCGACCGGGCGATAATTTTTTTGCTCTTCGACAAATTGTTCGAAGTCGTGGAAACGGCTCGGGTCGAGCAGACGCAGACGGGCGAAGTGGCTTTCCATGCCCAGCTGTTCCGGCGTTGCGGTCAGCAGCAGGACGCCAGGCACGCGTTCCGCCAGTTGTTCAATCGCCATATATTCGCGGCTTGGCGCGTCTTCGCTCCACACCAGGTGGTGAGCTTCATCGACGACTAGCAGGTCCCATTGTGCGTCGCACAGATGTTCCAGACGCTGTTTGTTGCGACGCGCGAAGTCCAGCGAGCAGATAACCAGTTGCTCGGTTTCAAACGGGTTGTAGGCATCGTGCTGGGCTTCGGTGTAACGCTCGTCGTCGAACAGCGCGAAGCGCAGGTTGAAGCGGCGCAGCATTTCAACCAGCCACTGATGTTGCAGGGTTTCCGGGACGATGATCAGCACGCGTTCCGCCGCGCCAGACAGCAGCTGTTGGTGCAGGATCATCCCGGCTTCGATGGTTTTTCCTAAGCCCACTTCATCCGCCAGCAGGACGCGCGGCGCGTGGCGGCGACCGACATCATGGGCAATGTTGAGCTGGTGGGGAATCAGGCTGGTGCGCTGACCGCGCAGGCCGCTCCACGGCATGCGGTACTGCTCGCTCTGAAATTTACGTGCGCGGTAGCGCAGAGCGAATCGGTCCATCCGGTCGATTTGCCCGGCGAACAGGCGATCCTGCGGTTTACTGAAAACCAGCTTGCTGTCGAGCAGGACTTCACGCAGCGTGACGGCGGTTTCTTCGGTATCAAGGCGGGTGCCAGTATAGGCAAGCAGACCGTTTTCTTCTTTTACTTCATCGATTTGTAGCTGCCAGCCTTCATGGCTTGTAATCGTATCACCAGGGTTAAACATCACGCGGGTCACGGGGGAGTCACTGCGCGCATACAGACGGTTTTCACCTGTCGCCGGGAAAAGTAAGGTGACAGTTCGCGCATCCATCGCGACGACGGTTCCAAGTCCCAGTTCGCTTTCTGTATCGCTGATCCAGCGTTGACCAAGTGTAAAAGGCATATATGTTCGGCTCTATATCTTTAATTGCAGGCAATAATCACCCGCTACCAAAATAGAATGGCAGCAGTGTTAATTGGGTCCAGGAATGGAAAGGGCGCTATGGTAATGGATGGCGGCGCATTCGTCACGCGTCAAAATAACCCCAGTTGTCCTGTGAGTAGTGTAGCAAAATTATCATCGATGAAGGGAAGTATTCCCTCTGCGACCGGCTGTAGCTGGCGGGTTAAATAGTGCTCGTAATCCAGCGGTGAATGCCGGTAATCCAGCGGCTCAGGGCCGTTAGTCGTCCACACGTATTTGATCGTACCGCGGTTCTGATACTGCGCCGGGCGCCCCAGCTTGATGTTTTGTTCATCGGCGAGCCGGGCGGCGCGAACGTGCGGCGGAACGTTACGCTGATATTCGCTCAACGGGCGGCGCAGTCGCTTGCGGTAAACCAGCTGTTCATCCAGCTTGCCCGTCATCAGGTTATCGATGGTTTCCCGGATATACTCCTGATAGGGTTCCTGGCGGAAGATACGCAGGTAAAGCTCCTGCTGGAATCGCTGCGCCAGCGGCGTCCAGTCGGTGCGCACGGTCTCCAGCCCTTTAAATACCATTCGCTGCTTCTCGCCTTCCTGAATCAGCCCGGCATAGCGCTTTTTGCTGCCGGTGTCCGCCCCGCGAATGGTCGGCATCAGAAAACGGCGGAAGTGGGTTTCAAACTCTAATTCCAGCGCGCTGGTCAGCTTTTGCTGTTGCAGGGATTGCGTCCACCAGTCATTCACATGACGCACCAGCTCGCGGCCAATCCTTGCCGCCTCGTCTTCAGAATGCGCGCCTTTCAGCCAGACGAAAGTGGAATCCGTATCGCCGTAGATCACGTCATAGCCCTGCGCCTCGATCAGCGCTTTGGTCTGACGCATGATCGCGTGGCCGCGCATGGTGATCGACGAGGCCAGTCGGGGATCGAAAAAGCGGCAGGCCGTCGTCCCGAGCACGCCGTAAAACGCATTCATGATGATCTTCAGCGCCTGGGACAGCGGTTTATTGCCGTGGCGTTTGGCCTCATCGCGCCCGTGCCAGATCTGCGTGACGATCTCCGGGAGACAGTGCGTTTCTCGCGAGAACCAGGCGTCAAGAAAGCCTTCGGTGCTGTGTGTCGGGTCCGGTTGCGCCATCCCTTCCACCAGCCCAACCGGGTCGATCAGGAACGTGCGAATGATCGACGGGTACAGGCTCTTATAATCCAGCACCAGTACGGAGTCATACAGGCCAGGGCGCGAGTCCATTACGTAACCGCCAGGGCTGGCATGCGGCGGGACTTCACCGAGATTCGGCGCAACGTAACCGGCGCGATGCATACGGGGAAAATAGAGATGACCGAAGGCGGCGACAGAACCGCCGTGGCGGTCAGCGGGCAGACCGTTAACGGTGGCGCGCTCCAGTAAAAACGGCATGATCTCCGTCTTATGAAAAATCTGCGTCACCAGCTCGCAGTCCTTGAGGTTATACGTGGCGAGCGCGGGCTTATCTTCGGCGAAACGGCGGTCAATTTCGTCCATTCTGTCCCAGGGATTATCGATCGATTTCCCTTCGCCAAGCAGCTCCTGGGCCACGGTTTCCAGTGAAAATGATGAGAAATTCCAGAACGCGGATTTGAGCGCCTCAATGCCGTCAATAATCAACCGCCCTTTGGCCTGGGCGAAAAACACGCCGTTCTTGAAACCGTGCTCGCGCCATTCCAGCTCGGTGTTGTCGCGCCCCAGACGTAAAGGGATACGATAGCGCTCGGCATGTTTTTGCAGGACGCGTAAATCAAACTGCACCACGTTCCAGCCGATGATCACATCGGGATCGTGCCGGGCAAACCAGTCGTTGAGTTTTTCCAGCAGCAGCGGGCGGCTCGCCGCATACTCAAGCTGGAAATCCAGTGCCGAGGCATCGCCATTCGCCGGGCCGAGCATAAAAACGACGCGTTGTCCGCAGCCTTGCAGGCCAATGCAGTACAGCTCGCCGTGTCGGGTGGTTTCAATATCCAGCGATACCCATTTCAGCGGGGGACGGTAGTCTGGGTGCGGTTTCAGGCGGGCATTGACGATCGCGCCGTCTTTTGTGTCGCCCTCCAGCCAAACGGGAGCGGTGATAAACCGCTCCATCAGGTAACGTTCCGGCGGGCGCACATCGGCTTCATAGACCGTTACGCCCTGTTCTTTCAGCTGTTTTTCCAGACGCATCAGCTGTCGGTGCGAGCGGCAGTACAACCCCGAGACGGGCTGGCGATGAAAATCCTGCAAATTGAGCGGCGTCAGGCGATAGCCATTTTCTGTGCGCAGCAGCGAGGTGACGCGGGCGGCCTGATGCGTAGGGATAAACGCGACCGACTCCTGCGGCGCGAGCGTGACCTGCAAAGGACCGGTGTCCGTTGCCAGCCAGAATGAGACCTCTGTTCCTTGCGGGGTATCCCGCCAGTGCCGGGTTAAAATAAAACCTGCCTGCGCCACGCTGCGTACTCATTAAAAAACCAGGCATGATTATAGCCTGGTTCGGAACGTTTTGCTGTGGTTTTATACAGGTATGGTTGCGCCGTCGGGCTATCCATTACTGCCCGTAATAAGCCTTCGCCCCGTGTTTGCGCAGGTAGTGCTTATCCAGCAACGTTTGCTGCATATCCGGCAACTGTGGCGCAAGCTGGCGGCAGAAGATGCCCATACAGGCGACCTCCTCCAGCACAATGGCGTTATGCACCGCGTCTTCGGCGTTTTTGCCCCAGGTGAACGGACCGTGTGAATGCACCAGCACGCCGGGCATCTGCGCGGCATCGATACCCTGTTTTTCAAAGGTTTCAACGATGACGTTGCCCGTCTCCCATTCATATTCGCCGTTGATCTCCGCATCGGTCATTTTGCGCGTGCAGGGGATCGTGCCGTAAAAATAGTCCGCATGGGTCGTCCCCGTCGCCGGGATGGATTGCCCGGCCTGCGCCCAGATGGTCGCGTGGCGCGAATGGGTGTGGACGATGCCGCCAATCGACGGGAAAGACTGATACAACAGACGATGGGTCGGCGTATCGGAGGAGGGCTTTTTCGTTCCTTCCACCACTTCACCCGTGGCAATGCTGACCACCACCATATCCTCTGCGCTCATCACGCTGTAGTCGACGCCGGAAGGTTTGATGATGAAGACGCCGCGCTCGCGATCGACGGCGCTGACGTTTCCCCAGGTGAGAGTCACCAGATTGTGTTTTGGCAGCGCCAGATTGGCTTCCAGTACCTGACGTTTGAGATCTTTTAACATAGCTGTCTCCACGCCGGATGGCGCTGCGCTTATCCGGCCTACGAGGTTGGTGCGACCTGTAGGCCGGATAAGGCATTTACGCCGCCATCCGGCAACTGTTAACGTTTGAACCCGTAATAGACTTCGTTCCAGCGCAGCGCGTCTTTAAAGGCGGGCAGGCGGGTATCGTTATCGATGACGGTGATTTCAATATCGTGCATCTCTGCGAACTGGCGCATATCGTTCAGATCCAGCGCATGGCTGAAGACGGTGTGGTGCGCGCCACCGGCGAGAATCCACGCTTCGGATGCGGTGGTCAGATCCGGCTGGGCTTTCCACAGCGCGTTGGCGACCGGCAGTTTCGGCAGGTCATGCGGCGTTTTTACGGTGTCGATGCAGTTGACCAGCAGACGATAGCGATCGCCGAGGTCGATCAGGCTGGCGACGATCGCCGGGCCGGTTTGGGTGTTGAAGATCAGACGTGCGGGCGCGTCTTTACCTCCGATGCCGAGGTGCTGCACGTCGAGGATCGGTTTTTCTTCCACCGCGATAGACGGGCATACTTCCAGCATGTGCGAGCCGAGCACCAGATCGTTGCCCTTCTCAAAGTGGTAGGTGTAATCCTCCATAAATGAGGTGCCGCCCGGCAAACCGCCAGACATCACTTTCATGATGCGAAGCAGCGCGGCGGTTTTCCAGTCGCCTTCGCCAGCGAAACCGTAGCCCTGTTGCATCAGACGCTGTACGGCCAGTCCTGGGAGCTGCTTCAGGCCATGCAAATCTTCAAACGTCGTGGTGAACGCGTGGAAGCCGCCCTGTTCCAGAAAGCGCTTCATGCCCAGTTCAATACGCGCGGCTTCCAGCACGTTCTGCCGCTTGTCGCCGTGAATTTGCGTCGCGGGCGTCAGGGTATAGCGGCTTTCGTATTCATCCACCAGCGCGTTAATGTCGCCGTCGCTAACCGCATTCACGACCTGCACCAGGTCGCCCACCGCCCAGGTATTCACCGAGAAGCCGAACTTGATCTGCGCCGCCACTTTATCGCCGTCGGTCACGGCCACTTCACGCATGTTGTCGCCAAAGCGGCACACTTTCAGGTGGCGGGTGTCCTGTCTGGAGACCGCCTGACGCATCCATGAGCCGATACGCGTGTGCGCGTGTTTATCCTGCCAGTGACCGGTCACTACCGCGTGCTGCTGACGCATACGCGCGCCGATAAAACCAAACTCGCGTCCGCCGTGCGCGGTCTGATTCAGGTTCATAAAGTCCATGTCGATGCTGTCCCACGGCAGGGCGGCATTGAACTGGGTGTGGAACTGTAACAGCGGCTTGTTGAGAATACTCAGCCCGTTAATCCACATTTTCGCGGGCGAGAAGGTGTGCAGCCAGACCACCAGGCCCGCACAGCGATCGTCATAACTGGCGTCACGACAAATCGCAGTGATCTCGTCAGGCGACGTCCCCAGCGGTTTCAGCACCAGTTTGCAGGGCAGTTTTGCTTCGGTATTCAGCGCCTTTACCACATGTTCGGCATGCTGAGTAACCTGGCGCAGCGTTTCAGAGCCATACAAATGCTGGCTGCCAATCACAAACCACACTTCATAGTTGTCAAAAATCGTCATTGTCGTGTCCTTAATGGGTCAGGGTTGCCTGGCTGACCGGGGTTTTTGGCGCCGGGGCGGCAGTCGGAAGATAGTGTTGTTCAGCGCTGACCGCCCACTGCCGGTAGCGCTGATAAAGCTGTTCGAAGCGTTGAGCCTGTTCCGGGCGCGGTTGCAGGGTGTTCTCTACGGCGCTGGCCATTTTTTGTTGTGCGGCAGGGATATCGACATGCGCTTTTGCGGCGACGGCGGCAAAAATGGCGGCGCCTAACGCGCAGCACTGGTCTGAGGCAACAATCTGTAGCGGGCGGTTGAGCACGTCGCAGCAGGTCTGCATGATCACCTGATTCTTACGGGCGATGCCGCCCAGCGCCATCACGTTGTTGACGGCAATGCCCTGTTCGGTAAAGCATTCCTGAATGGCGCGTGCGCCGAAGGCAGTGGCGGCGATCAGGCCGCCAAACAGCGCTGGCGCATCGGTAGCGAGATTCAGATCGCTAATCACCCCTTTCAGACGCTGATTAGCGTTCGGCGTGCGGCGACCGTTAAACCAGTCGAGCACCACGGGCAGATGATCCAGCGATGGATTCTTCGCCCACGCCTCGGTCAGCGCCGGGAGTAGCTGCTTTTGGCTGATGGCGATTTGGTCTTTCAGTTCAGGATGCTGCACCGCAAGCTGCTCCAGCGGCCAGCCGAGAATGCGGCCAAACCAGGCATAGATATCGCCGAATGCCGACTGTCCCGCTTCCAGGCCAATAAAATCAGGCACGACGCTGCCGTCTACCTGGCCGCAAATGCCTTTCACCGCGCGGTCGCCGACGCTCTGCTTGTCGGCAATCAGAATGTCGCAGGTCGATGTGCCGATCACTTTCACCAGCGCATTCGGCTGCGCGCCCGCGCCAACCGCGCCCATATGGCAGTCAAACGCGCCGCCAGAGATGACCACGCTTTCCGGCAGGCCGAGGCGTTGCGCCCACTCCGCGCACAGCGTGCCAACCGGCAGATCGGCAGTGAAGGTGTCGGTAAACAGCGGCCAGGCGAGGTGGCGGTTGATGATGGGATCGAGGTCATCGAAGAAACTGGCGGGCGGCAAACCGCCCCAGCTCTCATGCCACAGCGATTTATGTCCGGCGCTACAGCGACCACGGCGAATATCCTGCGGGCGCGTGGTGCCGGAGAGCAGGGCAGGCACCCAGTCGCACAGCTCAATCCAGGAGGCGGCGGCCTGCCCGACGGCGCTGTCCTGACGCGTAACGTGCAGAATTTTCGCCCAAAACCATTCGCTGGAGTAAATACCGCCGATGTAGCGGGAATAATCGGTTTTGCCCGGCGTATGGCACAGGCGGGTGATGGCTTCCGCTTCTTCGACCGAGGTGTGATCTTTCCACAGGATGAACATCGCATTCGGGTTTTCGGCGAACTCAGGACGCAGCGCCAGAACGTGGCCGTCGGCATCAATGGGGGCGGGGGTGGAGCCGGTGCTGTCGACGCCGATGCCGACCACCTCGCCACGCTGTGACGCGCTCAGGGTCGCGAGGACGTTTTTCAACGCGGCTTCCATTGACTCTATGTAGTCGCGTGGATGATGGCGGAACTGGTTGTTCGGGGCGTCGCAATAGCGCCCTTCCTGCCAGCGGGGATACCACTCTACGCAGGTGGCGATCTCTTCCCCGGTGGCGCAATCCACCGCCAGAGCACGAACTGAATCACTGCCAAAATCGAGGCCAATTGCAATCGCCATCGTCTTACTCCAATCGAAAAAAACAGGTATGGAGAAACAGTAGATAGCGGGGATAAAAACCGTCAGGCAGGATCCGCTAATCTTATGGATTAAAATGCTATGGCATTGCAAAGTGTGACGCTGTGCAAATATTCAATGTGGACATTTCTGTCGTAGTTATAGACACTTTTGTTACCCGTTTTTATCGCCTTCGCAATCGGCCTTTGTTACAAATCTCTTTTCGCAAGCGGGGTTGATGGTCCGTAACCGCAATGACGGCGGGGCGCAGAGGGGAAGGTGAAGATGTCTCACTCAATATGGACAATTGGTTTCTTCTCAGAACGCCGGGAGTATTGAATTTATGGCTGAAACGCAAAATGATCCCCTGCTGCCGGGCTATTCGTTTAATGCGCATCTGGTTGCAGGGCTGACGCCCATTGAGGCGAACGGCTATCTGGATTTTTTTATCGACCGCCCGCTGGGGATGAAGGGATATATCCTTAATCTTACGATTCGCGGGGAAGGGGTGATCAATAACCACGGCAAACAGTTTGTCTGCCGTCCGGGGGATATTTTGCTGTTTCCGCCTGGCGAGGTACACCACTACGGTCGCCATCCCAACGCGAGCGAATGGTATCACCAGTGGGTGTACTTCCGACCGCGCGCCTACTGGCAGGAGTGGCTCACCTGGCCGACGATTTTTGCGCAGACCGGTTTTTTCCGCCCTGACGAAGCGCACCAGCCGCGCTTTAATGAGCTTTTTGGTCAAATCATCAATGCCGGGCAGGGGGAAGGGCGCTACTCTGAACTGCTGGCGATTAACCTGCTGGAGCAGCTTCTGCTGCGACGTATGGAGGCGATCAATGAATCGTTGCATCCGCCGATGGACAGCCGGGTGCGCGACGCCTGTCAGTACATCAGCGATCATCTGGCGGACAGCCTGTTTGATATTGCCAGCGTGGCGCAGCACGTCTGTCTGTCGCCGTCCCGCCTGTCGCACCTGTTCCGCCAACAGTTAGGCATTAGCGTACTGAGCTGGCGCGAGGATCAGCGCATCAGCCAGGCGAAGCTGCTGCTCAGCACGACGCGGATGCCGATAGCCACCGTCGGGCGCAATGTCGGGTTTGACGATCAGCTTTATTTCTCTCGCGTCTTTAAAAAATGTACCGGGGCCAGCCCGAGCGAGTTCCGCGCTGGTTGTGAATAAAAAGTGAATGATGTGTCTGCAAAGATGTCATAACGCGTAATCTATTCAGACAATTGGCGACTTGACGAAGCGGGTGAGGGTTAGCAGAATCGCTGCTTCGTAAATCTGACGGACACATTATGCAAGCATTGCTGGAACACTTTATTCTCCAATCCGCTCTGTACTCGCTAATTGCGGTGGCGCTGGTGGCCTTTCTGGAGTCGCTGGCGTTGGTCGGTCTGATTCTGCCCGGTACGGTGATGATGGCGGGGCTGGGGGCGCTTATCGGCAGCGGTGAGCTGAATTTCTGGCATGCGTGGCTGGCGGGCATTATCGGTTGCCTGCTGGGGGACTGGATCTCCTTCTGGTTGGGCTGGCGCTTCAAAAAGCCGCTGCATCGCTGGTCTTTTATGAAAAAGAACAAAGCGCTGCTGGACAAAACCGAACACGCGCTGCATCAACACAGCATGTTCACCATTCTGGTCGGGCGTTTTGTCGGCCCGACGCGGCCGCTGGTGCCGATGGTGGCGGGGATGCTGGATCTGCCCGTCGCGAAATTTATCGTGCCGAATATTATTGGTTGCGTGCTGTGGCCGCCGTTCTATTTCTTGCCGGGGATTCTGGCGGGCGCTGTGATCGACATTCCGGCCGATATGCAGAGCGGCTATTTCAAATGGCTGTTGTTGGCAACGGCGCTGCTGCTGTGGCTGGCGGCCTGGCTGTGCTGGCGGTTATGGCGTAGCGGTAAGGCCGCCGCCGATCGCTTAACGCCGTTTTTACCGCGAGGCCGCCTGTTATGGCTGGCGCCGGTGATGCTCGGCGCGGGCATTGTCGCGCTGGTGATGCTGCTTCGTCATCCGCTGATGCCGGTGTATATCGATATTCTGCGTAAAGTCGTGGGTTACTGAGGAATCTTTTGCCGGATGGCGCTGACGCTTATCCGGCTTACAACGGATGCCTGTCCGTAGGCCCGGTAAGCGTAACGCCGCCGGGCATCCCATTACGCTTTAATGCCCAGCAATGCCGAGGCGCTGGCCTGACCGCTTAATAACTCATCCGTTTTGCCCTGCCATGCGATACGCCCGTCGGCCACGACAATCGAGCGTGACGCAATGCGCGCGGCATCCTCCACGCTATGCGACACCATCAGCAGGGTTAATTGCTGGTCGCGGCAGACGTCGCCGACCAACGTCAGCATCTCCTGACGCAGGGCGGGATCGAGAGCGGAAAACGGCTCGTCGAGCAGCAATACCGGCTGTTCGCGCACCAGGCAGCGCGCAAGCGCCACGCGTTGACGTTGCCCGCCGGAAAGCTCGCCCGGCAGGCGCTCCAGCAGATTTTCGATCCCCATCTGGTGTGCAATATGATGCAGTTTCTCCCGCTGAGCCGCGTTCAGCTTTAGCCCAGGGTTTAACCCCAGCCCGATGTTCTGCTGCACGTTGAGGTGGCTGAACAGATTATTTTCCTGAAACAGCATGGAAACGGGACGGCGGGAGGGCGGTGTTGTGGTGTGATCCTGAGCTTCAATCATTATTGTGCCGCTGGCCGGTGTCAGAAACCCGGCGATTAAATTCAGCAACGTACTTTTCCCGGCGCCGCTTGGCCCGAGAACCGCCACCTGTTCACCGCGCTCCACCGACAGTGTAAAGCGCATGGGCAAATGGTGATAAAGCCAGGTGATATCAGTCAGTTTTAACATTTCGCCCCGGTAATTTTTCGATAACGGTAAACAGCATAAAGCAGAGCATCAGCAGTAATAATGCGGTAACCGCGCCGTCCTGGCTGCGATAGGAGCCAATTTGCTGATACAGATAAAACGGCAGCGTGCGGAAATCGTCGTTGCCAAACAGCGCCACCACGCCAAAATCACCGATGGAGAGCACGCAGGCAAAGGCCAGCGCCTGCGCCAGAGGGCGTTTCAGGGCGCGCAGTTCCACCACCTTCAGCCGCGACCATCCCTCAATGCCCAATGACTGACATAGCATACTGTAGCGTGCGGTCACGTCTCGCATGGGGTTTTCCAGCACTTTTAGCGCATAGGGAATCGCCATTAGCGCGTTGGTGAAAATCACAATACCGTCAGCCGACTCCGGTAGCCCAACGCTGTTGTTGAGCAGTAAAAAGAAGCCGGTCGCCAGCACGATGCCGGGCATGGCAAGGATCAACATTCCGCTCAGCTCCAGCGCCTGACCTGCCAGTACCTGCTGGCGGGCGCGCAGTTCGCGGCTGCTCCATAAAAGCATCATCGTCAGGATGACGCACAGCACTCCCGCCGCCAGCGCAATGCGCAGAGAGGTCCACAGCGCCTGCCACAAAATGGGTTGCGCCAGCACGTCCAGCAGGCTGCGATTGACGCCATCAATAATAACCGCCAGCAGCGGCGGGAGAAGCAACAGCAGCGCCAGGGCGATCAGCAGGCTGTCCGTCAGGCGGCTGTGGAGCCGATCGTCAGGGTCGCGCCAGCCTTGCACCAGCGTGACGCCGGGGACAATGGCTTTACTCAGCCGCTGGCTCAGCAGCACCAGCGCCAGACAACATATCATCTGGATCAGCGCCAGCATGGCCGCACGGGCAGGATCGTAGTCGTAGCTCAGCGCCTGATAGATGGCCAGCTCGATAGTGGTAGCCTGCGGGCCGCCGCCAAGTGACAACACGGTGGCGAAACTGGCGAAACAGAGCATAAAAATCAGCGCCGCCACCGGCGGGATTTGACGACGCATCCACGGCCATTCAACAAAGCGGAAGAAGTGCCAGCCGCGCATACCTAGCTGCGCGGCGAGCTGTCGCTGTTCGCCGGGAATGTTTTCCAGCGCCTGAAGCAGCAGGCGGCTTGCCATCGGCAGGTTAAAAAAGACGTGCGCCAGTAAAATCCCCTGCAAGCCGTAGGGCGAGAAATGCCACTCCAGCCCCAGCGTATGCCACAGCGAGGCCAGCCAGCCCTGACGACCGTAGACGCTGAGGATACCGAAAACGGCGACCAGCACCGGTAAAATCAGCGTCATGGCGCACAGGCGCAATAACGCCAGACGTCCGGGAAAACGGCGACGATAGAGCGCTCTGGCGAGGAAAATCGCCGGGATGACGGAGAGCAGCGCCGACAGGAACGCCTGCCAGAACGAGAAACGCACGACGTGCCACAGGTAGCTGTCCTGCCACAGCGACGACCATTCACCCTGCGGCGCGTTAAGCCATAGCGCCAGAAATGCCGCCAGAGCTACTGCCACCATCAGCGCGGCGGCAGAAAGCCCGGGTATCAGCCAGCCGGGAATTAGCGGCTGACGGCGCGTTGCCATTCGCTAATCCATGCCTGACGCTGGGATGCCACTTCCGCAGGCGTAAATTCCAGCGTGGTGGATGGCTTCGTCAGTTGTTCAAATCCTGCGGGCAGGGCGACGTCAGCGACCGGATACATCCAGTTGCCGGTGGGAATGGCGTTCTGGAATGCCGGTGAAACCATAAACTTGAGGAATTTTTCTGCCAGTTCCGGCTGTTTGCTGGCGGCAGTGCGCGCAGCCACTTCCACTTGCAGGTAATGACCTTCGCTGAAGCTGGCGGCGGCGTAGTTATCTTTCTTCTCTTCGATGATGTGATACGCCGGAGAGGTGGTGTAGCTCAGTACCAGATCGCTTTCGCCTTTCAGGAACAGGCCGTAGGATTCGCTCCAGCCTTTGGTGACGGTGACCGTTTTGGCCGCCAGTTTTTGCCAGGCTTCCGGTGCGTTATCGCCGTAGACTTTCTGCATCCACAGCAGCAGACCCAGCCCTGGTGTACTGGTGCGCGGGTCCTGATAAATCACGCGCCATTTCCGATCGCTCTCTACCAGTTCTTTCAGGCTTTTCGGCGGATTTTTCAGTTTGTTTTTGTCATAGATGAAGGCGAAGTAGCCATAATCAAACGGCACGAATGTGTCGTTATGCCAGCCGCCTGGCACGTTAACCGCATCAGGCGCAATGCCGCTTTTCGCGAACAGGCGGGTTTGCGTGGCGGCTTCCAGCAGGTTGTTGTCCAGGCCAAGCACCACGTCGGCTTTGCTGTTTTTCCCTTCCATTCGCAGGCGGTTAAGCAGCGAAACGCCATCTTCCAGCGCCACCAGCTTCAGTTCGCAATCACAGTCAGCTTCAAAGGCTTTTTTGATTGTCGGGCCAGGCCCCCAGTCGGCAGCGAAGGAGTCATAGGTATAGACGGTCAGAACAGGTTTGGCGAAGGCAGGCGCTGCGCACAGGAGTAGCAAGGGAAGACATTTTTTTAACACTTTGCACCTCATAAAGTGGGTGGCAAAGGACTTGAGAAGCAGTCTCAAATCCCTTCGCCGGCGTTATCCGGATCAGGTTCGACGGGTATTTTCTCAGCCCATACACTTCACGAATGGTTTTGCGTATGTTTATCAGCACCCCGTTGAGGACGGCGTTAGTGTAGTGATTTTGTTGCTAAGCGGCAATCATGGGTCGGGTGGCGCAAACCATGCCGATTTAAAGTCAAACCAGCCGAGGGTGTTCATACGTAGCCCGCGCATACTGCGCTGCCCCTGGATGATCAGCCAGTGGTGGATCAGCGGGACGATCGCTTTACTGGCGAGCAATTGCTGGCACCACACTGCCAGGTTCATCTCGCCGTTTCGCCACTGCGCGGCATCGCCCTCCCAGTCCAGCGGGATGCAATGCTGCAACAGCGGGACTTCGCACAGGTGTGCAAACAGGGAAAAATCGAGCGGTAGCGTAAAGTTGGCGCTGTTGAGCCAGATGTCGCTTGTGACCTCCCCCGCATGCCATTGATCGTAGTCGATCTCATGGATATCCAGATGGACCTGATGTTTAGCCAGCAGCTGGCTCATGATCTGCGCGATCACCCGATGTTCGATGTGGTCGTGGTAGTAGGTCAGCGTGATCGTCTCCAGCCCGGCGGGTTTTTCGCCGTGTCCCGGGCGGGCATGGTGCCAGCGGGGCAGTAATCCGTAAGCCGGGAACCAGTGGCGCTGGTATTGCTCGTCGGCATAGAAGAGCAAATTGCTGGGGGAGAGCACGCGGCTTATCCACTCTCTGACTTCCTGATTCGCGCCGCGATTCGTCCGGGCGTCGAACAGCATATAATAGCAGCCCTCTTCCAGCCGGCTTTCGATGGCTTTTTCATCTTCGGTCGGCCCTTTTAACGTCAGACCGCCGTTCGGCTCGTCGCCAATGTCCGGCAATACCCAGACGTTCACTTCATCAATCAGCGCCCGATAGCCGAAGAAATCATCAAAGGCGTGGATTTTTAACTGGTTGCGCGTATTACGCATCACCGCGTAAGGGCCGGTGCCGATCGGATGGCTGGAGAAATTATTCAGCGTTTCCCACTCCCGCGGCAGGATCATCGCCGGAACCTGACCCAGCAGCCACGGCAGCCAGCGATCCGGCTGCGACAGGTGAATATCCAGCGTCCAGGCGGTGGGGGAGACTATCTCGGTAATGTGCGAGTAGAGCGGCAGGGCGTTGATGCGCGTCAGTGAGGCAATGACATCCTCCATCTCCAGCTCACGTCCGTGATGGAAGTGAATCCCCGGACGAAGAAAAAAACGCCACTGCAAAGGGGAAATCTGTTGCCAGTGGTGGGCAATATCGGCTTCCAGTTCCCCATTTTCCTCATTTACGCGCGTCAGTGCGCTGAAAATTTGCCGGGCGATATGGGTTTCTGAACGACGCAATGCGGTGCCAGGCAGCAGGTTGTGCATTGGACGATAGTAGAGCACGCGCAGAATATGCCGCCCCTGGCGAAAGCTGCGCCCCAGGTGGGACACCAGCATTTGCCGCACGGCGGTTTTGTCGCCCACCAGCTGTACCAGCTGGTCGATGCGATCTTGCTCCAGCAGGTCTTCCGCCCGCTGCTGCTGTAGCGCCAGCCCGGTATAGAGGAAGGTCAGACGGGAGCGTTTCCCGCGTCCAACCTCCGCTTCCCACGTCAACCAGCCACGTTCCTGCATGGTATTCAGCAGCGTACGCATATGGCGGCGGGAGCAGCTCAGCAGGTCCGCCAGCTCGTTGAGCGTGGTGTCTTGCGTTTTGCCGTCGCAGCATTGCCACAGACGGATGAACTGTTGTTGCAGACGACCTGAAGACATAAAAGGGGAACTCCTGCGCAAAACTCAGCAATTTTACTATCCCCATATTAGGTCAATAATGGATTCCGATGAAGCAATATGGAGAGGTCTTCGATGCGTCAGTTTTATTTGAAGTACTTTACCGCGACAGAAGGGTTGTCCTGGTTGGCTTGTCCGAGCGCGCCGCAGCGCTTAAAGATGCTTGAAGAACTGATGCAGTGGGAGGTGACTGCCTGACCTCGGATTTCCGAATTGCAGACATCATGTGTGACTGAGTATTGGTGTTTATCGCCGCGCCAGCAGATAATTCCTGCTGGCTTTTTTCGTTTCGGCTGCGTTTAGCCATAAAAAGGGAAAGTATGCTCTGGTTAATGACGATGGGACGGCGCCTCAACGGTGTTTATGCCGCTTTTATGCTGGTTGCCTTTATGATGGGCGTGGCGGGAGCGTTGCAGGCACCGACGCTGAGCCTGTTTTTGAGTCGTGAGGTTGGTGCGCAGCCGTTCTGGGTCGGCCTTTTTTACACGGTCAACGCGATTGCCGGGATTCTGGTCAGCCTTGCATTAGCAAAACGCTCGGACAGTAAAGGCGATCGCCGTAAGCTGATTATGTTCTGCTGCCTGATGGCGATTGGCAACGCGCTACTGTTCGCCTTCAATCGCCATTATCTCACCCTGATCACCTGCGGCGTGTTATTCGCGTCGCTGGCCAATACCGCTATGCCGCAGCTATTTGCGTTGGCGCGGGAATATGCCGATAACTCCGCGCGTGAAGTGGTGATGTTCAGCTCGGTAATGCGTGCGCAGCTTTCACTGGCATGGGTGATTGGCCCGCCGCTGGCTTTTATGCTGGCGCTGAACTATGGCTTCACGGCGATGTTTTCCATTGCCGCCGGCATATTCGCCATCAGCCTGGCGTTGATTGCTTTTATTCTGCCCTCGGTGGCGCGCGTTGAGCAGCCTGCCGATGTTCCGGTCACGGAAGCGGGCGGCTGGCAGGATAAAAACGTCCGTATGCTGTTTATCGCCTCCACGCTGATGTGGACCTGCAACACCATGTACATCATTGATATGCCGCTATGGATAAGCCTTGAGCTGGGTTTATCGGATAAACTGGCCGGAATATTGATGGGGACTGCGGCAGGTCTGGAGATCCCGGCGATGATTCTGGCTGGCTACTCGGTGAAGCGCTTCGGTAAGCGGCGGATGATGGTTATCGCCGTGGCTGCGGGGGTACTGTTTTATCTCGGCCTGATTTTCTTTCACAGCCAGACGGCGTTGCTTATCCTGCAACTGTTTAACGCGGTGTTTATCGGCATTGTGGCGGGGATTGGCATGTTGTGGTTTCAGGATTTAATGCCTGGCCGCGCTGGTTCAGCCACCACGCTGTTTACCAACAGTATCTCCACGGGAGTGATTCTGGCCGGGGTGATTCAGGGCGCGGTCGCGCAAAGCTACGGGCATTTCGCTGTTTACTGGGTGATAGCGGCGATTTCGCTGGTGGCGCTGGTGATGACCGGGCGGGTGAAGGATGTGTAAAAAATGCCGGATGACGACTTCGCCTTATCCGGCCTACACAGAGTGGCAGGCCGGATAAACGAAGTGCTATCCGGCAGGTATGCTGAGAATCAGCGCATAAACGACGGTTGTTTCTCTTCGTATGCCGCAATTGCGCTTTCGTGTTGCAACGTCAGGCCGATGCTGTCCAGACCGTTCAGCATGCAGTGGCGGCGGAAGTCGTCGATTTTAAAGCTGTAGGACTTATCGCCCGCTTTTACTACCTGCGCTTCCAGATCCACTTCAAATTTAATCCCCGGATTGGCTTTCACCAGGGCGAACAGTTCATCGACCTCTTCATCGCTCAGTTTCACCGGCAGCAGCTGGTTGTTAAAGCTGTTGCCATAGAAGATATCCGCGAAGCTCGGCGCGATGACCACTTTAAAGCCGTAATCAGTCAGCGCCCACGGCGCGTGCTCGCGCGATGAACCGCAGCCGAAGTTTTCCCGCGCCAGCAGAATCGACGCGCCTTTATATTCCGGGAAGTTCAGCACGAACTCCGGGTTCGGCTGCTGACCCTTTTCATCCAGAAAACGCCAGTCATTGAACAGATGCGCGCCAAAACCGGTGCGGGTGACTTTCTGTAAAAACTGTTTCGGTATAATCGCGTCGGTATCGACGTTAGCAGCATCCAGCGGGACGACCAGGCCGGTGTGTTGGGTAAATTTCTCTGCCATGGTGTGCTCCTTATTTGATGCTGCGAATATCGGCGAAATGACCGGTGACGGCGGCAGCGGCAGCCATCGCCGGGCTAACCAGATGCGTGCGTCCGCCGCGCCCCTGACGACCTTCAAAGTTACGGTTGCTGGTGGAGGCGCAGCGCTCGCCCGGATTCAGACGGTCGTTGTTCATCGCCAGGCACATGGAACAGCCTGGTAAGCGCCATTCAAAACCGGCTTCGATAAAGATCTTATCCAGACCTTCCGCCTCTGCCTGCGCTTTTACCGGGCCGGAGCCGGGAACCACCAGAGCCTGAACGCCCGGTGCAACTTTACGCCCTTTGGCGATTTCCGCTGCCGCGCGTAAATCTTCAATACGTGAGTTGGTGCAGGAACCGATAAACACTTTGTCGATCGCCACGTCGGTTAACGGAATGCCCGGTTTCAGCCCCATATAGGCCAGCGCTTTTTCGGCGCTTGCGCGCTCGACAGGATCGGCAAACGAGGCCGGATCGGGGATATTGTCGTTGACGGAGATAACCTGACCCGGGTTGGTTCCCCAGGTAACCTGCGGCGCAATGTCTTCCGCTTGCAGGGTCACGACGGTATCGAACGTTGCGCCGTCGTCGGTTTTCAGGGTTTTCCAGTATGCGACGGCATCGTCAAAATCGCTGCCTTTCGGGGCGTGCAGACGCCCTTTTACGTAGTTGAAGGTGGTGTCATCCGGCGCGACCAGACCGGCTTTGGCGCCCATCTCGATCGCCATGTTGCACAGGGTCATTCGACCTTCCATGCTCAGATTGCGAATTGCTTCGCCGCAGAACTCGACCACATGGCCCGTACCGCCCGCGCTGCCGGTTTTACCGATAATCGCCAGCACGATATCTTTCGCCGTAATGCCCGGCGCAGCCGTGCCTTTCACCTCAATCTTCATGGTTTTTGCGCGGCCCTGTTTCAGGGTCTGCGTCGCCAGAACGTGTTCAACTTCGGAGGTGCCGATGCCAAACGCCAGCGCGCCGAATGCGCCGTGCGTGGCGGTATGGGAATCGCCGCAAACAATGGTCATCCCCGGTAAGGTCACGCCCTGTTCCGGCCCCATTACGTGGACGATCCCCTGATACGGGTGATTCAGGTCATACAGCTCCACGCCGAACGCTTTGCAGTTTTTGATCAACTCCTGCATCTGAATCCGCGCCATCTCGCCAGAGGCGTTGATGTCTTTGGTTTGCGTAGAGACGTTATGATCCATCGTCGCGAAGGTTTTACCCGGCTGGCGAACCGGACGACCGTGGGCGCGCAGACCGTCAAACGCCTGCGGGGAGGTTACTTCATGCACCAGATGCCTGTCGATGTACAGCAGCGGGGTTTCGTTCTGCGCCTCATAGACCACATGCGCATCGAACAATTTTTCATACAACGTTTTAGCCATGATTACACCCCTTCGGCGACATAACGGGCAATGATGTCGCCCATCTCATCGGTACTGACAGCGGCAGCGCCACGGGCTAAATCACCGGTGCGAATACCTTCTTCTAATGCGCGGTTAATGGCGCTTTCAATGGCCGTTGCCGCATCGTCGGCATCCAGGCTGTAACGCAGCAGTAACGCCAGCGACAGGATCTGCGCGATCGGGTTGGCGATGTTTTTCCCGGCGATATCCGGCGCAGAACCGCCCGCCGGTTCATACAGGCCGAAACCCTGTTCGTTCAGGCTGGCGGAAGGCAACATCCCCATTGAGCCGGTGATCATCGCGCATTCGTCAGACAGAATGTCGCCAAACAGGTTGGAGCACAGCAGCACGTCAAACTGAGAGGGATCTTTAATCAACTGCATCGTGGCATTGTCGATGTACATGTGCGCCAGTTCGACATCCGGGTACGCTTTGGCGACCTCATTGACGATCTCGCGCCACAGAATAGACGTTTGCAGGACGTTGGCTTTGTCGATCGACGTAACCTTACGGCGACGTTTACGCGCCGATTCGAAGGCGATGCGCGCAATACGTTCGATTTCAAAACGGTGATACACCTCGGTATCGAAGGCTTTTTCATGTTGCCCGCTGCCTTCGCGGCCTTTCGGCTGACCAAAATAGATCCCGCCGGTTAATTCACGCACGCACAGGATGTCGAAACCGTTGGCCGCGATGTCGGCGCGCAGCGGGCAGAAGGCTTCCAGCCCCTGGTACAGCTTTGCCGGACGCAGGTTGCTGAACAATTTGAAGTGTTTACGCAGCGGCAGCAATGCGCCGCGTTCCGGTTGGCTGTCCGGCGGCAGATTTTCCCATTTCGGGCCGCCGACGGAGCCAAACAGAATGGCATCCGCCTGTTCACAGCCTTCAACGGTCGCCTTCGGCAGCGGTTGACCATGGTTGTCGATAGCGGCGCCGCCGACATCGTAATGGCTGGTGGTAATGCGCATGGCAAAACGACTGCGAACGGCTTCCAGGACTTTCAGGGCTTGCGCCATCACTTCCGGGCCAATACCGTCACCCGGCAAAACAGCAATATGGTAATTCTTCGACATCACACGGTTTCCTTATTGTTCTCTTTATTCTGAGCTTTGCGTTGCAATTCTTTTTCGACTTCGGCGGCGCGCCAGATGTTGTTCAGGACATGCACCATCGCTTTCGCGGAGGATTCGACGATATCGGTCGCCAGACCGACCCCGTGGAAGCGACGGCCGTTATAGTTGGCGACGATATCCACCTGGCCCAGCGCATCTTTGCCGTGGCCTTTCGCCGACAGGCTGTATTTCACCAGTTCGATGTTGTAATCGGTGATGCGGTTGATGGCCTGGTAAATGGCATCGACCGGGCCGTTGCCGTTCGCGGCTTCCGCTTTGATGTCGTCGCCGCAGGCCAGTTTGACGGAGGCCGTGGCGATATCGTTAGAGCCGGACTGCACGCTGAAATAGTCCAGACGGAAATGCTCTGGCTCTTCCTGTTGTTTATTGATGAAGGCCAGCGCCTCCAGGTCGTAATCGAATACCTGACCTTTTTTATCCGCCAGCTTCAGGAAAGCGTCGTACAGGTTGTCCAGATTGTATTCACTCTCTTTATAGCCCATCTCATCCATACGGTGTTTTACGGCCGCACGCCCGGAGCGAGAGGTCAGGTTCAACTGGATCTGGTTCAGGCCGATAGACTCTGGCGTCATGATTTCGTAGTTTTCACGGTTTTTCAGCACGCCGTCCTGGTGAATGCCGGAGGAGTGGGCGAATGCGCCGCTGCCGACAATCGCTTTGTTCGCCGGGATCGGCATGTTGCAGATCTGACTGACCAACTGGCTGGTGCGCCAGATCTCCTGGTGATTGATGCGGGTATGCACATTCAGAATGTCCTGGCGTACCTTGATCGCCATGATGACTTCTTCCAGCGAGCAGTTACCGGCACGTTCGCCGATACCGTTCATGGCACCTTCAACCTGACGCGCGCCCGCGTGGACGGCCGCCAGCGCGTTGCCGACGCCCAGACCTAAATCATCATGGGTATGTACGGAGATGATGGCCTTGTCGATATTCGGTACGCGCTCATACAGCCCGGAAATAATACCGCCGAACTCGAAGGGCATGGTGTAGCCCACGGTATCGGGAATGTTGATTGTTTTCGCGCCCGCATTGATCGCCGCTTCCACGACGCGAGCGAGATCGTCAATCGGGGTACGACCTGCGTCTTCGCATGAGAACTCCACGTCATCAGTGTAATTACGCGCACGCTTAACCATATAGATAGCACGCTCAATCACTTCATCCAGCGTGCTGCGCAGCTTGGTGGCGATATGCATCGGCGAGGTGGCGATAAAGGTATGGATGCGAAAAGCGTCCGCGACCTTCAGTGATTCTGCCGCGACGTCGATGTCTTTTTCCACGCAGCGGGCTAACGCGCAAACGCGGCTGTTTTTGACCTGGCGGGCGATAGTCTGTACCGACTCAAAATCGCCAGGTGAAGAGACGGGAAAACCCACTTCCATCACATCGACGCCCATACGTTCAAGGGCCAGGGCAATTTGCAGCTTTTCTTTCACACTCAGGCTAGCCTGTAACGCCTGTTCACCGTCGCGTAAAGTGGTATCGAAAATAATGACTTGCTGGCTCATGGTTTAGGTCCTTGTCTCTTTAGGGCGCCTTGCTTCGAGCATAAAAAAACCCGCGCAACGGCGCGGGTTTTTAATCTTACTGATGCTGACTTAATGCTGAATGTCGCTCACCAGTCTACCGCGCAACGAAGATGCGTTTAGTAGTAGTAGACCGTTAAAGCGAGCGATACGAATCATTAAATCAACTCCAGATGAATGCGATATGCTTTTAGTGGTACTGGATACGCTGCGCGATGTCAACCCTGTTGCAGATAAACCCTCCCATGCAGAGGGGATCTTGCGTTCTGTACTTTAGCTAATTGTGCTGAACTTTCAGGCGAATGCAAAATAAATCGACAGAAGGTGCGTACATACTTTTCACTGTTTGACATATTTGAGCATGTTTATTTGCAACTACAGCAAGCTGAAAGGGGAGTAAAGGTATTGCAAAGGTCGTACTTATCTTTTTGATTTTATTTATTTTTATATCTTTCGTGAATAAATTAATGAAACCGTTGCACACGTTATTGATAAATTATTGTTAAGAGTAAAAGCACAACTAATATAAACAATTAATTAAAACTTAATTTATTATTCACCAAAAGCATGATTGTGTATTCGCCACGCTTATGTTTATATTGCTTTTGTAATTTAAACATTATGAATCATCGTGCTGTGGCCTCTGCCGTATTGTACTGGCATGGGCTTTCGCCTTTTCCTGAACGATGCCTTTATGTTTTCCTAATTTTTATGTTTTCTCTTTTTCTTATTTTATATGCATGATAAATCATATTTCCTGAGATTATTTCTGCATTTCGTCAAGAAAAAGGGAGTTTAGTGTGACAGTGGAGTTAACTATGCCAGAGATAGAAATAGATAAACCGCATCCGATAGAAATGGTTAAGCCTCAGCTTCGTATGGTTGATCTGAATTTACTGACCGTCTTTGATGCCGTGATGCAAGAGCAGAATATCACGCGGGCGGCCCACTCCCTGGGGATGTCGCAGCCTGCCGTCAGTAATGCGGTGGCGCGTCTGAAAGTCATGTTTAATGACGAGCTGTTTGTCCGGTACGGACGCGGTATCCAGCCAACGGCGCGCGCTTATCAGCTATTTGGTTCTGTTCGCCAGGCGTTACAGTTGGTGCAAAATGAGTTGCCCGGTTCAGGTTTTGAACCCGCCAGCAGCGAGCGTGTATTCCATCTTTGCGTGTGCAGCCCGCTGGATAATATTCTGACGTCGCTTATTTATAATCGCGTTGAAAAGATTGCGCCGAATATTCATGTCGTTTTTAAATCATCGTTAAATCAAAATACGGAACATCAGCTGCGTTATCAGGAAACGGAATTTGTTATTGGGTATGAAGAGTTTCGCCGTCCTGAGTTTACCAGCGTATCGTTATTTAAAGATGAAATGGTGCTGGTCGCCAGCAGAAAACATCCGCGTATCAGCGGTCCGTTGCTGGAGAGCGATGTTTATAATGAACAACATGCGGTCGTTTCACTCGATCGTTATGCCTCGTTTAGCCAGCCGTGGTATGACACGCCAGACAGACAAAGCTGCATCGCTTATCAGGGAATGGCATTGATCAGCGTGCTTAATGTTGTCTCTCAAACGCAACTGGTGGCAGTTGCGCCGCGTTGGTTAGCCGATGAATTTGCCGAGTCATTAGCGTTACAGATATTACCGTTGCCTTTAAAACTGAATAGCCGGACCTGTTATCTTTCCTGGCATGATGCCGCGGGTCGGGATAAGGGTCATCAATGGATGGAAGAGTTATTGGTTTCTGTCTGTCAAAAGTGAATACGGGCAGAATAAATCAGAGTGAAATATCTGGTTTATTCTGCTTTTTCGTCTGCGTGTGAAATTTTATACTGAATTGTGCATCCAGGCGCTTTACGCATATCGCAAAAAATGGCGATATTGCTGTAAGTCCCCATTTTTAAGCGATTATTTATCATCACATCTGCTTATCCTGGTGTAATTCGCCGTTTCTTCTGCGCTTTCATCTCATTTATTCTTATTTATCTTCGAACGACGACATCAGCCTGAATTGCCTGCGTCATGGTGAGCAGTTAATGTGTTAGCAAAAGGTAAATCATCATAATAGTGGAGCAAGCCATGGAGATGTTGTCTGGAGCCGAGATGGTCGTCCGATCGCTCATCGATCAGGGCGTGAAGCAGGTATTCGGTTATCCCGGGGGCGCGGTCCTCGATATTTATGATGCGCTGCACACGGTCGGTGGTATCGATCATGTGCTTGTCCGTCATGAACAAGCGGCTGTGCATATGGCGGATGGTCTGGCGCGGGCAACAGGTGAAGTCGGGGTCGTTCTGGTCACTTCCGGGCCAGGCGCCACGAATGCGATCACCGGTATTGCCACGGCCTATATGGACTCCATTCCTCTGGTCATCCTTTCCGGGCAAGTGGCGACGTCGTTGATTGGCTATGACGCCTTTCAGGAATGCGACATGGTGGGGATCTCACGTCCGGTGGTGAAACACAGCTTCCTCGTTAAACAGACGGAAGACATCCCGCAGGTGCTGAAAAAAGCGTTCTGGCTGGCGGCAAGCGGGCGTCCTGGACCCGTGGTCGTGGACCTCCCGAAAGATATTCTGAATCCGGCGAAAAAGTTGCCCTACGTCTGGCCGGAGTCGGTCAGTATGCGCTCTTATAACCCGACCACGACAGGACATAAAGGGCAGATTAAGCGCGCGCTGCAAACGCTGGCGGCGGCAAAAAAACCGGTGGTCTACGTCGGCGGCGGTGCAGTGAATGCGGGTTGTCATGAACAACTGCGGCAAACCATTGAAGCGCTCAACCTGCCGGTCGTCTCGTCGCTGATGGGGCTGGGCGCATTCCCGGCTACGCATCGTCAGTCGTTAGGGATGCTGGGGATGCACGGCACCTATGAAGCCAACATGACCATGCATCATTCCGATGTGATTTTTGCCGTCGGGGTGCGTTTTGACGATCGCACGACCAATAATCTGGCGAAATACTGCCCGAATGCGACCGTGCTGCATATCGATATCGATCCGACGTCTATCTCTAAAACCGTAACGGCGGATATTCCTATTGTGGGCGATGCGCGCCTGGTTCTGGAGCAAATGCTGGAATTACTGCCGCAGGAAGTCGCGCAGCAGCCGCTGGATGATATTCGCGACTGGTGGCAACACATTGAACGCTGGCGCGCCCGTCAGTGCCTGAAATATGACACCCAAAGCGAGAGCATTAAACCGCAGGCGGTGATCGAGGCTATCTGGCGTCTGACGAAAGGCGATGCGTATGTCACTTCTGATGTCGGCCAGCACCAGATGTTCGCCGCGCTCTACTACCCCTTTGATAAGCCGCGTCGCTGGATTAACTCCGGCGGTCTCGGCACGATGGGCTTTGGCCTGCCAGCGGCTCTGGGCGTGAAGATGGCGCTGCCGGATGAAATGGTAGTGTGCGTCACGGGAGATGGCAGCATTCAGATGAACATCCAAGAGCTGTCGACGGCGCTGCAATATGAACTGCCGGTGCTGGTGCTCAACCTTAACAACCGCTATCTCGGCATGGTCAAACAGTGGCAGGACATGATCTACTCCGGGCGTCATTCGCAATCTTACATGCAGTCGCTGCCCGATTTTGTACGCCTTGCCGAGGCTTATGGGCATATCGGTATCCAGATTAATCATCCAGATGAACTGGAGAGCAAGCTGGGCGAAGCGCTGGAACATGTGCGTAACCATCGTCTGGTGTTTGTCGATGTCACCGTCGATGGCAGTGAGCATGTCTACCCGATGCAGATTCGTGGGGGCGGGATGGATGAAATGTGGTTAAGCAAAACGGAGAGGACCTGATTATGCGCCGGATATTATCAGTATTGCTGGAAAACGAGTCGGGTGCATTGTCGCGTGTGATTGGCCTCTTCGCCCAGCGTGGATACAACATTGAAAGCCTTACCGTCGCGCCGACCGACGATCCGACGTTATCGCGTATGACCATCCAGACAGTTGGCGATGAGAAAGTTCTGGAGCAAATTGAAAAGCAACTGCACAAGCTGGTGGATGTTCTGCGCGTAAGCGAACTTGGGCAGGGCGCGCACGTTGAGCGAGAAATCATGCTGGTGAAGATTCAGGCCAGCGGGTACGGAAGGGAAGAGGTGAAGCGCAACACGGAGATTTTCCGTGGGCAGATTATTGATGTCACGCCTTCTATTTATACCGTCCAGCTGGCAGGCACCAGCGATAAGCTGGACGCGTTTCTGGCGACGCTGCGTGAAGTGGCGAAAATTGTTGAAGTTGCCCGTTCCGGCGTCGTCGGGCTTTCGCGCGGCGACAAGATCATGCGTTAGTCATTGTGTTGTATTTCAATTGTAGGCCTGATAAGCGAAGCGCCATCAGGCCATTATACCCTGCCGGATGGCGCTAATGCTTATCCGGCCTACAGGTGACGTCTCAACCTCCGCCGACGCTACCCGTTGGCTTTTTTTGCGAAATCAGTGGTAACCCGGAATAAAAGCGGTTGCCGCAGTCACTATTCTGCGCTTAGATGTTAAGAAATTTAACCCATGCCGTCACAATGGTTATGGTTTGTACATTTTACGCAAGGGGCAATTGTGAAACTGGATGAAATCGCTCGGCTGGCCGGTGTATCGCGAACGACTGCAAGCTACGTTATTAACGGAAAAGCAAAGCAATACCGTGTGAGCGACAAGACCGTCGAGAAAGTCATGGCGGTGGTGCGTGAGCATAATTACCACCCGAATGCTGTGGCCGCCGGGCTGCGTGCTGGACGCACACGTTCTATCGGACTGGTCATTCCCGATCTGGAGAACACGAGTTATACCCGTATCGCAAACTACCTGGAGCGCCAGGCGCGCCAGCGCGGTTATCAACTGCTGATTGCCTGCTCAGAAGATCAGCCGGATAACGAAATGCGGTGCATCGAACATCTTCTACAACGCCAGGTGGATGCGATCATTGTATCGACCTCGTTACCGCCGGAGCATCCGTTCTACCAGCGCTGGGCCAATGGTTCATTCCCCATCGTGGCGCTGGATCGCGCGCTGGATCGCGAACATTTCACCAGCGTTGTCGGGGCGGATCAGGATGATGCGGAAATGCTGGCGGCAGAGTTACGTAAATTCCCGGCGGAAACGGTGCTTTACCTGGGCGCGTTGCCGGAGCTGTCCGTCAGTTTCCTGCGCGAGCAGGGGTTCCGTACCGCATGGAAAGACGATCCGCGCGAAGTACACTATCTGTACGCCAACAGCTACGAGCGGGAAGCGGCGGCGCAGCTGTTCGAAAAATGGCTGGAAACTCACCCGATGCCGCAGGCGCTGTTTACCACATCGTTTGCGCTCTTGCAGGGCGTGATGGATGTAACGTTACGTCGTGACGGGAAGCTGCCTTCCAACCTGGCGATCGCCACCTTTGGCGATAATGAGCTGCTCGACTTCTTGCAGTGTCCGGTTCTGGCGGTCGCACAGCGTCATCGTGATGTTGCTGAACGCGTCCTGGAGATCGTCCTGGCCAGCCTGGATGAGCCGCGTAAACCGAAGCCAGGTTTAACGCGAATCAAACGTAATTTGTACCGTCGCGGTATTCTTAGCCGCAGTTAGTCCATTTCTGTCGGCCGGATAAGGCGGTTATGCCGCCATCTGGCAAATCGCCCGGCGGCGTTGTCGCTGACCGGGCAAATATTCACCTGCCAACAATACTCACACCATAATTAAGATTATTCCTTAGAATTATCCGACTTATCTTTCAAATATGCTGATTTTAAACCTGTCGATACCGACTTCAGGTTTATTGAGACGTCGTATTGAACCCGTTTTGTATTATTTTGTTACATGCGGGCGACGAATTGCCGAATTAACAAACACTTTTTTTCGATGTGGCCTCTACGTCGCGGCTGGCTTGTCGGTGCGGGGCGTAGAGAGCGATAAACAGGTACTGTTATCTCGCTGCATATTGTCCTAAAATGCCGCTCGCGTCGCAAACTGACACTTTATATTTTTATCAGATGATATTGAGTCGTTTTAAACGGTGATGAGTTTTTGGATCTTTTTTCTTACAAATATTCATGACGTTAATTTGCTTCGCTCGTTGGACGGAATTTAATCAACGCTGATATTAGCCGTATACATTGGGTTTTTTACTCCGGTAAGCGTCCTGACTTGCTTGACAAGCTTTTCCTCCGCTCCGTAAACTCCTTTAAGTGGGAATTTGTGGGGCAAAGTGGTAATAAGGGGTGAGGCTGGCATGTTCCGGGGAGCAACGTTAGTCAATCTCGACAGTAAGGGGCGCTTATCTGTGCCCACCCGTTACCGGGATCAACTGATCGAGAACGCTACCGGTCAAATGGTTTGTACCATTGACATCCATCACCCGTGCCTGCTGCTTTACCCCCTGCCTGAATGGGAAATTATCGAGCAAAAATTATCGCGTCTGTCGAGCATGAACCCGGTTGAGCGCCGCGTGCAGCGTTTACTGTTGGGGCATGCCAGCGAATGTCAGATGGATAGCGCAGGTCGCTTATTGATCGCGCCGATTCTGCGGCAACATGCCGGGCTGACGAAAGAAGTGATGCTGGTTGGACAGTTCAATAAGTTTGAACTGTGGGATGAAACGACCTGGTATCAACAGGTCAAGGAAGATATCGACGCTGAGCAGTCAGTAACCGAAACCTTGTCGGAACGACTGCAGGACTTGTCTCTATAATGATGATGGAAAATTTTAAACACACTACGGTGCTGCTGGACGAGGCCGTAAACGGTCTGAACATTCGCCCTGACGGCATCTACATTGATGGGACATTTGGTCGCGGCGGCCACTCACGTCTGATCCTCTCCCGGCTTGGCGAAGAGGGACGTTTGCTGGCGATCGATCGCGATCCGCAGGCTATTGCCGAAGCCCAGGCCATCAATGATCCTCGCTTCTCCATCATTCATGGACCTTTCTCTGCGCTTGCTGATTATGTAAGTGAGCGCGAACTTATCGGCAAGATCGACGGGATTCTCCTTGATCTTGGCGTCTCTTCACCGCAACTCGATGATGCCGAACGTGGTTTTTCTTTTATGCGCGATGGCCCGCTGGATATGCGTATGGACCCAACGCGCGGTCAGTCTGCCGCAGAATGGCTGCAAACCGCAGAAGAAGTCGATATTGCCTGGGTGCTGAAAACCTTTGGCGAAGAGCGTTTTGCGAAACGTATTGCCCGCGCCATTGTGGAGCGCAACCGCGAACAGCCCATGACCCGCACCAAAGAACTGGCGGAAGTGGTCGCAGCGGCGACGCCGGTGAAGGACAAATTCAAACATCCCGCGACCCGTACCTTCCAGGCGGTGCGCATTTGGGTGAACAGTGAACTGGAGGAGATAGAGCAGGCGCTAAAAAGCTCGCTCAGCGTGCTGGCCCCGGGTGGGCGGCTTTCCATTATCAGTTTCCACTCGCTGGAAGACCGTATTGTGAAGCGCTTTATGCGTGAGCAAAGCCGCGGTCCACAGGTTCCAGCAGGGTTGCCGATGACGGAAGAGCAGCTCAAAAAACTGGGCGGTCGTGAGCTAAGAGCATTAGGCAAGTTGATGCCGGGCGAAGAAGAAGTGGCGGAAAATCCACGCGCCCGTAGTTCAGTTCTGCGTATTGCAGAGAGGACGAACGCATGATCAGCAGAGTGACAGAAGCCCTGAGCAAAGTGAAGGGATCGACGGGAATCACCAATCGCCATGCTTTGCCTGGCGTGATCGGTGACGATCTTTTGCGATTTGGGAAGCTGCCACTCTGCCTGTTCATTTGCATTATTTTAACGGCGGTCACCGTCGTGACAACGGCGCACCATACGCGCCTGTTAACCGCGCAGCGCGAGCAACTGGTGCTGGAGCGTGATGCGCTGGATATCGAATGGCGCAACCTGATTCTTGAAGAAAACGCGCTCGGCGATCATAGCCGGGTAGAACGGATCGCAACGGAAAAATTGCAGATGCAGCATGTCGATCCCTCACAAGAAAATATCGTAGTGCAAAAATAAGGATAAACGCGACGCATGAAAGCAGCGGCAAAGACGCTCAAACCAAAACGCCAGGAAGAACAAGCCAACTTTGTCAGTTGGCGTTTTGCGTTGCTGTGCGGCTGCATTCTGCTGGCGCTGGGGTTCCTGCTGGGGCGCGTGGCCTGGCTGCAAATTATTGCGCCTGACATGTTAGTGCGTCAGGGCGACATGCGCTCTTTGCGTGTACAGGAAGTCTCCACCTCTCGCGGCATGATCACCGACCGCTCTGGTCGCCCACTGGCGGTGAGCGTGCCGGTAAAAGCCATCTGGGCGGACCCGAAAGAGCTGCATGATGCAGGCGGGATCACGCTGGACAACCGCTGGAAGGCGCTGGCGGACGCGCTGAAAATGCCGCTCGACCAACTGGCGGCTCGCGTCAATGCGAACCCGAAAGGCCGCTTTATCTATCTGGCGCGTCAGGTTAACCCGGATCTCGGCGACTACATCAAAAAACTGAAGCTGCCAGGCATTCATCTGCGCGAAGAGTCCCGCCGTTACTATCCTTCCGGGGAAGTGACCGCTCACCTCATTGGCTTCACTAACGTCGATAGCCAGGGGATTGAAGGAGTTGAGAAGAGCTTCGATAAGTGGCTGACCGGCCAGCCAGGCGAACGTATTGTACGTAAAGACCGTTATGGCCGGGTTATTGAAGATATCTCTTCTACCGACAGCCAGGCCGCGCACAATCTGGCGCTGAGCATTGATGAGCGCCTGCAAGCGTTGGTCTATCGCGAACTGAACAACGCCGTGGCCTTCAACAAAGCGGAGTCAGGCAGCGCCGTGCTGGTGGATGTCAATACTGGCGAAGTGCTGGCAATGGCGAACAGCCCGTCCTACAACCCGAATAACCTGACCGGTACGCCGAAAGACGCTATGCGTAACCGCACCATCACGGACGTGTTTGAACCCGGTTCAACCGTCAAACCGATGGTGGTGATGACCGCGTTACAGCGCGGGGTCGTGCGTGAAAACACCGTGCTGAACACGGTGCCATATCGAATTAATGGTCACGAAATCAAAGACGTGGCGCGTTACAGCGAATTGACCCTGACCGGGGTTTTACAGAAGTCGAGTAACGTCGGCGTTTCTAAGCTGGCGTTAGCGATGCCGTCCTCAGCGTTAGTAGATACTTACTCACGTTTTGGGCTAGGAAAGGCGACCAATTTGGGGTTGGTCGGAGAACGCAGTGGCTTATATCCTCAAAAACAACGGTGGTCTGACATAGAGAGGGCCACCTTCTCTTTCGGCTATGGGCTAATGGTAACCCCGTTACAGTTAGCGCGAGTCTACGCAACGATTGGCAGCTACGGCGTTTATCGTCCGCTGTCGATTACCAAAGTTGATCCTCCTGTACCGGGCGAGCGCGTCTTCCCGGAAGCGACCGTTCGTACCGTCGTCCACATGATGGAAAGCGTGGCGCTGCCGGGCGGCGGCGGCGTGAAGGCGGCGATCAAAGGTTATCGCATCGCCATTAAAACCGGTACGGCGAAAAAAGTGGGGCCGGATGGCCGCTACATCAACAAATACATTGCTTATACCGCAGGCGTTGCGCCTGCGAGTCAGCCGCGCTTCGCGCTGGTGGTTGTTATCAACGATCCGCAGGCGGGTAAATACTACGGCGGCGCCGTTTCCGCGCCGGTATTCGGTGCCATTATGGGCGGCGTACTGCGCACCATGAACATCGAACCGGATGCGCTGGCAACGGGCGAAAAAAGTGAATTTGTAATTAACCAAGGCGAGGGAACAGGTGGCAGATCGTAATTTGCGCGACCTTCTCGCTCCGTGGGTGCCTGGCGCACCGGAGCGAGCACTGCGGGAGATGACACTCGACAGCCGTGTGGCTGCATCGGGCGATCTCTTTGTGGCAGTGGTGGGTCATCAGGCGGACGGGCGTCGATATATCCCGCAGGCGATAGCGCAAGGTGTGGCTGCCATTATTGCAGAGGCCAAAGATGAGGCGACCGACGGGGAAATCCGTGAAATGCACGGTGTGCCGGTTATCTATCTGAGCCAGCTCAACGAGCGTTTATCTGCACTGGCGGGCCGCTTCTACCACGAGCCATCTGAACATATGCGTCTGGTCGGCGTGACCGGAACGAACGGAAAAACCACCACCACGCAACTGCTGGCGCAGTGGAGCCAACTGCTTGGCGAAACCAGCGCGGTAATGGGAACGGTGGGTAATGGTCTGTTGGGCAAAGTGATCCCGACGGAGAACACAACCGGTTCCGCCGTTGACGTACAGCATGTGCTGGCCGGTCTGGTTGAGCAGGGCGCAACATTCGGCGCAATGGAAGTCTCTTCCCACGGTCTGGTGCAGCACCGGGTCGCCGCGCTGAAATTTGCCGCCTCTGTTTTCACGAATTTAAGCCGCGATCACCTTGATTATCACGGTGACATGGAACATTACGAAGCGGCGAAATGGATGCTCTATTCAACGCACCATTACGGCGAGGCTATCATCAATGCCGATGATGAAGTCGGACGCCGATGGCTGGTGAGGTTGCCGGATGCCGTTGCGGTCTCGATGGAGGATCATATCAACCCGAACTGCCACGGACGTTGGCTGAAAGCGGTTGAGGTGAAGTACCACGATAGCGGCGCGACGATCCGTTTCGACTCCAGTTGGGGCGAAGGCGAGATTGAAAGCCGTCTGATGGGCGCGTTTAACGTCAGCAACCTGCTGCTGGCGCTGGCAACGTTGCTGGCGCTTGGCTACCCCCTGGCGGATCTGCTGAAAACCGCCCCCCGACTGCAACCGGTTTGCGGGCGGATGGAGGTGTTCAGCGCGCCGGGCAAAACCACGGTGGTGGTCGATTACGCCCACACGCCGGATGCGCTGGAAAAAGCGTTGCAGGCTGCACGGTTGCACTGTACTGGTCAACTGTGGTGCGTCTTTGGCTGTGGCGGCGATCGCGATAAAGGTAAACGTCCGCTGATGGGGGCGATTGCCGAAGAGTTCGCGGACGTGGTGGTAGTGACGGACGATAACCCACGTACCGAAGAGCCGCGCGCGATCATTAATGACATTCTGACGGGTATGCTGGATGCCGGGCACGCGAAAGTGATGGAGGGCCGCGCAGAGGCGGTGACCTGCGCCATTATGCAGGCGAAAGAAAACGACGTGGTTCTGGTCGCGGGTAAAGGGCATGAGGATTACCAGATTGTCGGTACTCAGCGCCTTGATTACTCCGACCGCGTGACGGCTGCGCGTCTGCTGGGGGTGATCGCATGATTAGCGTAACGCTCAGCCAACTGGCCGGTATTCTGCACGGCGAATTACAGGGCGCCGACCTGACGATTGACGCGGTCACGACTGATACGCGTAAGGTGACGCCGGGCTGCCTGTTTGTGGCGCTGAAAGGCGATCGTTTCGACGCCCACGATTTTGCGGATAACGCGAAAGAGGGCGGCGCCGGTGCGCTGCTGGTGAGTCGCCCGCTGGATTGCGATCTGCCGCAGCTGATCGTCAAAGATACGCGGCTGGCCTTCGGCGAACTGGCCGCATGGGTTCGGGCGCAGGTTCCCGCTCGCGTCGTGGCGTTAACCGGCTCCTCCGGCAAAACGTCCGTTAAAGAGATGACCGCCGCCATTCTGAGTCAGTGTGGCAACACCTTATACACCGCGGGCAACCTGAATAACGATATCGGCGTACCGATGACGTTGCTGCGGTTAAACAACGATTATGACTATGCCGTCATTGAGTTAGGCGCCAATCACCAGGGCGAAATTGCCTGGACCGTCGGCCTGACGCGTCCTGAAGCGGCACTGGTTAATAATCTGGCGGCAGCGCACCTGGAAGGATTCGGTTCGCTGGCGGGCGTGGCGAAAGCGAAAGGCGAAATCTATACCGGCTTGCCGGTGAATGGGATCGCCATTATGAACGCCGATAACAACGACTGGCTGAACTGGCAGGGCATTATTGGCGATCGCAAAGTGTGGCGTTTTTCACCGAATGCCGCCAACAGCGATTTTACCGCGACCAATATCCATGTGACCTCGCACGGTACGGAATTCACGCTGCAAACGCCGACGGGCGACATTGACGTCCTGCTGCCGCTGCCTGGTCGCCACAATATTGCAAACGCGCTGGCGGCGGCTGCGCTGTCGATGGCGGTAGGGGCTACCCTTGACGCCATTAAAACCGGTCTGGCGAACCTGAAAGCCGTGCCGGGGCGCCTGTTCCCCATCCAGTTGAATGACAACCAGCTGTTACTTGATGACTCCTATAACGCCAACGTCGGTTCGATGACCGCCGCTGTGCAGGTGCTGTCTGAAATGCCAGGCTACCGGGTGCTGGTGGTCGGCGATATGGCGGAGCTGGGCGCGGAAAGCGAAGCATGCCATGTTCAGGTCGGTGACGCGGCAAAAGCGGCGGGTATCGACAGCGTGCTGAGTACAGGAAAACTGAGTCAGGCGATCGGCAATGCCAGCGGCGTTGGCGAACATTTTGCGGATAAATCGGCTCTGGTCGCGCGTCTTAACACGCTGATTGCGGAGCATCAGATTATTACCATTTTAGTGAAGGGTTCACGTAGTGCCGCCATGGAAGAGGTAGTACGCGCATTACAGGAGAATGGAACATGTTAGTTTGGCTGGCCGAACATTTGGTCAAATATTATTCCGGCTTTAACGTCTTTTCCTATCTGACGTTTCGCGCCATCGTCAGCCTGCTGACCGCGCTGTTCATCTCCTTGTGGATGGGCCCGCGTATGATTGCCCGCTTACAAAAATTGTCTTTTGGCCAGGTCGTGCGTAATGACGGCCCGGAATCGCACTTTAGCAAGCGCGGTACGCCAACAATGGGCGGGATTATGATTCTGACGGCGATTGTGGTCTCCGTCCTGCTGTGGGCTTACCCGTCTAACCCGTACGTCTGGTGCGTGCTGGTGGTGCTGGTGGGCTACGGCATTATTGGTTTTGTCGATGATTACCGCAAAGTGGTGCGTAAAGACACCAAAGGGCTGATCGCTCGCTGGAAATATTTCTGGATGTCGGTGATTGCGCTGGGCGTGGCGTTCGCGCTGTATCTGGCGGGGAAAGACACGCCGGCCACCGAACTGGTGGTGCCGTTCTTTAAAGACGTGATGCCGCAACTGGGTCTGTTCTACGTGCTGCTGGCGTACTTCGTGATCGTCGGAACGGGCAACGCGGTTAACCTGACCGATGGTCTGGACGGCCTGGCGATTATGCCGACCGTATTCGTCGCCGCCGGTTTTGCGCTGGTGGCGTGGGCAACCGGCAACATGAATTTCGCCAACTACTTGCATATTCCGTACTTACGCCATGCCGGTGAACTGGTGATTGTCTGTACGGCGATTGTCGGCGCGGGCTTAGGCTTCCTGTGGTTTAACACCTATCCGGCGCAGGTCTTTATGGGAGACGTCGGGTCGCTGGCGCTGGGCGGCGCGCTGGGCATCATCGCGGTGCTGCTGCGTCAGGAGTTTTTGCTGGTGATTATGGGCGGCGTGTTTGTCGTGGAAACCCTGTCAGTCATTTTGCAGGTCGGTTCCTTTAAATTGCGCGGGCAGCGCATCTTCCGCATGGCGCCGATTCATCATCACTATGAACTGAAAGGCTGGCCGGAACCGCGCGTTATCGTGCGCTTCTGGATTATTTCGCTGATGCTGGTCCTGATTGGCCTGGCAACGCTGAAGGTACGTTAATCATGGCTGATTACCAGGGTAAAAAAGTCGTCATTATTGGTCTGGGATTGACCGGACTTTCCTGCGTGGACTTTTTCCTGGCGCGCGGCGTAACGCCGCGCGTAATGGATACCCGTGCGACGCCGCCGGGTCTGGACAAATTACCGGAAGCGGTAGAGCGTCACGTCGGCAGCCTGAATGATGACTGGCTACTGGCGGCGGATCTGATTGTCGCCAGCCCTGGTATTGCTCTGGCGCACCCTTCACTGAGCGCTGCCGCCGATGCGGGTATTGAGATTGTCGGCGATATCGAACTGTTCTGTCGCGAAGCGCAGGCGCCGATCGTGGCGATCACCGGATCGAACGGTAAAAGCACCGTGACCACGCTGGTAGGCGAGATGGCGAAAGCGGCGGGCGTGAACGTGGGCGTTGGCGGTAACATTGGTCTGCCTGCGTTGATGCTGCTGGACGCCGCTCGCGAGCTGTACGTACTGGAGCTTTCCAGCTTCCAGCTGGAAACGACATCCAGCCTACAGGCCGTTGCCGCAACCATCCTGAACGTTACCGAAGACCATATGGACCGATATCCGTTTGGTCTGCAACAGTATCGCGCGGCAAAACTGCGCGTGTATGAGAATGCGAAAGTTTGCGTGGTGAATGCCGATGACGCGCTGACCATGCCGGTACGCGGCGCGGATGCGCGTTGCGTCAGTTTTGGCGTCAACATGGGGGATTATCACCTCAATCGCCAGCAGGGTGAGACCTGGCTGCGGGTGAAGGGTGAAAAAGTGTTGAACGTGAAAGAGATGAAGCTTTCCGGCCAGCACAACTACACCAATGCGCTGGCGGCGCTGGCGCTGGCCGATGCGGCGGGTTTACCGCGTGCCAGCAGCCTGAAAGCGTTGACGACCTTTACCGGCCTGGCGCATCGCTTCCAACTGGCGCTGGAGCATAACGGTGTGCGCTGGATTAACGATTCCAAAGCCACCAACGTAGGCAGCACGGAAGCGGCGCTGAATGGCCTGCACGTAGACGGTACGCTGCACCTGCTGCTCGGCGGCGATGGTAAATCGGCGGATTTCTCTTCGCTCACCCGTTACCTGGGCGGCGATCGCGTTCGCCTGTACTGCTTTGGTCGTGATGGCGCGCAGCTGGCGGCGCTGCGCCCGGAAATCGCAGAACAAACTGAGACGATGGAAGAGGCGATGCGTCTGCTGGCGCCGCGTTTGCAACCGGGCGATATGGTTCTGTTGTCTCCGGCCTGCGCCAGCCTCGATCAGTTTAAGAATTTTGAGCAACGGGGCGATGTCTTTACCCGTCTGGCGAAGGAGTTAGGTTGATGCGTTTATCTCTCCCTCGCCTGAGAATGCCGCGCCTGCCGGGATTTGGAATCCTGGTATGGGTCTTTACGGCGCTTAAAGGCTGGGTGATGGCGTCGCGCGATAAAGACGACGATAGCCTGATCATGTATGACCGCACGTTGCTCTGGCTGACATTTGGCCTGGCGGCGATCGGTTTCATCATGGTGACGTCGGCGTCAATGCCTGTCGGACAACGTCTGGCGAACGATCCTTTCCTGTTTGCCAAGCGTGACGCGCTGTACATACTCCTGGCGTTTTGCCTGGCGATGATCACGCTGCGTTTACCGATGGAGTTCTGGCAAAAGTACAGCACCACGATGCTGATCGCGTCGATCATCATGTTGTTGATCGTGCTGGTGGTGGGTAGCTCAGTTAACGGGGCATCGCGTTGGATTGCGCTGGGGCCGCTGCGTATTCAGCCTGCGGAATTTACCAAACTGTCGCTGTTCTGCTACCTCGCCAACTATCTGGTGCGCAAAGTTGATGAAGTGCGTAATAACCTGCGCGGCTTCTTAAAACCGATGGGCGTGATTCTGGTGCTGGCGATTTTGCTGCTGGCGCAGCCCGATCTCGGGACGGTGGTGGTGCTGTTCGTTACCACGCTGGCGATGCTGTTCCTCGCCGGGGCGAAGTTATGGCAGTTCATTGCCATCATCGGCATGGGGATATCGGCGGTGATCCTGCTGATCCTCGCCGAACCGTATCGTATTCGCCGTGTGACCTCTTTCTGGAACCCCTGGGAAGATCCGTTTGGCAGCGGCTACCAGCTGACGCAATCCCTGATGGCATTTGGCCGTGGTGAGATGTGGGGGCAGGGGCTGGGGAACTCGGTACAAAAACTGGAGTATCTGCCGGAAGCGCATACTGACTTCATCTTCGCCATTATTGGGGAAGAACTGGGTTATATCGGTGTGGTACTGGCGCTTTTAATGGTATTCTTCGTCGCTTTTCGCGCGATGTCGATTGGCCGTAAGGCGCTGGAGATTGATCACCGTTTTTCAGGGTTCCTGGCCTGCTCGATTGGAATCTGGTTCAGTTTCCAGGCGCTGGTCAACGTCGGCGCGGCGGCAGGCATGCTGCCAACGAAGGGGCTGACGCTGCCGCTGATCAGTTATGGTGGTTCCAGTTTGCTGATCATGTCGACGGCCATCATGTTTTTGTTACGTATTGATTATGAAACGCGTCTGGAAAAAGCGCAGGCGTTTACACGAGGTTCACGATGAGTGGTCAACCGAAGCGGTTAATGGTGATGGCGGGCGGTACTGGCGGACATGTGTTCCCAGGACTGGCCGTCGCGCACCATTTAATGGACCAGGGCTGGCAAGTACGCTGGCTCGGAACCGCCGATCGTATGGAAGCGGATTTAGTGCCGAAGCATGGCATTGAGATTGATTTCATTCGCATTTCCGGTTTGCGCGGAAAAGGCGTGAAAGCGCTGCTGGCGGCACCGCTGCGTATTTTTAACGCCTGGCGCCAGGCGCGGGCGATCATGAAGCAGTTTAAGCCTGATGTGGTGCTCGGCATGGGCGGCTATGTCTCTGGCCCCGGCGGTCTGGCGGCGTGGTCGCTGGGTATTCCGGTTGTGCTGCATGAGCAAAACGGCATTGCAGGGTTGACCAATAAGTGGCTGGCGAAAATCGCCACGACGGTGATGCAGGCTTTTCCCGGCGCGTTTCCGAAAGCGGACGTGGTCGGAAACCCGGTACGTACTGACGTACTGGCGCTCCCCTTGCCGCAAGAACGCCTGGCCGGACGTGAAGGGCCGATTCGCGTGCTGGTGGTGGGCGGCTCTCAGGGGGCCCGGGTATTGAACCAGACGCTGCCGCAAGTTGCGGCAAAACTGGGCGATACGGTCACTATCTGGCATCAAAGCGGTAAAGGCGCGCAGCAGACCGTAGAGCAGGCTTATGCCGGGGCGGGGCAACCGCAGCATAAGGTGACGGAATTTATTGATGACATGGCCGCAGCCTATGCGTGGGCGGATGTTGTCGTTTGCCGCTCTGGCGCGTTAACGGTGAGTGAAATCGCCGCCGCCGGTTTGCCCGCGCTGTTTGTGCCGTTTCAGCATAAAGACCGGCAGCAGTACTGGAATGCCCTGCCGCTGGAGAAAGCGGGGGCCGCCAAAATTTTTGAGCAGCCGCAGTTTACTGTGGATGCCGTCGCCAGCACCCTGGCCGGGTGGTCGCGAGAAACGTTATTAACCATGGCAGAACGTGCCCGCGCTGCATCCATTCCAGATGCCACCGAGCGTGTTGCAAATGAAGTGAGCCGGGCTGCCCGGGCGTAATTGTGGCGGTGCCTTTTGCACCGCATGAATTGAGAAGTGAATGGCGTAAAGAATGAATACACAACAACTGGCAAAACTGCGTTCCATCGTGCCCGAAATGCGTCGCGTTCGGCACATCCACTTTGTCGGCATCGGTGGTGCCGGTATGGGCGGTATTGCCGAAGTTCTGGCCAATGAAGGGTATCAGATCAGTGGTTCTGATTTAGCGCCGAATCCGGTTACGCAGCAACTGGCGAGCCTCGGCGCCACCATTTTCTTCAATCATCGCCCGGAAAACGTGCGCGATGCGAGCGTGGTGGTGGTTTCCAGCGCGATCTCTGCGGATAACCCGGAGATTGTCGCGGCGCATGAAGCGCGTATTCCGGTGATCCGCCGCGCGGAGATGCTGGCGGAGTTAATGCGTTTTCGTCACGGCATCGCCATTGCCGGGACGCACGGAAAAACAACGACCACCGCGATGGTCTCCAGCATTTACGCGGAAGCGGGGCTGGACCCGACCTTCGTCAACGGTGGACTGGTGAAAGCGGCTGGCGTGCATGCGCGTTTAGGCCACAGCCGTTATCTGATTGCGGAAGCGGATGAGAGCGATGCGTCGTTCCTGCATCTGCAACCGATGGTGGCGATTGTCACCAATATTGAAGCCGACCATATGGATACTTACCAGGGCGACTTCGAAAATTTGAAGCAGACCTTTATTAATTTCCTGCACAATTTGCCGTTTTATGGTCGTGCAGTGATGTGTGTTGACGATCCGGTGATCCGCGAGCTGCTGCCGCGCGTGGGCCGTCAGACCACAACGTATGGTTTTAGCGACGACGCTGACGTGCGTGTGGAAGAGTACCAGCAGGTTGGGCCGCAGGGGCATTTTACGCTGCTGCGTCAGGATAAACCTGCAATGCAGGTGACGCTGAATGCGCCGGGCCGCCACAATGCGCTGAACGCGGCGGCTGCCGTGGCGGTGGCGACCGAAGAGGGGGTTGACGACGAGGCGATTCTGCGCGCGCTGGAAAGCTTCCAGGGCACCGGGCGTCGCTTCGATTTCCTCGGTGAATTCCCGCTTGAGCCGGTAAACGGTAAAGCAGGGACGGCGATGCTGGTCGATGATTACGGCCATCATCCAACGGAAGTTGACGCCACCATTAAGGCCGCGCGTGCAGGCTGGCCGGATAAAAATCTGGTGATGGTTTTCCAGCCGCACCGCTTCACGCGTACGCGCGATCTGTATGACGATTTCGCCAACGTGCTGACGCAGGTTGACGCGCTGTTAATGCTGGATGTTTACGCCGCAGGCGAAGCGCCAATTCCGGGAGCGGACAGCCGTTCGCTGTGCCGTACGATTCGCGGTCGCGGTAAAATTGACCCGATTCTGGTCTCCGATCCGGCGCAGGTTGCGCAAATGCTGGCGCCGGTATTAACCGGTAATGATTTGATTTTGGTGCAAGGCGCGGGAAATATCGGCAAAATTGCGCGCACCTTAGCTGAAATTAAACTGAAGCCGCAAACCCAGGAGGAGGAGCAACATGGCTGATAAAATTGCGGTCCTGTTGGGTGGAACCTCCGCCGAACGTGATGTTTCGCTGAATTCCGGCGCGGCGGTGCTGGCCGGGTTACGCGAAGGCGGCGTGGATGCGCATCCGATCGACCCGAAAGAGGTCGATGTCACCCTGCTGAAATCAATGGGTTTTCAGAAGGTGTTTATTGCGTTGCATGGTCGCGGCGGCGAAGATGGCACGCTGCAAGGGATGCTGGATCTGATTGGCCTGCCCTATACCGGCAGCGGGGTGATGGCTTCAGCAATCTCAATGGATAAACTGCGCAGCAAATTGCTGTGGCAGGGCGCCGGATTACCGGTTGCGCCATGGGTGGCATTGACGCGCGCTGAGTTTGAAAAAGGGCTTAGCGACGACGCGCTAACGCGAATTTCTGCGCTGGGTTTGCCGCTGATTGTGAAGCCGAGCCGTGAAGGTTCCAGCGTCGGCATGTCGAAAGTGGTAGAAGAAAATGCTTTGCAGGCAGCATTAGCATTGGCTTTTCAGCATGATGAAGAAGTACTGATTGAGAAATGGCTCAGTGGCCCGGAATTTACGGTTGCGATACTCGGTGAAGAAATTTTACCGTCAATTCGTATCCAACCCGCCGGAACCTTCTATGATTATGAGGCGAAGTATCTCTCTGATGAGACACAATATTTCTGCCCGGCAGGTCTGGAAGAGGAACAAGAGGCTATTTTGCAGACATTGGTCCTGAAAGCGTGGACCGCGTTGGGTTGCAAAGGATGGGGCCGCATCGACGTCATGCTGGACAGCGATGGCCAGTTTTATCTGCTGGAAGCGAATACCTCGCCGGGTATGACCAGCCACAGTCTGGTGCCGATGGCGGCGCGTCAGGCGGGCATGAGCTTCTCGCAGTTGGTGGTACGAATTCTGGAGTTGGCGGACTGATATGTCGCAGGCTGCGCTGAACACGCGAAACAGTGATGAAGAGGTGTCTTCTTCACGGCGCAATAATGGAACGCGTCTTGCAGGAATACTGTTCCTGCTGACGGTGCTCTGCACCGTGTTTGTCAGCGGCTGGGTTGTGTTGGGCTGGATGGAAGACGCGCAGCGTTTGCCGTTGTCGAAACTGGTGTTGACCGGCGAGCGGCATTACACGCGCAATGATGACATCCGCCAGTCGATTCTGGCGTTGGGCGCGCCGGGTACGTTTATGACTCAGGATGTGAACATTATCCAGAGCCAGATAGAGCGTTTACCGTGGATTAAACAGGCCAGCGTCAGAAAGCAATGGCCTGATGAATTGAAGATTCATCTGGTTGAATATGTGCCGATTGCGCGTTGGAATGATCAGCATATGGTTGATGCCGAAGGCAATACCTTCAGCGTACCGGCAGAGCGAACCAGTAAACAGGTATTACCCATGTTGTATGGCCCGGAAGGCAGCGCGAGTGAAGTGTTGCAGGGGTATCGCGATATGGGGCAGGTGCTGGCTAAGGACAGATTCACCCTGAAGGAAGCGGCAATGACCGCGCGTCGTTCCTGGCAGTTGACGCTGAATAACGATATTAAGCTCAACCTCGGCAGGGGCGATACGATGAAACGTTTGGCTCGCTTTGTAGAACTTTATCCGGTTTTACAGCAGCAGGCGCAAACCGATGGCAAACGGATAAGCTACGTTGATTTGCGTTATGACTCGGGGGCGGCAGTAGGGTGGGCACCCTTACCTCCAGAGGAATCTAATCAGCAACAGAATCAGGCACAGGCAGAACAACAATGATCAAGGCGACGGACAGAAAACTGGTAGTAGGACTGGAGATTGGCACCGCGAAGGTTGCCGCTTTAGTAGGGGAAGTTCTGCCCGACGGTATGGTCAATATCATTGGCGTGGGCAGTTGCCCGTCGCGAGGTATGGATAAAGGCGGGGTGAACGACCTCGAGTCAGTGGTGAAGTGCGTACAGCGCGCCATTGACCAGGCGGAGCTGATGGCGGATTGCCAGATCTCCTCGGTGTATCTGGCGCTTTCTGGCAAGCACATTAGCTGTCAGAATGAAATTGGTATGGTGCCGATCTCCGAAGAAGAAGTGACGCAGGAAGATGTGGAAAACGTCGTGCATACCGCGAAGTCGGTGCGCGTGCGTGATGAGCATCGTGTACTGCATGTCATTCCGCAGGAATATGCGATCGATTACCAGGAAGGCATTAAGAATCCGGTTGGCCTTTCCGGCGTGCGTATGCAGGCAAAAGTGCACTTGATCACATGCCACAACGACATGGCGAAAAACATCGTTAAAGCGGTGGAACGTTGTGGCCTGAAAGTTGACCAACTCATATTTGCCGGGTTAGCGGCCAGTTACTCCGTTTTAACGGAAGATGAACGTGAACTGGGCGTCTGCGTGGTTGATATCGGTGGTGGTACAATGGATATCGCCGTTTATACTGGCGGGGCGTTGCGCCATACCAAGGTAATCCCTTACGCAGGGAATGTCGTGACCAGCGATATCGCGTATGCCTTCGGTACGCCGCCGAGCGATGCTGAAGCCATCAAAGTGCGTCACGGCTGCGCGCTGGGCTCTATCGTCGGCAAAGACGAAAGCGTTGAAGTGCCGAGCGTGGGCGGTCGTCCGCCGCGTAGCCTGCAACGTCAGACGCTTGCGGAGGTGATTGAGCCGCGTTACACCGAGCTTCTCAACCTGGTCAACGAAGAGATTTTGCAATTACAGGAACAGCTTCGCCAGCAGGGTGTGAAACATCATCTGGCGGCGGGGATTGTATTAACCGGCGGCGCGGCGCAAATTGAAGGTCTTGCTGCCTGTGCTCAGCGCGTGTTCCATACGCAAGTGCGTATTGGCGCGCCGCTGAATATTACCGGACTGACGGATTATGCCCAGGAGCCGTACTACTCAACGGCGGTGGGGCTGCTTCACTACGGGAAAGAGTCCCACTTAAGTGGCGAAGCGGAAGTGGAAAAACGTGTTACGGCATCAGTTGGCTCGTGGATCAAGCGACTTAATAGCTGGCTGCGAAAAGAGTTTTAATTTTTATGAGACCGGCGACTATTAACGGTCTCAGGCGACAGGCACAAAACGGAGAGAAACTATGTTTGAACCTATGGAACTGACCAACGACGCGGTGATTAAAGTCATCGGCGTCGGTGGCGGCGGCGGTAATGCCGTTGAACACATGGTGCGCGAGCGCATCGAAGGTGTTGAATTCTTCGCGGTGAATACCGACGCTCAGGCGTTGCGTAAGACTGCGGTTGGGCAGACCATTCAGATTGGTAGCGGCATCACCAAAGGTCTGGGCGCGGGTGCAAACCCGGAAGTCGGTCGCAATGCGGCGGACGAAGATCGTGAAGCACTGCGTGCAGCGCTTGACGGCGCAGACATGGTGTTTATCGCAGCAGGCATGGGCGGCGGTACCGGTACCGGTGCAGCGCCAGTGGTTGCGGAAGTGGCAAAAGATTTAGGTATCCTGACCGTTGCCGTGGTGACGAAGCCTTTCAACTTCGAAGGCAAGAAGCGCATGGCATTTGCGGAGCAGGGTATTACTGAGCTGTCCAAACATGTGGACTCGCTGATCACCATCCCGAACGACAAACTGCTGAAAGTGCTGGGACGCGGTATCTCCCTGCTGGATGCGTTTGGCGCGGCGAACGACGTGCTGAAAGGCGCGGTTCAGGGTATCGCTGAGCTGATTACCCGCCCGGGTCTGATGAACGTCGACTTTGCAGACGTGCGCACCGTGATGTCCGAAATGGGCTACGCGATGATGGGCTCCGGCGTGGCAAGCGGTGAAGACCGTGCGGAAGAAGCGGCAGAAATGGCGATCTCTTCTCCGCTGCTGGAAGATATCGATCTGTCTGGCGCGCGCGGCGTGCTGGTTAACATCACTGCGGGCTTCGACCTGCGTCTGGATGAGTTCGAAACCGTTGGTAACACCATCCGTGCTTTTGCGTCGGATAACGCGACCGTGGTTATCGGTACTTCTCTGGACCCGGATATGAACGACGAACTGCGCGTCACCGTTGTGGCAACCGGTATTGGTATGGACAAGCGTCCTGAAATCACCCTGGTGACCAACAAACAGGTACAGCAGCCGGTGATGGATCGTTACCAGCAGCACGGCATGGCGCCGCTGACGCAAGAGCAGAAGCCGGTCGCAAAAGTGGTGAACGACAATACGCCGCAAACGGCAAAAGAACCGGATTATCTGGATATCCCTGCGTTCCTGCGTAAGCAAGCTGATTAAGAATTGGCTGGAATTTGGGATTCACGGCTCTTTGTGCTAAACTGGCCCACCGAATGTATAGTACACTTCGGTTGGATAGGTAATTTGGCGAGATTATACGATGATCAAACAAAGGACACTTAAACGTATCGTTCAGGCGACAGGTGTCGGTTTACATACCGGCAAGAAAGTCACCCTGACCTTACGCCCTGCGCCGGCCAACACCGGGGTCATCTATCGTCGCACCGACTTGAATCCACCGGTAGATTTCCCGGCCGATGCCAAATCTGTGCGTGATACCATGCTCTGTACGTGTCTGGTCAACGAGCATGATGTACGGATTTCAACCGTAGAGCACCTTAACGCTGCTCTGGCGGGTCTGGGTATCGATAACATCGTTATCGAAGTCGATGCGCCGGAAATCCCGATCATGGATGGCAGTGCTGCTCCGTTCGTCTACCTGCTGCTTGATGCGGGTATTGATGAGCTGAACTGCGCCAAAAAATTTGTACGCATCAAAGAGACGGTTCGCGTCGAAGATGGCGACAAGTGGGCTGAATTTAAGCCGTACAATGGTTTTACGTTGGATTTCACCATCGACTTTAACCATCCGGCGATTGATTCCAGCAGCCAGCGCTATGCGATGAACTTCTCTGCGGATGCGTTCATGCGCCAGATCAGCCGTGCGCGTACCTTCGGTTTCATGCGTGATATCGAATATTTGCAGTCCCGTGGCCTGTGCCTGGGCGGCAGCTTCGATTGTGCCATCGTTGTTGACGATTATCGCGTACTGAACGAAGATGGTCTGCGTTTTGAAGACGAATTTGTTCGTCACAAAATGCTCGACGCGATCGGTGATTTGTTCATGTGTGGTCACAACATTATTGGTGCGTTTACCGCGTATAAGTCCGGTCACGCATTGAATAACAAACTGTTGCAGGCTGTCCTGGCGAAACAGGAAGCTTGGGAATATGTGACCTTCCAGGACGACGCAGAACTGCCGTTGGCTTTCAAAGCGCCTTCGACTGTACTGGCATAATAGCTATACACAAAATCATTCAAGTTGCATCAAGACGGCAACTGAGCGAATTCCCAGGAACGTACGACCAGTACGTGACTGGGGTGAGAGAAGGCAGCCAACAAAGAGGCAGCTTGAAGGATGAAGTGTATACCTGTCGCATAAATTCGACTGGTTAATCTGGCACCCTCTCCGGCCAGGTAAGCCAGTCGTTTTTTTATCTCTTCCGTCCGGCGTTTGCCTTCGCCTTTTTCTCTGCCGCTGAACCGAAATACAGTGCGTTCGCTGCTTTCTTAAGCATTTTTATCCTCAGCGCCATGTCATTACTGCTGTAGAGCGTACGCTTTAATGGTAAGATTTGTGCGCAAAAAACGTTTTGAATTCGTAAGCCCACATGCCGGGCATATCAGGGTGGCAATGACGTGAGTGGAATACTGACGCGCTGGCGACAGTTAGGTAGACGGTACTTCTGGCCGCATCTCTTATTGGGGATGGTCGCGGCTAGCTTTGGTCTGCCCGCTCTCAGTAACGCAGCCGAGCCTAATACGCCGGCGAAAGCGACCGCCAGTAATCACGATCAATCCGCTAAGGTTAACTTCAGCCAGCTCGCGCTGCTGGAGGCGAGTAACCGCCGCCCGAATTTTACCGTCGACTACTGGCATCAGCATGCGATTCGCACGGTTATCCGCCATCTCTCTTTTGCCATGGCGCCGCAAACGCTGCCGGTTGCTGAAGAGTCTTCGCCACTTCAGGCGCACCATATTGCGTTACTGAACACGCTCAGCGCGATGCTGACGCAGGAAGGCACACCGCCAACGATTGTACGTCGCGTCGCCCGTGCGCACTTTACGCCTCAGGCCTCATTTAGCGTTCCCGCCTGGATAAGTCAGGCGCAGGGAATCCGCGCTGGCCCTCAACGCCTCAGCTAAAAACAAAAAACCTTCAATTAATTATAGAGACTCCGCATCGCGGGGCGTTTGAGATTTTATTATGCTAATCAAATTGTTAACCAAAGTATTCGGTAGTCGTAACGATCGTACCTTGCGTCGTATGCGTAAAGCGGTCGGCATCATCAATGCCATGGAACCGGAGATGGAAAAACTCTCTGATGACGAACTGAAAGGGAAAACGGCAGAGTTTCGCGCGCGTCTGGAGAAAGGCGAAAGCGTTGAAAGCCTGATCCCGGAAGCGTTCGCTGTGGTTCGTGAAGCGAGTAAGCGCGTATTCGGCATGCGTCACTTTGACGTCCAGTTGCTGGGCGGTATGGTGCTGAACGATCGCTGTATCGCGGAAATGCGTACCGGTGAAGGTAAAACCCTGACCGCAACGCTGCCTGCTTACCTGAACGCATTAAGCGGTAAGGGCGTACACGTCGTCACAGTGAACGACTATCTGGCGCAACGTGATGCTGAAAACAACCGCCCGCTGTTTGAATTCCTCGGGATGAGCGTCGGTATTAACCTGCCGGGCATGCCTGCCCCAGCAAAACGTGAAGCTTACGCCGCCGACATCACTTACGGCACCAACAACGAATACGGCTTTGACTACCTGCGCGATAACATGGCGTTCAGCCCGGAAGAGCGCGTACAGCGTAAGCTGCACTATGCGCTGGTGGATGAGGTCGACTCCATCCTGATCGATGAAGCGCGTACGCCGCTGATCATTTCCGGCCCGGCTGAAGACAGCTCGGAAATGTACAAGAAAGTAAACAAGATCATCCCGCACCTGATTCGCCAGGAGAAAGAAGACTCTGATACCTTCCAGGGCGAAGGCCACTTCTCCGTTGATGAGAAAGCGCGTCAGGTCAACCTGACGGAACGCGGTCTGGTGCTGATCGAAGAACTGCTGGTGAAAGAAGGCATTATGGATGAAGGCGAGTCCCTGTACTCTCCGGGCAACATCATGCTGATGCATCACGTAACCGCCGCGCTGCGCGCGCACGCGCTGTTTACCCGCGACGTGGATTACATCGTTAAAGATGGCGAAGTGATCATCGTTGACGAACACACCGGTCGTACCATGCAGGGTCGCCGCTGGTCCGACGGTCTGCACCAGGCTGTGGAAGCGAAAGAAGGCGTGGAAATCCAGAACGAGAACCAGACGCTGGCATCCATCACCTTCCAGAACTACTTCCGTCTGTATGAGAAACTGGCCGGTATGACCGGTACCGCAGATACCGAAGCGTTCGAATTCAGCTCCATCTATAAGCTGGATACCGTTGTGGTTCCGACCAACCGTCCGATGATCCGTAAGGATATGCCGGATCTGGTCTACATGACCGAAGCGGAAAAAATTCAGGCGATCATTGAAGACATCAAAGAGCGTACCGCGAACGGCCAGCCGGTGCTGGTGGGTACGATCTCGATCGAGAAGTCTGAAGTGGTCTCTAATGAGCTGACCAAAGCGGGCATCAAGCATAACGTTCTGAACGCCAAATTCCACGCCAACGAAGCGGCGATTGTCGCACAGGCGGGCTACCCGGCTGCGGTCACTATCGCCACCAACATGGCCGGTCGTGGTACGGACATCGTGCTGGGCGGTAGCTGGCAGGCTGAAGTGGCGGAGCTGGAAAACCCAACGCCAGAGCAGATCGCGCAGATCAAAGCGGACTGGCAGGTTCGTCATGAGGCGGTGCTGGCGTCTGGCGGTCTGCACATCATCGGTACTGAGCGCCACGAATCTCGCCGTATCGACAACCAGTTGCGTGGTCGTTCCGGTCGTCAGGGCGATGCGGGCTCTTCCCGTTTCTACCTGTCAATGGAAGATGCGCTGATGCGTATTTTTGCCTCTGACCGTGTGTCGGGCATGATGCGTAAACTGGGTATGAAACCAGGTGAAGCCATTGAGCACCCGTGGGTGACTAAAGCGATTGCCAATGCGCAGCGTAAAGTTGAAAGCCGCAACTTCGATATTCGTAAGCAACTGCTGGAATACGATGATGTCGCGAACGATCAGCGTCGCGCTATTTACACCCAGCGTAACGAACTGCTGGATGTCAGCGACGTCAGCGAAACCATCAACAGCATTCGTGAAGACGTCTTTAAAGTGACGATCGATGCGTACATTCCGCCGCAGTCGCTGGAAGAGATGTGGGATATTCCGGGTTTGCAGGAACGTCTGAAAAACGACTTCGATCTGGATATGCCAATTGCCGAGTGGCTGGATAAAGAGCCGGAGCTGCACGAAGAGACGCTGCGTGAGCGTATTCTGGCGCACTCAATCGAAGTGTATCAGCGTAAAGAAGAAGTGGTTGGCGCAGAGATGATGCGTCACTTCGAAAAAGGCGTCATGCTGCAAACTCTTGATTCGCTGTGGAAAGAGCACCTGGCGGCGATGGATTACCTGCGTCAGGGTATCCACCTGCGTGGCTATGCGCAGAAAGATCCGAAGCAGGAATACAAACGCGAGTCCTTCTCCATGTTTGCAGCAATGCTGGAATCGCTGAAGTATGAAGTGGTCAGTACGCTGAGCAAAGTTCAGGTTCGTATGCCTGAAGAAGTAGAAGCGATGGAACAACAGCGCCGCGAAGAAGCCGAGCGTTTAGCGCAGATGCAGCAGCTTAGTCATCAGGATGACGACAGCGCAGCGGCGGCCGCTCTGGCAGCGCAAACGGGCGATCGTAAAGTGGGTCGTAACGATCCTTGCCCTTGCGGTTCCGGTAAAAAATACAAACAGTGCCACGGCCGTCTGAGCTAAGGTCTGAATAAAGACAATGAGGCGCAGGTGACTGCGCCTTTTTTATGGATGTAACCATATGAAAAAACTGCAAATCGCTGTCGGGATTATTCGCAACCCGAACCACGAAATTTTTATTACCCAACGTGCGGCCGATGCTCATATGGCCAACAAACTGGAGTTTCCCGGCGGGAAAATCGAAGCGGGCGAAACGCCGGAGCAGGCGCTGATCCGGGAGTTGCAGGAAGAAGTGGGGATCACCCCGCGTGACGCGACGCTATTTGAAAAGCAGGAATATCAGTTCCCGGACAGGCACATCACACTGTGGTTCTGGTTAGTTGATCACTGGGAAGGGGAGCCGTGGGGAAAAGAGGGGCAACCGGGGCGGTGGATTGCGCAAAATGCTCTGAATGCGGAAGATTTCCCGCCCGCGAATGCGCCAGTAATTGAAAAGCTGATTGCTGGCTAATGGTGTTTGTAGGCCGGATAAGGCAACGCCGCCATCCGGCAAATTATGGCGGGGGCGCTACGTTTTAGTGGAATTACTTCTGCTCTTCACTCCAGTCGTCGCTTTCTGACAAGTCGCCAGAGCTTGGAATACGCTTCTCTTCAGCGGCCCACTCGCCGAGATCGATCAACTGGCAGCGTTTAGAACAAAATGGACGGAACGGACTCACTTCGCCCCAGACAACGGTTTTCCCGCAGGTTGGGCAGCTAACGGTGATAGTTTCTGACATCTTTACTCCTTAACAACATGCCAGTTCGAAATCGAGGCGCTCAGGCACCAGCCCATTTTCGCTATCCAGCGGCATAAAGCGAATCGCAAAGCGGCTCTTATGCCCGGAAATTTGTGGATAGAGCTGTGAATCAAGCGCCAGTTGCAAACGCAGCAGGTCGGCATCATCGCCATTGTCCTGATAAAAACCATTCAGGCTGGTTTGCTTACGGAACGGCGAGGAATTACGAATCAAATCCAGGATCAGCGTTAATGCCTGATTGAGCGGGTTCAGGCTGGCAATCCAGGTTTCAACCTGCGCATCACGCTGTTCCTGCGGCAAATGCAGCCAGATATGCAGGGTCGGCAAATCAAAACTACAACAACCGCCCGGAATACTCAGGCGCTGACGAACCAGAGCAATCAGGCGATCTTCACGTAGCTGCTGCCCGATACGCGGAGCAGAAATCAGAATGCTGCCCGCTGTCTTCAATTGCTGGCGCAGAGCCTCAATTCGACTCTGGTCAACCCCCGGCACTTCAACCCAGGCCTGAAGTTTGCGCTGCTGACGCTCAAGCTCTTTTAGCAACTCGGTCCGCACTTCGCCACGTTCGAACACATCCAGCAAATCCCCGATGTTACGGAAAAAATGCAGGGCGTCCGCATGATCTGCGAGGGGCAAATTGACGGAGAGTTGTTGAATCAGAAACTCAATGCGCAGCCATGTACGCATCTTCTCATTGAGAGGGTGTTCAAAAAGGACCTGGGTGTGCATTACGGTTTTTCCTGTGAGACAAACTGCGACGCAAGCTGTAAATAGCGCGCGTGCAGGCGGGCAACATCCGACGCGATAGCGTCCGGTGCGCCATTATTATCAATAACATCATCTGCCACGGCAAGGCGTGCTTCACGCGTTGCCTGGGCAGCCAGAATTTGTTCAACATGTTCACGCGTCACATCATCGCGCTGCATGGTCCGCAAGAGCTGCGTTTCGGGCGTCACGTCGACCACCAGAACGCGATTGGCTTGTTTATACAGCGCATTTTCGACGAGCAGGGGCACAACCCATAGCACGTAAGGGGACGTTGCCTGCTGAAACTGACGCCGGGTTTCCTGCTGAATTAACGGATGGAGCAGGGCATTCAGCCAGGATTTCTCTTCAGGACTGGCAAAGATACGTTCGCGCAACATCCGACGTTGTAGCGAACCGTCTGGCGCGATAAGTGCAGAACCAAAATGTTCAGCGATCGCCATAAGGGCGGGTTGACCGGGTTCAACCACCTGACGCGCAATAATATCGGCGTCGATAACGTTTATTCCGAGGTCAGCGAATGCATTCGCAACGGTGCTTTTACCACTGCCAATGCCGCCGGTTAAGGCTACTGTATACCTCATAAGTCCAGATCCTGGGATTTAGGTTTGATAATCAAATGGTTAAAAGTTGAGCGCGCGAAGGCGATATTACTGTAGGCATTATCTACTATTCGCCAGGTAAATTTATGGGATTGTAGCGTAAAAAAAGAGAATTTCGCAGTCTTGCGCAAGCCTGATTAGTGCGTATGATAACGTCACTGGAGTTGTGAGTTTCGCTTTTTTGCCATTAACCCCAGGAATCCGCACATGCGTATCGAAGAAGATCTGAAATTAGGTTTCAAAGACGTTCTTATCCGCCCTAAACGCTCTACCCTCAAAAGTCGTTCTGATGTTGAACTGGAACGTCAATTCACCTTTAAACATTCAGGTCAGACCTGGTCCGGCGTGCCGATTATCGCGGCAAATATGGACACCGTCGGGACTTTCGAGATGGCAAGCGCTCTGGCATCGTTCGACATTCTGACTGCCGTACATAAGCACTATTCCGTTGAGGACTGGAACGCCTTCACCAGTACCGCCTCTGAGGATGTTCTCAGGCATGTGATGGTTTCAACAGGCACCTCCGATGCTGATTTCGAAAAAACCAAACAGATTCTGGCGCAGAGCCCGGCACTGAACTTTGTTTGTATTGATGTGGCAAATGGTTACTCCGAACACTTCGTGCAGTTTGTTTCAAAGGCGCGTGAAGCATGGCCGACAAAAACCATTTGTGCCGGTAACGTGGTGACCGGTGAAATGTGTGAAGAGTTGGTTCTCTCCGGCGCGGATATTGTAAAAGTCGGGATTGGTCCTGGATCCGTATGTACCACGCGTGTGAAAACCGGCGTGGGCTATCCGCAGCTTTCTGCGGTGATTGAATGCGCCGATGCCGCGCATGGTCTGGGCGGTATGATTGTCAGCGATGGCGGTTGCACCATGCCTGGCGATGTCGCAAAAGCGTTCGGCGGCGGCGCGGATTTCGTGATGCTGGGCGGTATGCTGGCAGGCCATGAAGAAAGCGGCGGTAAAATTGTTGAAGAGAATGGCGAGAAATTTATGCTGTTCTATGGCATGAGTTCTGAATCCGCTATGACCCGCCACGTTGGCGGCGTTGCGCAATATCGTGCAGCAGAAGGGAAAACCGTTAAGCTGCCGCTGCGTGGCCCGGTGGAATACACCGCGCGTGATATCCTCGGCGGCCTGCGTTCAGCCTGTACCTACGTTGGCGCCTCCCGTCTGAAAGAGCTGACGAAACGCACGACGTTTATTCGGGTACAGGAACAAGAAAACCGCGTTTTCAATAGCCTGTAATCCCCTGCGCTGGCGCAGCACAATGCGCCAGCATTATCCCATACCGCTCATTGCATCCCCCAGATGGAAAACGGGCAAATACATTGCCACGACCAACGTACCAATAATGACCCCTGTGATAACAAGCAAGGCGGGTTCTAGTAGCGCCGCCAGGTTATCCGCCAGCGATAGCGTATTCTCGCCGTGGTGCCGGGCAAGGTTATGCAACATTGCATCCAGCGCGCCGGAAGTTTCACCGGTCATGACCAACTGTATGCACAATGGGCTGAACTCACCAGCATTTTTAAGCGCCTGCCAGACCGGTTTTCCGGCATGAATATCGCGATGAACCTGAGCTAAACGCTGAGACCAGTAAGGGCAATTCAGGATTTCTGCGACACTTTCCAGCCCTTGTGAAAAGGGGATTCCGGCGCGTTGCGTTAATGCCAGGATGGTGAAAATCTGCGTGAGTTTTTGGCCTCTGACCAGGCGTGCAATAACGGGACAGCGCAGCAGCAGACGCTGGCGTTGAATCTGCCAGTACGGTTTTTTTATTATCAAACCGTAGATTACCCCCGTTGCGATACCGGGCAGCGCCATCAGCCAGCCCCATTGGGCACTCCACTGCGCCAGTGTGATGATGCCCTGCGTCAGTGCCGGTAACGGCGTATTGAATGTCCGGTAAATAGCGGCAAACTCTGGCAGGACAAAGTGCAGCATGGTGAAAACAACCATCACGGCCATCGTCAGAATTATGATGGGATAACGCAGCGCTTTTTTGACTTTGTCAGCAAGTTGTTTTTGGGCATTTTGCTGACGTGCCAGCTCAAAGCAGCATTCATCGAGTTTTCCGGTAAGTTCCCCGGTACGGATCATCGCCTGATAGAGTGGAGGAAAGACCTGCGGCCATTGCGCCAGCGCGGAAGAAAGCGGGGCGCCTTGCTCCAGGTTATGGGCCAGCGTTTGCAGCAGCGCCTGCCATTGTCTACTGGGATGCTGCCCGGCAAGCAACGTCAGTCCTTCGGAAAGCGTAAGCCCCGCTTTGAGAAGCGTCGCCAGTTGGTGGATGATCTCCGCGCTTTGCTCTGCGCGCCAGTGTGCCGCTTTAACGCTCAAGCGTTTTGCGCGTATCGGCATGATGTGCTGATGTTCCAGAGCAACGAGCAGTGCGGCACGATCGTCAGCCCATAAGGCCCCTTCTTCCGAATGGCCCGTGGCGTTAATCCCTTGCCAGCGCCAAAGCTGTTTAGCTGACATGAGGTAGCCCCAGAACGCGCAGGAGTTCTTCAAAGGTCGTCAATCCTTGTTCAACCGCATGACAGCCGTTCTCAAAAAGCGTACTCATCCCTTCCTGTCGGGCGCAGGACTCCAGCGCCTCAACGGTTGCATTGTTGATAAGCAACTGTCGCAATGCGGGCGTAACAGGCAAAACCTCGAAGAGCGCGGTACGCCCATAAAACCCGTGGTAGCAACGTTCGCAACCGGGCGCTTGCCAGCGGGGAAGCGTGGTAGGCCATAGCGCGGCGGGAAGCGAGACAGACTCTGCGGCAAGATGACGGCAGTACGGGCATAATTTTCTGGCCAGTCGCTGGGCGACGACCAGCGTCAGGGCGGATGAGATCATCCAACGCGCGACGCCCATCTGTTGTAAACGTATCAGCGTTTCACTGGTGGAGTTGGTGTGCAGCGTGGACAGCACCAGGTGGCCGGTTTGCGCGGCTTTAATCGCAATTTCTGCCGTTTCGCCATCACGGATTTCGCCCACCATTATAATGTCGGGGTCCTGACGCAGCAGCGCGCGTAATACGCTCTGAAAAGTAAGTCCGGCGCGCGGATGAATTTGTGTCTGATTAAGGCCCTCGACAGGAATTTCGACCGGGTCCTCTACGCTACAGAGATTCACATCCTGGGTGTTGCGCGCCTGTAGCGCGCTGTAGAGCGTTACGGTTTTTCCACTGCCGGTAGGGCCTGTCACCAGAACCAGTCCCTGCGGTTGCCGTAGCGCCTGCATGAGCAGGGCGAGTTGCGTATCAGGCATGCCTAACGCGTTGAGATCAAGCGCCTGCTCGACCTGGTGAAGTAACCGCAGTACCACTTTCTCACCGTCCCGGCAGGGGAGGATCGCGACACGAAATGAAACCGCATTGCCCGCAAGCGTCACGGTAAATTGCCCGTCTTGCGGGAGTCGATGTTCGGCAATATCCAGATTGCCCAGTACCTTTAACCTTGCCGTCAGTGCCGCGCCGGTGACGGATGACGCGCCGGGCAAGGCATGAAGTACGCCATCCACGCGCAGCCTGATTCGGTAGTGGTTTTCCGCAGGTTCAATGTGGATGTCGGAAGCGCGTTTTGCCAGCGCGGATTCCAGCGTCTGCTGCAAAAGTTCCGCCGCCGTGCGGCTATCGTCGGCGATGACGGCCGGGAGCATTTTCCGCGGCTTATGCATATGGCCTTCCATTTGCTGACGAGTCCAGCAGACAATGTCGATCCGCTTTGTTGTGGCAAAGTGCAGGGCGTCCAGCAGTTCATGGGACGGTGAATCCACGACAGCGACGTGAACCACCTCGTTATCGGCATCGAGCAATATTCCCTGATGACGCAGGCACAGTGCCGTAAGTTGCGTGATGTTCATCGCGTTCTCCTTAGCTGGCGTCAAAGCGGAAAACATCTTCACAGGCCTGTTGCAGCGCGCTGTCGCTCTGGATGTTGCAACTGCGCGTCCAGCCGGTGATGCCGTTGGCGTTATCCCAGTTGGGCGTCATGGTGATGCTCAGACCGTTGAGGCTCTCCTGCCCGGTGAGCATTACCACGCCTTTTTCTATGCTCATGCCAGAGACATAGCGGGTGGTGGTCGGAGAGGGGATGCCGTTGCTGCTGGCGTCGCAGGTTGCAATGCCGCCGTGTTCTAGCGCGCAGAGTTCGACGGCGGTGCGGTAAGGTACGAATGTCTGCAACATATCCGTCAGTGCGGCTTTGCGCAGGTAGTTCTGGTAGGCCGGAATGCCGATGGCGCTCAGGATGGCGATAATGCCGATCACCACCATCAGTTCGATAAGCGTAAATCCGCGTTGTTTGTCCATTGTCTGCTCCTTGAGTTAACAGGCGCTACTTTGGCAAACGCAGGATATGATCCGCGAGCGGCAAAAATCGAAACGGGAAAGGGGATTCAGAAGATTGTTGGCGGGTTGCATAGCAAGGCAGCAGGTTTGCGAGGCCGCCCGAAAAAATGTGCCGGATGGCGGCGTAAACGCCTTATCCGGCCTACGGATTTACATCATTTGTAGGCCCGATAAGCGGAGCGCCATCGGGCATTATCGGCAGGGATTTGCATCATTTGTAGGCCCGATAAGCAAAGCGCCATCGGGCATGACAATCCGGCGTTAGCGAAAACGCATGGAGAGATCGAGCGCTCTCACATGTTTGGTCAGCGCGCCAACGGAGATAAAATCCACGCCGGTTTCGGCAAATTCGCGCAGGGTTTCATCAGTGACATTGCCGGAAACTTCCAGCCGCGCCTGTCCGTTGGTGCGTTTCACCGCTTCACGCATCTGATCCGTTTCGAAGTTATCCAGCATGATGATGTCTGCGCCCGCTTTCAGCGCGTCGTCCAGCTCATCCAGATTCTCAACTTCAACTTCAACCGGCACATCAGGATGCAGCCAGAAGGCTTTCTCGACCGCCTGGCGCACTGAGCCGGAAGCGATGATGTGGTTCTCTTTAATCAGAAAGGCGTCGGAAAGCCCCAGACGGTGATTCGCGCCGCCGCCGCACAATACGGCGTATTTTAATGCGGTTCGCAGACCCGGCAGGGTTTTGCGGGTGTCCAGCAGTTGCGTTTTTGTCCCCGCCAGCAAATCAACGTATTTACGGACTTCGCTTGCGACGCCGGAAAGCGTCTGAACAAAGTTCAACGCGGTGCGCTCGCCGGTCAGCAGGATGCGAGACGGGCCGTCCAGTTCAAACAGCGGCTGGTTGGTTTTAATGCTGTCGCCGTCCTGTACGCGCCAGGTGATGCTGACATCATCGCCGGCCAGTTGAATAAAGACCTCTTCTACCCAACGTTTTCCGCAGAATACGCCATCTTCACGGGTAATCACCGTGGCGTGAGAACGGGTGTTCTCCGGTAAAAGCTGCGCGGTAATATCGTTATTTGCGTCAACTTCTCCGCCTAAATCTTCACGCAGCGCCTGGGCGACAGCGGTGGGGATATCCAGATTTATGCGTTCCAACAGCGCGTCACGTCGGTAGTCAGGGTTGTAGCGGCGAGGCGGCATGATAAAACTCCAAATTGGTAACGAATCATAAGGTAGAAACATGCTACTCTGAACCGGATAACTGCACCATATAAAAGGAGGTTCTGTATGCTGTTAGACAAGGGCTGGCTGGCGGAGGCGCGACGCGTCCCCTCTCCTCATTTTGACTGCCGCCCGGATGACGAAACCCCTTCTTTGCTGGTGGTGCACAATATCAGCCTGCCGCCGGGCGAGTTTGGCGGTCCGTGGATTGATGCGCTATTCACCGGAACACTCGATCCCGCTGCCCATCCTTTTTTTGCCGAGATTGCCCATTTGCGCGTTTCGGCACATTGTCTGATTCGCCGTGATGGCGAAATTGTGCAGTATGTCCCTTTCGATAAGCGTGCCTGGCATGCGGGCGTGTCGAACTATCAGGGGCGTGAGCGCTGTAATGATTTTTCCATTGGTATCGAGCTGGAGGGAACGGACACGCTGGCTTATACCGATGCGCAGTATCAGCAACTGGCCGCCGTGACGCGCACGCTGATTGCGCTTTACCCGGCGATAGCCGACAACATGACCGGACACTGCAATATTGCGCCTGAGCGTAAAACCGATCCCGGTCCGTCTTTCGACTGGGCGAAGTTTCGCGCGCTGGTCACCGCCTCGTCACACAAGGAGATGACATGACGCTGTTTACGACATTACTGGTGCTGATTGTTGAGCGCCTGTTCAAGCTGGGTGAGCACTGGCACCTCGACCACCGACTGGAGGTGCTGTTCCGCCGGACGACGCATTTTTCGATGGTGCGTACGCTGGGGATGACGATTGTTGCGATGGCGGTGACGTTCCTGCTGCTGCGTGCGCTGGAAGGTTTACTGTTTAACGCTCCCACGCTGGTGGTCTGGATACTGATTGGTGTGTTGTGTATTGGCGCAGGGAAGGTTCGTCTGCATTATCACGCGTACCTGAACGCGGCTTCCCGTAATGATGCCCATGCCCGTGAAGCGATGGCTAACGAACTGACGCTGATCCACGGCGTGCCGCCAGACTGCAACGAACGGGAGTTTTTGCGCGAGCTGCAAAATGCGCTGCTCTGGATAAATTTCCGCTTTTATCTGGCGCCGCTGTTCTGGTTTATTATCGGCGGCCCGTGGGGGCCGGTGACGCTGGTCGGCTATGCGTTTCTGCGCGCCTGGCAGTCTTGGCTGGCGCGTTATCAAACGCCGCATCAACGTTTGCAGTCCGGCATTGACGCGATTCTTCATGTTCTGGACTGGATTCCGGTGCGTCTGGCTGGCGTGGTTTATGCGCTGCTGGGGCATGGCGAGAAAGCGCTGCCTGCCTGGTTTGTTTCGCTGGCGGATCTGCGCACGTCTCAGTACCAGGTGTTGACGCGTCTGGCGCAGTTCTCACTGGCCCGCGAGCCGCACACGGATAAGGTCGAAACGCCGAAAGCCGCTGTCTCAATGGCGAAGAAAACGTCTCTGGTGGTGGTGGTGGCGATCGCACTTCTGACCATTTACGGAGCGCTGGTGTAATGTCGTTTTGCCGGATGGCGCTGCGCTTATCCGGCCTACGTTTGCACGGACTGTAGGCCCGGCAAGCGTAGCGCCGCCGGGCAACGTGCTCAGACGGTATCCGCAGGCGGGATGCCAAAATCTGGCATTCCGTTTTCGTCCCAGCGAATCAGCTTCAGGCGGGTATGACGGTTCGGATCGTACAGCGGATCGCCTTCAATCTCCGTATAATTTCGCGCATGGTAGACCAGTACATCATCGCCTTCCGGCGTTTGGGTAAAGCTGTTGTGCCCTGGCCCATACTGGCAGTTTTCATTGCTGGTGGTAAAGACCGGACGCGGTGATTTGTGCCAGTTTGCCGGGTTTTGCGGATCGGCATGCATATCAATCCACAGCAGACCCATACAGTAGTTTTCGTCGGTGGCGCTGGCGGAATAGCTGATAAACAGCTTATCGCCGTGCGTGATAACCGCAGGCCCTTCATTGACGCGAAAACCCCGACACTCCCAGTCATATTCCGGCTTGCTGAGCATCACCGGCGCGCCTTTGATCGTCCACGGATTTTCCAGCCCGGCAAGATAGATATTGGAATTTCCGGCGATATCCGGCGCTTTCTGCGCCCACAAATACCACTGTTTTCCCTGATGGCTAAAAGTCGTGGCATCCAGCGCGAAGGTATCAAATGGTGTTTTGATCTGACCTTTTTCTTCCCAGACGCCGCTGAGTGGGTCGGCATCTGTACACTCCAGGACAAACATACGGTGCTGGAACATTCCCAGTTTGTCGAGCGCCTGGGTATGCGCGGCGGCGAAATAGATGTACCACTTGCCGTCGATGCGGTGAATCTCTGGCGCCCAGATAAGCTCGCACATCGGGCCGCTTTCAGGTTTACGCCAGACAACGACAGGGGAGGCGGTGCGTAAGTTTTCCAGCGATTTTGCCCGACGGATCTCCAGCCGGTCATACTCCGGCACCGAGGCGATAAAGTAATAATGGTTGCCGTCGCGAAGAATAAACGGATCGGCGCGTTGTTCAATAAACGGGTTGGGCCAGTTTTGCATCAGGCTTTCCTTACTGTTTCAGCGACGTTAAATTGCGGGTCATCGTTGAGCTCGCGGTAGTTGGCGCGGCGTTTTTCCAGGTCCTTCTGAATCTGTTTCATCAGTTCGCGATCCACTTTCAGCAGGCGAACCACGCCGGCGGTGATCAGATAGCCGACGCCGGGGATCACCGTGAAGAGCAGAACAATACCGCCGATTGCCGTGTCGCTCTGCGCTTTGGCGCCAGCGTCGTAGCCATACCAGGATAACAGGAAACCGACCATTGCTCCGGCAATCGCCAGGCCCAGTTTCAGGAAGAACAGGTTGCCGGAAAAGCTGATGCCGGTGATGCGCTTGCCGGTTTTCCATTCGCCGTAGTCATCGACGTCTGCCATCAGCGACCAGTGCAACGGGGAAGGGATCTGATGCAGGATGTTAAGCAGGAAGTAGAGCACCACGATAAGCGTAGTGGCTTTTGGATCGAAGAAGTAAAAGGCGCAGGAGAACAGCGCCAGCGCGATATTGGTCCAGAAGAAGACCTTCAGTTTGCACCAGCGGTCGGTCAGCACTTTCGCCAGCATACTGCCGATCATCATTCCCACCACGCCGAGGCTAATGAAAAGGGTAGCGAAGTGAGTGCTTTGTCCCATTACCCAGGTCACGTAATACATGGTTGCCGCCATGCGGATAAACCCCGGACAGACGTTGCACAATGTCAGCAGCAGGATGCGCACCCATTGATCGTTTTTCCATACGTCTTTGAAATCGTTCTTCATGTCATCATGGGTAGGAACGGCGGGACGAATGCGTTCACGAACGGTGGCAAAGCAGAACAGGAACATGCACATGCCGATAATCGCCAGTACGGTCATCGCCATCTGGTAGCCTTTGGCTTTATTATCGCCGCCAAACCACTCCACCATCGGCAGCAGCGTTAATGACAACAGCAGAGTGGCAATCCCGACCAGCACAAAGCGGTATGACTGGCAGGCCACGCGCTCTTGCGGATCGTTGGTGATGACGCCGCCTAATGAGCAGTAGGGAATATTGATGGCGGTGTAGGTAATCGACAGCAGGAAATAGGTGACAAACGCATAGATAACCTTGCTGTTATATGTCCATTCCGGGGTGGTGAACATCAGGATGCTGAACAGCGCATAAGGGAAGGCAATCCACAGTAGCCAGGGACGAAATCGCCCGTATTTGCTTTGGGTACGATCGGCGATTGCGCCCATAATCGGGTCGGTAACGGCATCAATCACGCGAACGGAGAGGAGTAATACGCCGACCAGAGCGGGAGCCAGCCCAAAAATATCTGTATAAAAATAGTTAACAAACAGCATTATGGCGCCAAAGATGATGTTGCATCCGGCGTCCCCCATGCCATAGCCGATTTTTTCTTTTATCGACAGCTTACCCTTTTCCATTGAAACGTCTCCCATCAGATGATGTAGAGAATTATTCTGCGCAAGCGAAGTAATTGCGTTGCAGGATAACGCCGCTGATATGGATAAAATGGCTATACAGAGGAAAATGTGAGGCAGGTTGCAACCCTCACTCTTGCGAGTGAGGGCTGTGGGGATTAATGCGCTTTAACGGTTTTTGCGGTTTTCTGTTTACACAGATAGCCAACGCCCAGAATGACAATCCACACTGGAATCAGGTAGACCGAGATGGCCATGCCTGGCGTCATCAGCATAATGACCAGCACCGCCGCCATAAACAGCAGGCAGACCCAGTTACCCAGCGGGTAGAACAGCGCCGGGAAGCGAGTTTTCACTCCCTGCTGCTGTTTGGCGCGACGGAACTTTATGTGCGCGAGGCTGATCATTGCCCAGTTGATCACCAGAGCAGAGACCACCAGCGCCATCAGCAAGCCGAATGCCGAGTCCGGCGCCATATAGTTAATCAGCACGCAGAGCGCGGTAACCAGTGCGGAAACCAGAATGGTGTTCACCGGCACGCCGCGTTTATCCACGCTTAAAAACACTTTCGGCGCGTTGCCCTGCTGAGCCAGGCCGAACAGCATACGGCTGTTGCAGTATACGCAGCTGTTATAGACGGACAGCGCCGCAGTCAGTACCACGATATTCAGCGCGTTGGCTACGAGGGTATCGCCCAGTTCGTGGAAGATCAGGACAAACGGGCTGGTATCCGCCGTTACGCGCGTCCACGGCAGCAGAGAAAGCAGCACCGCCAGCGAACCAATATAGAAAATCAAAATACGGTAGATAACCTGGTTCGTCGCTTTCGGAATGCTTTGCTCCGGGTTGTCCGCTTCCGCCGCCGTGATCCCGACCAGCTCCAGTCCGCCGAAGGAGAACATGATAATCGCCATCATCATGACCAGCCCGGTGAAGCCATGCGGCAGGAAGCCGCCCTGTTCCCACAGGTTACGCACGGTTGCCTGCGGGCCGCCGTTGCCGCTAAACAGCAGCCAGCCGCCGAAGAGGATCATCGCCACCACTGCGATAACTTTAATGATGGCAAACCAGAACTCCATCTCACCAAACACTTTCACGTTGGTCAGGTTGATGGCGTTGATGAGCACAAAGAAGGCCGCAGCGGAGACCCAGGTGGGGATTTCAGGCCACCAGAACTGAATGTATTTCCCGACCGCCGTCAGTTCCGCCATCGCAACCAGCACATACAGCACCCAATAGTTCCAGCCGGAAGCGAAGCCTGCAAATCCGCCCCAGTATTTATAGGCGAAGTGGCTGAACGAACCGGCAACCGGCTCTTCAACCACCATTTCACCTAACTGACGCATGATCAGAAAAGCGATAAAGCCCGCGATGGCATAACCCAGAATAATCCCTGGCCCTGCTGACTGGATAACGGATGCGCTGCCCAGAAACAGCCCGGTACCGATTGCGCCCCCCAGGGCGATTAGCTGGATATGGCGGTTTTTAAGACCGCGCTTTAGCTGCTCGCCATGCTGTTGACCTTCCATCATGAAACCTCGTGTGTGGTTATTTTTGAACTACGCAGTGACGCGTGTGTAAGTTTGCAATTCCATTTGTTGTATTAATATGTTTACGCTGATGAAATCTTAATTGTTACCGAAAGTCTTTCGTCGGCTAAAGAATAATGGTATGCGGGCGTTAATGCACCTGCTTTATGAAGGGACGATGACGAGTTGAATAAAAAGAAACCATTTGTAAATACCACCTCTCCCACCTCAAATTTTAGCTGATAAATATTTATTCATTATTTGTGAATATAAAAGCATTAAATAAGCGGTTGAATCGGTTCAGATAAAATTTTTCTTCGTTTCAATTACGTTAAATCTACTCCCAGGGGAGTAAATTTAACATTTGTGCATAGTTACATCTTTGAAACGTTATTTCTGTAATCTTGTTAAAATGTGCGTGGTTTACTGATTTCAATCAAAACCTGTATGGACAGAAGGTGAATACTTTGTTACTTTAGCGTCACGAACGTGAAATTGGTAAGACCAATTGACTCCGGGCAAATGGCTTAAGACAGGAAATCATGGCCTACAGCAAAATCCGCCAACCAAAACTATCCGATGTGATTGAGCAGCAGCTGGAGTTTTTAATTCTTGAGGGGACTTTGCGCCCCGGCGAAAAACTCCCACCGGAACGTGAACTGGCTAAACAGTTCGACGTCTCCCGCCCCTCTTTACGCGAGGCGATCCAACGTCTCGAAGCGAAGGGTTTGCTGCTTCGTCGCCAGGGCGGCGGAACTTTTGTGCAGAGCAGTCTGTGGCAGAGCTTTAGCGACCCACTGGTAGAACTGCTCTCCGATCATCCTGAATCCCAATTTGACCTGCTTGAGACGCGCCATGCGCTGGAAGGCATTGCCGCTTATTACGCGGCATTGCGTAGCACGGATGAAGACAAAACCCGCATTCGTGAACTCCATCATGCCATCGAGCTTGCACAACAGTCCGGCGATCTGGATGCCGAATCCGACGCGGTTCTCCAGTATCAAATCGCTGTCACCGAAGCGGCGCACAATGTGGTGCTGCTCCATCTGCTAAGGTGTATGGAGCCGATGCTGGCGCAAAACGTTCGTCAGAACTTTGAATTGCTGTATGCGCGCCGGGAGATGCTTCCGCTGGTGAGCAGTCATCGTACCCGTATTTTTGAAGCGATCATCGCCGGTAATCCGATCGATGCGCGTGAAGCGTCGCATCGTCACCTGGCGTTTATCGAAGAGATTCTCCTGGACAGAAGCCGTGAGGAAAGCCGTCGTGAACGCGCCTTACGCCGTCTGGAGCAACGAAAGAATTAGTGATTTTTCTGGCAGAACGTTAACCAGAAGATGTTGTAAATCAAGCGCAAATTATAGCGCGCGGCAACTAAACGCAGAACCTGTCTTATTGCGCTTTCTGGCGAAAGCTCAATGGGACAGGTTCCAGACAAATCAACGTATTAGATAGATAAGGAATACCCCCATGTCAGAACGTTTCCCAAATGACGTGGATCCGATCGAAACTCGCGACTGGCTACAGGCGATCGAATCGGTCATCCGTGAAGAAGGTGTTGAGCGTGCTCAGTATCTGATTGACCAGCTTCTTTCTGAAGCCCGCAAAGGCGGCGTGAAAGTAGCGGCAGGTGCAGGGGCTAGCAACTATGTAAACACTATTGCCGTTGAAGATGAACCGGAATACCCGGGCAATCTGGAACTGGAGCGTCGTATCCGTTCAGCTATCCGCTGGAACGCCATCATGACCGTACTGCGTGCGTCTAAAAAAGACCTCGAACTGGGTGGCCACATGGCTTCCTTCCAGTCTTCCGCAACTGTTTATGATGTTTGCTTCAACCACTTCTTCCGCGCACGCAATGAGCAGGATGGCGGCGACCTGGTATACTTCCAGGGCCACATCTCCCCGGGCGTGTATGCACGCGCATTCCTGGAAGGCCGTCTGACTGAAGAGCAGATGGACAACTTCCGTCAGGAAGTTCATGGCAAAGGCCTCTCTTCCTACCCGCACCCGAAACTGATGCCGGAATTCTGGCAGTTCCCGACCGTATCTATGGGTCTGGGCCCAATCGGTGCGATCTACCAGGCTAAATTCCTGAAATATCTGGAACACCGTGGTCTGAAAGACACGTCCAAACAGACCGTTTACGCTTTCCTGGGCGACGGCGAGATGGACGAGCCGGAATCCAAAGGGGCTATCACCATCGCCACCCGTGAGAAACTGGACAACCTGGTCTTCATCATCAACTGTAACCTGCAACGTCTGGACGGCCCGGTAACCGGTAACGGCAAAATCGTTAACGAACTGGAAGGCATCTTTGACGGCGCTGGCTGGAACGTGATCAAAGTGATGTGGGGCGGTCGTTGGGATGAGCTGCTGCGTAAAGACACCAGCGGTAAACTGATCCAACTGATGAACGAAACCGTTGACGGCGACTACCAGACCTTCAAATCCAAAGATGGCGCTTACGTACGTGAGCACTTCTTCGGTAAATATCCAGAAACCGCAGCCCTGGTTGCTGACTGGACTGATGAGCAGATCTGGGCACTGAACCGTGGTGGTCACGATCCGAAGAAAGTCTACGCTGCACTGAAAAAAGCGCAGGAAACCAAAGGCAAAGCAACAGTAATCCTGGCCCATACCATCAAAGGTTATGGCATGGGTGATACTGCCGAAGGTAAAAACATCGCGCACCAGGTTAAGAAAATGAACATGGACGGCGTTCGTTACGTCCGCGATCGTTTCAACGTGCCGGTATCCGATGCTGACATCGAAAAACTGCCGTACATTACCTTCCCGGAAGGTTCTGAAGAGCACACTTATCTGCACGCACAGCGTCAGAAACTGCACGGCTACCTGCCGAGCCGCCAGCCGAACTTCACTGAGAAGCTGGAACTGCCGACCCTGGAAGACTTCGGCGCGCTGCTGGAAGAGCAGAACAAAGAGATCTCCACCACTATCGCTTTCGTTCGTGCCCTGAACGTGATGCTGAAAAACAAGTCGATCAAAGATCGTCTGGTTCCGATCATCGCCGACGAAGCGCGTACTTTCGGTATGGAAGGCCTGTTCCGTCAGATCGGTATTTACAGCCCGAACGGCCAGCAGTACACCCCGCAGGACCGTGAGCAGGTTGCTTACTACAAAGAAGACGAGAAAGGTCAGATTTTGCAGGAAGGCATCAACGAGCTGGGCGCAGGTTCTTCCTGGCTGGCCGCTGCGACCTCTTACAGCACCAACAACCTGCCGATGATCCCGTTCTACATCTACTACTCCATGTTCGGGTTCCAGCGTATCGGCGACCTGTGCTGGGCAGCAGGTGACCAACAGGCGCGCGGCTTCCTGATCGGTGGTACTTCCGGTCGTACGACGCTGAACGGCGAAGGTTTGCAGCACGAAGATGGTCACAGCCACATTCAGTCTCTGACTATCCCGAACTGTATCTCTTACGATCCGTCTTACGCGTACGAAGTTGCGGTCATCATGCACGATGGTCTGGAGCGTATGTACGGTGAGAAACAAGAGAACGTTTACTACTACATCACCACGCTGAACGAAAACTACCACATGCCAGCCATGCCGGAAGGTGCTGAGGAAGGTATCCGTAAAGGTATCTACAAACTCGAAACCCTCGAAGGTAAGAAAGGTAAAGTTCAGCTGCTGGGCTCCGGTTCTATCCTGCGTCACGTTCGCGAAGCAGCAGAGATCCTGGCGAAAGATTACGGCGTAGGTTCTGACGTTTACAGCGTCACCTCCTTCACTGAACTGGCGCGTGATGGCCAGGATTGTGAGCGCTGGAACATGCTGCACCCGCTGGAAACTCCACGCGTTCCGTACATTGCCCAGGTAATGAACGACGCGCCGGCAGTGGCATCGACTGACTATATGAAACTGTTCGCCGAGCAGGTTCGTACTTATGTACCGGCTGATGATTACCGCGTACTGGGTACTGACGGTTTCGGCCGCTCTGACAGCCGTGAGAACCTGCGTCACCACTTCGAAGTGGATGCATCTTATGTGGTTGTTGCGGCTCTGGGCGAGCTGGCTAAACGTGGCGAAATCGATAAGAAAGTGGTAGCGGAAGCCATCACCAAATTCAACATCGATGCAGATAAAGTTAACCCGCGTCTGGCGTAAGAGGTAAAAGAATAATGGCTATCGAAATCAACGTACCGGACATCGGGGCTGATGAAGTTGAAATCACCGAGATCCTGGTCAAAGTGGGCGACAAAGTTGAAGCTGAACAGTCGCTGATCACCGTAGAAGGCGACAAGGCCTCTATGGAAGTTCCATCGCCGCAGGCGGGCGTCGTTAAAGAGATTAAAGTCTCTGTTGGCGACAAAACCGCGACGGGCGCACTTATCATGATTTTCGATTCCGCCGACGGTGCAGCTGACGCTGCGCCTGCTCCGGCAGAAGAGAAGAAAGAAGCCGCTCCGGCAGCCGCTCCTGCTGCTGCGGCAGCGAAAGACGTACACGTACCGGATATCGGCGGCGACGAAGTTGAAGTCACCGAGATCCTGGTCAAAGTGGGCGACACCGTTGCGGCTGAGCAGTCGCTGATCACCGTAGAAGGCGACAAAGCCTCTATGGAAGTGCCGGCGCCGTTCGCGGGTACGGTTAAAGAGATCAAAGTCAACGCTGGCGATAAAGTGTCTACCGGCTCTCTGATCATGGTCTTCGAAGTGGCGGGCGCTGCGCCTGCTGCTGCGCCCGCTCAGGCGGCAGCACCAGCAGCGGCGGCTCCGGCAGCAGCGGCTGGCGCGAAAGACGTTAACGTACCGGACATCGGCGGCGACGAAGTTGAAGTCACCGAAGTGATGGTTAAAGTCGGCGATAAAGTGGAAGCTGAACAGTCGCTGATCACCGTAGAAGGCGACAAAGCCTCTATGGAAGTGCCGGCGCCGTTCGCGGGCGTGGTTAAAGAGCTGAAAGTTAACGTTGGCGACAAAGTGTCTACCGGCTCTCTGATTATGGTCTTCGAAGTGGAAGGCGCTGCCCCTGCCGCGGCTCCGGCTGCTGCTGCTCCGGCACCTGCCGCTGCACCTGCTCAGGCCGCTAAACCGGCTGCTGCGCCTGCGGCAAAAGCGGAAGGCAAATCTGAGTTTGCTGAAAATGACGCTTACGTTCACGCGACCCCGCTGATTCGCCGCCTGGCGCGCGAGTTCGGCGTTAACCTGGCGAAAGTGAAGGGTACTGGCCGTAAAGGTCGTATCCTGCGCGAAGACGTTCAGGCTTACGTGAAAGACGCTATCAAGCGCGCTGAATCCGCGCCAGCGGGCGCAACCGGCGGTTCTCTGCCAGGTCTTCTGCCGTGGCCGAAAGTGGACTTCAGCAAGTTTGGTGAAGTGGAAGAAGTTGAACTGGGCCGCATCCAGAAAATCTCTGGTGCTAACCTGAGCCGTAACTGGGTGATGATCCCGCACGTTACGCACTTCGACAAAACGGATATCACCGATCTGGAAGCGTTCCGTAAGCAGCAGAATGCGGAAGCTGAAAAACGTAAGCTGGACGTGAAATTCACGCCAGTGGTCTTCATCATGAAAGCCGTTGCCTCTGCTCTGGAACAGATGCCGCGCTTCAACAGCTCTCTGTCTGAAGACGGTCAGCGCCTGACGTTGAAGAAGTACATCAACATTGGTGTCGCGGTCGACACGCCGAACGGTCTGGTTGTTCCGGTGTTCAAAGATGTGAACAAGAAGAGCATTACTGAGCTGTCCCGTGAACTGACGACCATCTCTAAGAAAGCGCGTGATGGTAAGCTGACCGCTGGCGAAATGCAGGGCGGTTGCTTTACTATCTCCAGCATCGGCGGCCTGGGCACCACCCACTTCGCGCCGATTGTGAACGCGCCGGAAGTGGCTATCCTCGGCGTTTCTAAGTCCGCAATGGAACCGGTGTGGAATGGTAAAGAGTTTACTCCGCGTCTGATGATGCCGATTTCTCTCTCCTTCGACCACCGCGTGATTGACGGTGCTGATGGTGCTCGCTTTATCACCATCATCAACAACACGCTGTCTGACATTCGCCGTCTGGTGATGTAAGCAAGCAAAAAAGTCGGCCTGACGGCCGGCTTTTTTCTGGTAATCTCATGAAGTGAGTGAGGTTATCGTGCGAAAGACAAATCGGTTGCCGTTTGTTGTTTCAAAATTGTTAACAATTTTGTAAAATACGGGCGGATAGAACGACCCGGTGGATGATGGGCGACAAGACCAGGGATCGCCGGGAATAAATTAAGAGGTCATGATGAGTACTGAAATCAAAACTCAGGTCGTGGTACTTGGGGCAGGCCCGGCAGGTTACTCTGCTGCCTTCCGTTGCGCTGATTTAGGTCTGGAAACCGTAATCGTAGAACGTTACAACACCCTCGGCGGTGTTTGTCTGAACGTCGGCTGTATCCCTTCTAAAGCTCTTCTGCACGTAGCAAAAGTTATCGAAGAAGCCAAAGCACTGGCTGAACACGGTATCGTTTTTGGCGAGCCGAAAACCGATATCGACAAAATTCGTACCTGGAAAGAGAAAGTTATCACTCAGCTGACCGGCGGTCTGGCTGGTATGGCGAAAGGCCGTAAAGTGAAAGTGGTAAACGGTCTGGGTAAATTCACCGGGGCCAACACCCTGGAAGTGGAAGGCGAGAACGGCAAAACCGTGATCAACTTCGACAACGCGATTATTGCAGCAGGTTCCCGTCCGATCCAACTGCCGTTTATTCCGCACGAAGATCCGCGCGTCTGGGACTCCACCGACGCACTGGAACTGAAATCCGTACCGAAACGTCTGCTGGTTATGGGCGGCGGTATCATCGGTCTGGAAATGGGTACGGTGTACCATGCGCTGGGTTCAGAGATCGACGTGGTTGAAATGTTCGACCAGGTTATCCCGGCGGCTGACAAAGACATCGTTAAAGTCTTCACCAAACGCATCGGCAAGAAATTCAACCTGATGCTGGAAACCAAAGTGACTGCCGTTGAAGCGAAAGAAGACGGTATTTACGTTTCCATGGAAGGCAAAAAAGCACCAGCAGAAGCACAGCGTTACGATGCGGTGCTGGTGGCTATCGGCCGTGTGCCGAACGGTAAAAACCTCGATGCTGGCAAGGCTGGCGTAGAAGTTGACGACCGTGGCTTCATCCGCGTAGACAAACAGCTGCGCACTAACGTACCGCACATCTTTGCTATCGGCGATATCGTCGGTCAGCCGATGCTGGCGCACAAAGGTGTTCACGAAGGTCACGTTGCCGCTGAAGTTATCGCCGGTAAGAAACACTACTTCGATCCGAAAGTTATTCCGTCCATCGCCTACACTGAGCCAGAAGTTGCATGGGTAGGTCTGACGGAGAAAGAAGCGAAAGAGAAAGGCATCAGCTACGAAACCGCCACCTTCCCGTGGGCAGCGTCTGGCCGTGCTATCGCTTCTGACTGCGCAGACGGTATGACCAAGCTGATTTTCGACAAAGAGTCTCACCGTGTTATCGGTGGCGCGATTGTCGGCACCAACGGCGGCGAGCTGCTGGGCGAAATCGGTCTGGCGATCGAGATGGGCTGTGATGCTGAAGACATCGCGCTGACTATCCACGCTCACCCGACTCTGCACGAGTCCGTTGGCCTGGCAGCCGAAGTGTTCGAAGGCAGCATCACTGACCTGCCGAACCCGAAAGCGAAGAAGAAATAATCTTCTGAGTGGATAAAGAAAAAGCGGCTTAGCGGCCGCTTTTTTATTGGGGTAAATCCTGACCCGGGTTTTACCGGATGGCGGCATCAACGCTTTATCCGGCCTGTAATCTTTGATAACCGCTTTTACTCAACGGTCTGCCAGTGGGCATCGGCATTGAATTTATTGATTGTCGCGACGTTCTTCTCCGTCTCTTTTCCCAGGTTCGCCTGATACACCTTATCGTCCTGATTCACCATAAAGCTCATGACGCCCGTCTTCCCCCAAATTACCGGCCAGGCCAGCAGGGCGAAACCGTTCTCTGTGCTATCGGGAATAATGCGGAAATGGTAGCCGTGATAACCCTCACCGGGTGCCGAAGGACTGAATGCCGGGCCTAACGGGCTGGGCATCTCGCCGGGTTGTGCCGGCCAGTACAGTCCATCCTGCTGACCTTTGCTACTGATGAGTTTTGTCGCGAACCTCTGTTTGCGTTGCCAGTAATCGTATTGGGCATCCACATAGGCGCGCATCGCTTCTATCGCCGACAGTTCATTGCGGCCGATGGCGCGGGTGAGGATCTCGTCCTGAGCGGCCGCCATATCAAAATGCCAGCCATCAGCATCTTTCATCATCGGTACAGGCAGTTGCCACTCGTCGCGCCCGACGTTCAGGTGCGCGGTATCGCCTTGCTGCACGATACGGTGGTTGATTTTCCAGTCGCGGTTAAAGCGAGCAACGGCTTCGGGATCGGCGCCTTCCTGCGGCAGAAACTGTCGCCAGTTATCGCCCAATAGCGCCGTCAACTGCGCCTCGTTTTGCGTGGCGACTGCGGTCGCGAACGCCGTTGCCGCGTCATCAGGCGAAGGGAAACGTTGTTGCGCGTAGCTCAATAACGGCAACGACAGCAGCAGGGTGCTTAACAGGATTTTTTTCATCATCGACTCCGGTTAACGACGGCGAAATTCATGGCGCTCGGAAAGGTGTTCACGCGCAGCGGCACGCTGTTCAGTATTGAGATTGCCGACGTGACGACTCTGCTGGCCGCGCTGCTGCTGAGATTGCCAGGAGGGCGAACGGCTGTCGTTACCGCTGAACACATTGGCATGGTTCTGCCGGAAGGTCTGACGCTGCTGCGGCGTGGCGGATGCGACGCGCTGGTGAACGGTCTCCCGTTGCTGCTGTGACAGTGAATGTGACTGAACCGACTCCCTGTGAACGCTGTCTTGCCGGGTGTCGTAGCCGCGATAGTTATTCCGCTGGGCAATCTGGTTTAGCTGCTGCGAGGCCGCTTTGCGCTGAGCATCGCGGGACGTCGCGCCAGGTGGTTGGGTTCGCGTGGCGGGAGACGCGTGGCTATGCTGCTGGAATTGCGCCATCGCCGCCTGACGCTGGCCGTCGCGGGAGGCTGGCGTCTGTTGAGTAGCGCTTAACCCGCCGCTGACATCGGTTTGATGAAAACGTTGGGACACCGCGTTGTTCTGATAGGGCACGCCGTTGCGATACGCCGGGTTGTGCTGCCAGGCCATTGTCTGCCCTTTGAGATTTTGCCCGGTAATGTGATTGAAGTTATTCACATTGATATTGATGTTATCCCCGTTGTGCTGGTAGCCATTGCCGCCGTGATGGTCGTTATCATCGTGGTGGTGATGGTCATCGTCGTGGTGATGATGATCGTCGTCCCAGTCGATGCTGCTGAACAACGCGTAGGTGGTGGCGACGCCGAGGCTATAACCAAAGCCTTTCACGAAACTGTCGGCGAATTGCTGTCCGGGAGGCGGCGGCAGATACACGGGCGGGTAAGCGGTGTTCGGCCAGGCGCCGTAAACGGTCGCGGGATTATAGTTGGGAACATAGACGACCTGTGGATCGGCGGGCTCAATTTTGATCACCGTCGGCGTCGTGCTCTGTACGTTAGCGGCGGCGGTCGCCTGCGTAGCTGCGGCGCTCTGCTTCGGCGTGCTGCTGACCGTTTGCTGCGGCGTGGATTTCAGCGAGCCGGTTTGCTGCGCCAGTAAACGCAACCGTTGCACCGCGTCCATGACGTCCTGCGGCTGGGCCAGAAAAGCGTCGCCAAGGTTTTGCACCCACGTTGGGTTTTCGCCCATCAGCGCCATCAACTGGGGAAACGCCACCAGTGATTTCACGCTCGGGTCCCAGGGCTGACCGGAGACGGCCTGTATTGCCGCATCGCCTTGCAGGGTTGGGTTGTCATGCGACCACTGTACTGCCTGAACCACGTTCGCCGGATAGGTGGCGGCCATCAGCACCTGAGAAAGCAGCGAGTCAGGGTAGAGCGCTATCGGGGCGACCCATTGATCGATTTGCGCTGCGGTAAACGCGGCTTTTGCTTCAGGTTCCGCGGCGGCGGTCGGCTGCGGCTGCACAGCAACGGGAGCGGGTTGAAGCGGGGCTTCGGGCGTGCGGCTTTTTACATACAACACACCCGAAGCGGCAAATAACCCTGCGCTGCATACCAGCGCAATTACATGGGGCTTAAAGGGCAACGTCATTTTATCTCTCCCGATTCCTGAAGAATCGTCATGGTCATTATGCCTGCCGCCAGCGGGTGCGGTGTTGCGTGAGTATAGGGCGGCGAGAGTTTAATTTTTGACTAATATTGGGATCGCTACCGTCATGTGATGATTAGCGTTCGAAATAATGTGAGCAAACGTTGCAGGGGAAAATGTCTCTTTCCTGAAAAGGCGAAGGGCAATAGACCATGCGTAACGATTCAGCCACTTTTTTATGTTGCTTTTTTGTAAACAGATTAACACCCCACTAAAATCCTGCTATTCTGCCCGTTGCGGTATCGGGCATTTACCCTACAAACTGCTGTCTCACAGGAGCGTGAAGAGAATCGCCCATATACAAAAGCGCCGCACTATGACAATGAGAGCGAGGAGAACCGTCGTGCTAGAAGAATACCGTAAGCACGTAGCTGAGCGTGCCGCCCTTGGGATTGTGCCCAAACCCTTAGATGCAACCCAAATGGCCGCACTTGTCGAGCTGCTGAAGACCCCGCCTGTGGGCGAAGAAGAATTCCTGTTAGACCTGTTAATCAACCGTGTTCCCCCTGGCGTCGATGAAGCCGCCTATGTAAAAGCGGGCTTTCTCGCTGCCGTCGCGAAAGGCGACACCACCTCCCCGCTGGTTACTCCAGAAAAAGCCATTGAACTGCTGGGCACCATGCAGGGTGGTTACAACATTCATCCGCTGATCGACGCGCTGGACGATGCCAAACTGGCGCCGATTGCCGCCAAAGCGCTGTCCCATACCCTGCTGATGTTCGACAACTTCTACGATGTAGAAGAAAAAGCCAAAGCGGGCAACGAATACGCGAAGCAGGTGATGCAGTCCTGGGCCGATGCCGAATGGTTCCTGAACCGTCCTGCTCTGGCTGAAAAAATCACCGTTACCGTCTTTAAAGTGACCGGTGAAACCAACACCGACGACCTTTCTCCGGCGCCAGATGCCTGGTCCCGCCCGGACATTCCGCTGCACGCGCTGGCGATGCTGAAAAACGCCCGTGAAGGTATTGAGCCGGATCAGCCTGGTGTGGTGGGGCCGATCAAACAGATCGAAGCGTTGCAGCAAAAAGGCTATCCGTTAGCCTACGTGGGCGACGTTGTCGGCACCGGTTCTTCGCGTAAATCCGCTACCAACTCCGTGTTGTGGTTCATGGGCGATGACATCCCGAATGTGCCGAACAAACGCGGCGGCGGTCTGTGTCTTGGCGGCAAAATTGCGCCTATCTTCTTTAACACGATGGAAGATGCGGGCGCGCTGCCCATTGAAGTGGACGTGAATAACCTGAATATGGGCGATGTGATTGACGTTTACCCGTACAAAGGTGAAGTCCGCCATCACGAAACCGGCGAACTGCTGGCGAGCTTTGAACTGAAAACCGACGTGCTGATCGACGAAGTGCGCGCGGGCGGTCGTATTCCGTTGATCATCGGTCGCGGCCTGACCACCAAAGCGCGTGAAGCGCTGGGTCTGCCGCACAGCGATGTGTTCCGTCAGGCGAAAGACGTGGCGGAAAGCGCTCGCGGCTACTCGCTGGCGCAGAAGATGGTGGGCCGCGCCTGCGGCGTTGCCGGTATCCGTCCGGGCGCTTACTGCGAACCGAAAATGACCTCCGTAGGCTCTCAGGATACCACTGGCCCAATGACCCGTGACGAACTGAAAGACCTGGCGTGCCTGGGCTTCTCGTCTGACCTGGTGATGCAGTCTTTCTGCCATACCGCAGCGTATCCGAAACCGGTTGACGTAACTACGCACCACACGCTGCCGGATTTCATCATGAACCGTGGCGGCGTCTCTCTGCGTCCGGGCGATGGCGTAATCCACTCCTGGCTGAACCGTATGCTGCTGCCGGATACCGTTGGTACCGGCGGCGACTCCCATACCCGTTTCCCGATTGGCATCTCCTTCCCGGCGGGTTCTGGCCTGGTGGCGTTTGCGGCGGCGACCGGCGTCATGCCGCTGGATATGCCGGAATCAGTGCTGGTGCGCTTCAAAGGCAAAATGCAGCCGGGTATCACCCTGCGCGATCTGGTACACGCGATCCCGCTGTACGCGATCAAACAGGGTCTGCTGACCGTTGAGAAGAAAGGTAAGAAAAACATCTTCTCTGGCCGCATTCTGGAAATCGAAGGGTTGCCGGACCTGAAAGTCGAACAGGCGTTTGAGCTGACCGATGCCTCTGCGGAGCGTTCTGCGGCAGGCTGTACCATTAAGCTCAACAAAGAGCCGATCATCGAGTACCTGAACTCCAACATCGTTCTGCTGAAGTGGATGATCGCGGAAGGTTACGGCGATCGCCGCACCCTGGAGCGCCGTATTCAGGGCATGGAAAAATGGCTGGCGGACCCGCAGTTGCTGGAAGCGGACGCGGATGCCGATTATGCGGCGGTGATCGAGATCGATCTGGCCGATATCAAAGAGCCGATCCTCTGCGCGCCGAACGATCCTGACGATGCGCGTCTGCTGTCTGATGTGCAGGGCGAGAAGATTGACGAAGTCTTTATCGGTTCCTGTATGACCAACATCGGTCACTTCCGTGCGGCAGGTAAACTGCTGGATGCGCACAAAGGCCAGTTGCCGACCCGCCTGTGGGTGGCGCCGCCAACCCGTATGGATGCCGCGCAGTTGACCGAAGAGGGCTACTATAGCGTCTTTGGTAAGAGCGGCGCGCGGATTGAAATTCCAGGCTGTTCACTGTGCATGGGGAACCAGGCGCGTGTGGCTGACGGGGCGACGGTTGTTTCTACCTCAACCCGTAACTTCCCGAACCGTCTGGGAACCGGGGCGAACGTCTATCTGGCTTCTGCGGAACTGGCGGCGGTTGCGGCGCTGATCGGCAAACTGCCGACGCCGGAAGAGTACCAGACCTACGTTGCGCAGGTGGATAAAACCGCCGTGGATACCTACCGTTATCTGAACTTCGATCAGCTTTCCCAGTACACCGAGAAAGCCGACGGCGTGATTTTCCAGACCGCGGTGTAACGGCTCCGACCTGTTCTGCGTAAAAACGCATCAATGCCCGGTGAACCTTGCGTCACCGGGCATTTTTATTTCTATTCCTTCCGCCCGTTCCGCTTTTTTTCTTCCGTTGTGCTGCGATAATTACAGCATGGGCGCAATGCGGTAATGGCGCATTGCCGGGAGCAGAGGAACACATTATGGATTACGAATTTCTGCGCGATATTACCGGAGTGGTAAAAGTGCGAATGTCCATGGGCCACGAGGTGGTGGGGCACTGGTTTAACGAAGAAGTGAAAGAGAACCTGGCCTTGCTTGATGAAGTGGAACAAGCGGCGCGTGCGCTAAAGGGCAGTGAGCGTTCCTGGCAACGGGCGGGACATGAATATACGCTCTGGATGGATGGCGAAGAGGTGATGGTTCGCGCTAATCAGCTGGAGTTTACCGGCGACGAAATGGAAGAGGGGATGAACTACTACGACGAAGAGAGCTTATCGCTCTGCGGCGTGGAGGACTTTCTTCAGGTTGTTGCGGCTTACCGTCATTTCATTCAACAACGCTAAATACGGTGGAGCCTCCGTGCTCCGCCGTTACGCTTATACCGCAGGGATATTGCGGCCGTAGTAAATCTCGCGCATCTCTTTCCACAGCGCAGCGGTAATCTCTTTGCGCTCGGTTTCCGTCAGATCTTCCGGTTTAGTGTGGAACATGTAGTGCTTAAGATCGAACTCTTTAAGCAGCATCTTGGTATGGAAGATATTTTCCTGATACACGTTCACATCCACCATGTCATACAGCGACTTCATGTCGTCGGACATAAAGTTCTGAATGGAGTTAATCTCATGATCGATAAAGTGTTTCATGCCGTTGACGTCGCGGGTAAACCCACGCACGCGGTAGTCGATGGTGACGATATCGGACTCTAACTGGTGGATCAGGTAATTCAGCGCCTTCAGCGGGGAAATCACGCCGCAGGTCGAAACTTCAATGTCGGCGCGGAAGGTGCACAATCCGCCTTCCGGGTGGCTTTCCGGGTAGGTATGCACGCAGATATGGCTCTTATCCAGATGGGCGACGACGGCCTCGGGCAGCGGGCCGGGATGCTCTGTTTTGTCGATAAGCTGCGGGTCGACCGGCTCTTCGCTTACCAGAATAGTGACGCTGGCGCCCTGGGGTTCATAATCCTGGCGGGCGATATTCAGGATATTCGCGCCGATGATGGAGCACGTCTCTGACAGAATTTCCGTCAGGCGATTGGCGTTATAGAGTTCATCGATATAGGCAATGTAACCATCGCGCTCTTCTGCGGTTTTGGCGTAGCAGATATCGTAAATACAAAAACTCAGACTTTTGGTCAGATTATTAAAGCCATGCAGTTTCAGTTTTTTCAATTTCTTATCTTCTCCTTAGGACGACGGTGTTGCGAGCGCGTCTTGCAAATACTGAGGTAAGGCAAAAGCTGCCGTGTGAACAGACGGATTGTAGTAACGGCATTTCAGGCCGGAGGTATGGAAACGCGCCTGAATAATCTCGGTCGACAGGTGGCGCAGCGCGTCATTGTCCGTCGCCCACGCGAAGGTCATAATGCCGCCGTAGTAGGTCGGAATGGCTGCCTGGTAGAAGCTGACATCGCCAAAGTAATGGCTGAGCTTGCGGTGGCTGTCAATGGCTTCATCCTGTTGCAGGAAGCAGACGCCGTTCTGTGCGACAAAGATCCCGCCAGGATTCAGACAGCGCTTGCAACCTTCATAGAAGGTTGAGGTGAACAGACTCTCGCCGGGGCCGATCGGATCGGTACAGTCGGAGATGATCACATCAAAGGTCTGGCTGGTCTGATTCACGAAGTTAACGCCATCGTCGATCACCAGATTAAAACGCGGATCGTCATAGCTGCCTGCGTTGTGATTCGGCAGATATTGACGGCAGAAAGAGACCACGCCAGCGTCGATTTCCACCATCGTGATCGTTTCGACATTTTTATGCCGTGTCACTTCACGCAGCATTGCGCCGTCGCCGCCGCCGATGATCAGCACATGTTTCGCGTGGCCGTGCGCCAGCAGCGGAACGTGGGTCATCATCTCGTGATAGATAAACTCATCGCGCTCGGTGGTTTGCACCACGCCGTCCAGCGCCATTACGCGGCCAAACGCGGCGTTCTCGAAAATAATCAGATCCTGGTGATCGGTTTTCTCGTGATACAGCACGTTGTCCACGGCAAAGTACTGACCAAACTGGTCGTGTAGCGTTTCATGCCACTTCGTATTTTCGGCCATTGGCTGATACCTCCATTGTTAACACCCGTAAAAAATGGGCGCAACATAATAGCTAACAATGACCGATGATGCACGGTCATTATTTCAGCAATAAGGTATCCGTTGGGTATAACGCGAGTTATTTTACGTAGGCCAGCAAACTCAGGGAATCGCGCGCCAGCGCTTTGCATTTTTTGGCGACGGGAATACCGATGCCGCTCAGATCGCGGTAGCTGTCTTCACCGAGGGATTTCATGTCGAAGGAGTCGTAATTGCTGAGGTCCCACTGGTTTTGCTGGGCAAAAAAGACCAGTGCGCGACGAATCTGACCGTTCGGTAGATTCTGGTAGCCGCAGTCATTTTTCAGAAAGACGAACACCGCCGTTAAATCTGCCATATCTTCGGCTTCGGATTCACTGAGCGCATAGCTGTTTGCGCATACGGCCATCAGGCTGCCGAACAACACTGTTCTGAAAAACGTCTTCATTGCTTCTACCACTGCATCACGGAAATTAAACGTTAGCACACTGCGGGCGAGGCGACGACATTTATTATTGTATCCGACGGGCGTCTGTGACTTGACCTTCCCGTAAGGTGAGGGTCTATGCTCAAAGGTCAGACTGCGTCCCGCCGGTTGAAAATAAGGAAGTGATTATGCAACGTCGTGATTTCTTAAAATATTCTGTGGCGCTTGGGGTCGTATCGGCACTGCCGTTGTGGAGCCGCGCCGTGTTTGCTGCGGAACGTCCCGCGTTACCCATTCCCGATCTTTTAACCGCCGACGCGCGCAATCACATTTCGCTGATTGTCAAAGCCGGACAGTCGACCTTCGCGGGTAAAACGGCAACGACCTGGGGCTACAACGGCACGCTACTCGGGCCGGCGCTTAAGCTGCGCAAAGGTCAGCGTATTACCGTGGATATTCATAACCAGCTTGCCGAGGAGACAACGCTGCACTGGCATGGGCTGGAAGTTCCCGGCGAGGTGGACGGCGGCCCGCAGGGGGTGATTGCGGCGGGCGGCAAGCGCTCCGTCACCTTCACGCCTGAACAGCGTGCGGCAACCTGCTGGTTCCACCCTCATCAGCATGGGAAAACCGGTCGTCAGGTGGCGATGGGACTGGCGGGCCTGGTACTGATTGAAGATGAAGACATTGGCAAACTGCTCCTGCCGAAACAGTGGGGGATAGACGATGTGCCGGTGATTATTCAGGACAAACAGTTTTCCCCTGACGGACAAATCAATTATCAGCTGGATATGATGACCGCCGCCGTTGGGTGGTTTGGCGACACGCTGCTGACCAACGGGGCGATTTATCCGCAACATGCTGCGCCAAAAGGCTGGCTGCGTCTGCGCCTGCTGAATGGCTGCAACGCGCGTTCATTGAACATCGCCACCAGCGACAACCGCCCGCTGTATGTTATCGCCAGCGATGGCGGCTTGCTGGCGGAGCCGGTGAAGGTAAACGCACTGCCCATGTTAATGGGGGAGCGTTTCGAAGTGCTTATCGACATCAGCGACGGCAAAGCGTTTGAGTTGATGACGCTGCCCGTCAGCCAGATGGGGATGACGATCGCGCCGTTTGATAAACCGCACCCGGTTATGCATATTCAGCCGCTGGCGGTCACGGCCTCCGGCACTTTGCCGGATACGCTGACCACGATGCCTGCATTGCCTTCTCTTGATGGCCTGACGCAGCGAAAACTGCAACTGTCGATGGACCCGATGCTCGACATGATGGGTATGCAGATGCTGATGCAAAAGTATGGCGATCGGGCGATGGCGGGAATGGATCATGGGCAGATGATGGGGCATATGAATCACGGTAGTGGTGGACATATGAACCACGGCGGGAAGTTCGATTTCCACAATGCCAATAAGATCAACGGCCAGGCGTTTGATATGACGACACCGATGTTTGCCGCCGCCAAAGGGCAGTATGAGCGTTGGGTTATTTCCGGCGAAGGCGACATGATGCTGCATCCGTTCCATATTCATGGTACGCAGTTCCGCATCCTGTCGGAAAACGGCAGCGCTCCGGCGGCGCATCGCGCAGGCTGGAAGGATACGGTGCGGGTTGAAGGCGGGATCAGCGAGGTGCTGGTGAAGTTTGATCACGAGGCATCGCAAGAACATGCTTACATGGCGCACTGCCATCTGCTGGAGCATGAAGATACAGGCATGATGCTTGGCTTTACGGTATAAACATGCCGGATGGCGCTGGCGCTTATCCGGCCTACAGTTTCGGTTTTACGGTATAAACATGCCGGATGGCGCTGACGCTTATCCGGCCTACAGTAAAATGAGCATCCTGTAGGCCGGATAAGGCGAAGCCGCCATCCGGCATAAACGTTACTGCGCGTCGTCAGGCAGAGCGTACGCGACAATATAGTCTCCCATCTTCGTCCCGAACGAACCGTGACCCCCGGCGGAAATCACGACGTACTGCTTACCGTTGACTTCATACGTCATCGGCGTTGCCTGACCGCCTGCGGGCAGACGGCCTTCCCACAGTTTTTCACCATTGCTCATGTTGTAAGCGCGCAGGTAGTTATCTGCGGTCGCGGCAATAAACAGCACGTTGCCAGCGGTAGAGATTGGGCCGCCCAGCATTGGCATCCCCATATTGAACGGCACTTTAAACGGCATCGGGAACGGCATGCTGTCCTGCGGCGTACCAATACGTTTTTTCCAGACAACTTCGTTGGTTTTCAGATCCAGCGCGGAGATGTAGCCCCAGGCAGGCTGTTTACACGGCAGACCAAACGGCGACAGGAACGGATTCAGCGTCACGCCATACGGTACGCCATACTGCGGCTGAATACCCGATTCCGAACCGGTGCCTTTGGCATCTTCCGGCGGCTCCATCGGATTACCCGGGCCGCGTGGGATCAGTTTAGAGACAAACGGCAGCGCCATCGGGTTGGCAATCGCCACCTGACGGTTCGGGTCGACGGAAATGCCGCCCCATTCGAACATACCGAGGTTGCCCGGGAAGACCAGCGTGCCTTTTTCTGATGGCGGGGTAAAGATCCCTTCATAACGCATCTGATGGAACATCACGCGGCACACCAGCTGATCGAACATGGTGGCGCCCCACATATCCGCACCGGTCAGGTCTTTCGTCGGACGGAAGCTCAAATCAGAGAACGGCTGCGTTTTGGTGACGTAATCCCCTTTGGCCGCGCCCTGCGGTACCGGTTTTTCCGGGGCAGGCACCACAAGCTGACCATTGCGACGGTCCAGCACGAAAATATTACCGGTTTTTGCCGGGGCGTAGATGACCGGAACGGTTTGCCCTTTCACGGTGATATCCGCCAGCGTCGGCTGGGACGGCATATCCATATCCCACAGATCGTGATGAACGGTCTGATAGCTCCAGGCCAGTTTACCGGTCGTTGCATTGAGCGCCAGGATCGAGCTGGCATAGCGCTCCTGCTCTGGCGTACGGTTGCCGCCCCAGATATCCGGGGTGGTGACGCCCATCGGCAGATAGACCAGATCCAGCTTCGCGTCATACGCGGCTGGCGCCCAGGAGTTTGGCGAGTTTGGCGTGAAGTGGTGCTCATCCGACGGGATCGCGTTCGGGTCTTTCGCACCGGGATCGAATGCCCACAGCAGTTTACCGCTGTTCACGTCAAAGCCGCGAATAACCCCGGACGGCTCGCGGGTAGAGAAGTTATCGGTGACGGCGCCTGCAATGACGATCACCTTGTCGGTCACGACCGGAGGTGATGTGGGTTCATACATGCCCGGCGTAGTGACCGGCATATTGGTTTGCAGGTTCAGAATGCCGTTGTTGGCAAAGGATTCGCACAGCTTGCCGTTGTCCGCGTTGAGGGCGAAAATACGGCCATCGTTCACCGGCAGAATAATGCGGCGCGGGCAGTCTGAAACGACATCCGGCGAGGCGTTATCGGTCGTGGCTTCATGATAGGAGACGCCACGGCAGGTGACATGCTGGAAGCTGGGATCGGTATTGAGCTGCGGGTCGAAATGCCACTTCTCTTTCCCGCTCGCCGCGTCCAGCGCGAACAGACGCTGGTGGGCGGTACACAGATACAGCGTATCGCCGACTTTAATCGGGGTCACTTCGTTGGTGATTTCACCCGGATCGTTCGGCTGCTTCAGATCGCCGGTACGGAACACCCACGCCTCTTTCAGGTTGTGGACGTTATCAGCCGTGATCTGCTTCAGCGGAGAGTAGCGCTGCCCTTCCTGATTGCGGCCATAGGCAGGCCAGTCCTGGTCCGCAACCGGAGAGATCGGTTCGGCAGGCACCGCGTCCGCGCTTAGCGTACCGTTGATCTCTTGCGGGTCGTTGAAGCCAGCCCAGGTGAGGATGCCGCCGCTTATCAGCAGGGCAACCACCAGTGCGCTGACAGCGCCGCCGGAAGGGACGCTCAGGCGATGCCAGACAAACGGTAAAATCAGCCAGATGCCGAAGAAGACCAGAATGTCGCTACGCGGGGTTAGCGCCCAGAAGTCGAAGCCGACTTCCCACACGCCCCAGATCATAGTGGCGAGGAGCAGGGCGGCATACAGCCACAGCGCGGAACGCTTGCTGCGCCACAATAGCCCGGCGACGCCAAGCATGACGATGCCCGCAATCGGGTAGTACCAGGAGCCGCCGATGGCGACCAGCCAGCCGCCGCCGATCAGCAGATACAGCCCGCAGAGTGCAGCGAAGAGGGCTGTCAGCGTCACGAGAAGCCGTGGCGCTTTTGCGTTGTTATTTGCCATAAAAAGATACCATCTCAATTTGTTAATTTTTTAGTAGCAATTAATTATAGGATTTAACAAGTGTGATCGTCATCACAAAATGAGCTTTATTAACAGATGCCGCGAATAAATACTTTTGCTGGTATACTGCGTGCCTTGCGCTTCGATGCTGTCTTATCAAGAGCAGGCATGAAGTGATTTGTTTTTAAATCATATGGTTAGAGATATGAAACATACTGTAGAAGTAATGATCCCCGAAGCGGAGATCAAAGCGCGCATTGCCGAACTGGGTCGTCAAATTACTGAACGTTATAAAGACAGCGGCAGTGACATGGTGCTGGTAGGTCTGCTGCGTGGCTCATTTATGTTTATGGCGGATCTGTGCCGCGAGGTACAGGTGTCTCATGAAGTCGATTTTATGACCGCCTCCAGCTACGGTAGCGGCATGTCCACCACTCGCGATGTGAAAATTCTCAAGGACCTGGATGAAGATATCCGTGGCAAGGATGTGCTGATTGTCGAAGATATTATCGATTCCGGGAATACGCTGTCGAAAGTGCGGGAAATCCTGAGCCTGCGTGAGCCAAAGTCTCTGGCGATTTGTACGCTGCTGGATAAGCCGTCTCGCCGTGAGGTTGACGTCCCGGTTGAGTTTATCGGTTTCTCGATCCCGGATGAGTTCGTTGTGGGTTACGGCATCGACTATGCTCAGCGTTATCGCCATCTGCCGTATGTTGGTAAAGTGGTGCTGCTGGACGAGTAAGAACGTTGTGCCGGATGGCGCTACAGGTACTATGTCCGTAGAAATGCAGGCCGGGTAAGGCGTAGCCGCCACCCGGCAATACACGTTTACTTGTGGTTAATATGCTTTTTGCTGAGGTTTGAAACCCCCCGACGATAGCGCTGTTCCAGCGTTTCACGGTTGGTCGCCGTGACTTCCAGATCGCGCAGCAGGCCGTCGTGAATACCGTAGGCCCAGCCGTGAATCGTCACTTTCTGACCGCGTTTCCACGCGGACTGCATGATGGTTGAGTGGCCCAGGTTGTATACCTGTTCCATCACGTTCAGCTCGCACAGGGTATCGATTCGACGCTCCTGCGGCATTTCTCCGAGTAATGAGCTATGTTTGAACCAGATATCGCGAATGTGCAGCAACCAGTTGTTAATTAACCCCAGTTCCGGGTTTTCAACAGCCGCCTGGACGCCGCCACAACCGTAGTGACCACAAATAATAATGTGTTCAACTTCCAGTACATCGACGGCATACTGCACCACGGAGAGGCAGTTGAGATCGGTATGAATGACCAGGTTGGCCACATTGCGGTGAACAAATAATTCGCCCGGCTCAAGGCCGGTTAAACGTTCTGCGGGAACGCGGCTGTCGGAACATCCAATCCATAGAAAGCGCGGTTTTTGCGCTTGCGCCAGTTTCTCAAAAAATCCGGGATCCTCTTCCACCAGCATTTTTGACCATAGTGCATTGTTGCTGATGAGTGTATCTATGTCTTTCATGGAGGTTAACGACCTGTAACCAAATAAGTGCGTTGGGCTAATATAGGGCAACTCCGGGATTATTTAAACCATATACTCGTCATTCTTCACGTTGCAGGTGCGTTGGCTTCCTCGCTCACCCCGGTCACTTACTGGTGTAAGCTTCCGGGGATTCACTGCGTTGCCGCCTTCCTGCAACTCGAATTATTTAGAGTGTAAATAAAGTGTAAGAACGTAAGGTAAGTAAAAATTCATGACCATTGCACTGGAACTTCAGCAACTTAAAAAAACGTATCCGGGCGGCGTTCAGGCGCTCCGTGGGATCGATTTGCAGGTTGAAGCGGGTGATTTTTATGCGCTTCTGGGGCCAAACGGGGCGGGGAAATCAACCACCATTGGCATTATCAGCTCGCTGGTTAACAAAACCTCCGGGCGCGTCTGCGTCTTTGGCTACGACCTTGAAAAAGATGTGGTCAACGCCAAACGCCAGCTTGGCCTGGTGCCGCAGGAATTTAACTTCAACCCGTTTGAAACCGTCCAGCAGATCGTCGTCAATCAGGCGGGGTACTACGGCGTTGAGCGTAAAGAAGCCGTTGCGCGCAGCGAAAAGTACCTGAGACAACTCGATCTGTGGGAAAAACGTAACGAACGCGCGCGTATGCTCTCCGGCGGGATGAAGCGTCGTTTGATGATCGCCCGGGCGCTGATGCATGAGCCGAAACTGTTGATTCTGGATGAACCCACCGCGGGGGTGGATATTGAACTTCGCCGCTCAATGTGGGGCTTTTTGAAGGATTTAAACGACAAAGGCACCACGATTATCCTGACGACGCACTATCTTGAAGAAGCGGAAATGCTGTGTCGCAACATCGGTATCATTCAGCACGGCGCGCTGGTGGAAAACACCTCGATGAAAAATCTGCTCTCTAAGCTGAAATCCGAGACGTTTATTCTCGATCTGGCGGCGAAAAGCCCGCTGCCGAGGCTGGAAGGCTATCAGTACCGTCTGGTGGATACCTCGACGCTGGAGGTCGAAGTATTGCGGGAGCAGGGCATCAATAGCGTCTTTTCGCAACTGAGCAGCCAGGGCGTTCAGGTTCTCAGTATGCGTAACAAGGCAAACCGCCTGGAAGAACTGTTTGTCTCTCTGGTGCATGATAAAAAAGGAGATCGCGGATGATGCAGCTGTATTGGGTCGCGCTGAAAAGCATCTGGGCGAAAGAGATTAACCGCTTTATGCGTATCTGGGTGCAGACGCTGGTGCCGCCGGTCATCACTATGACGCTCTATTTTATTATCTTCGGTAATCTGATCGGCTCACGCATTGGCGAGATGCACGGTTTTAGCTATATGCAGTTTATCGTGCCGGGCTTAATCATGATGGCGGTGATCACCAACGCGTATGCCAATGTGGCCTCATCCTTCTTTAGCGCCAAATTCCAGCGCAACATTGAAGAACTGCTGGTGGCGCCTGTCCCGACGCACATCATTATCGTCGGATATATTGGCGGCGGCGTGGCGCGCGGGCTGTGCGTAGGGGTTCTGGTTACGGTGATTTCGCTGTTCTTTGTGCCGTTCCAGGTACACTCCTGGGTGTTCGTGGCGTTAACGCTGGTGCTGACGGCGGTGCTGTTTTCGCTGGCAGGGCTGCTGAATTCGGTCTTTGCGAAAACCTTTGATGATATCAGCCTGATCCCGACGTTCGTGCTGACGCCGCTCACTTACCTGGGCGGTGTGTTTTATTCCCTGACGCTGCTACCGCCGTTCTGGCAAGGATTGTCGCATCTGAACCCGATTGTCTACATGATCAGCGGCTTCCGCTATGGTTTCCTGGGCATTCACGACGTACCGCTGGTCACTACGTTCGGCGTGCTGGCCGTGTTTATCCTGGCGTTTTACCTGCTGTGCTGGTACTTAATTCAGCGCGGACGCGGCTTGCGCACGTAATGTTTTTCCTCTCCTCCGCCGGGGGGAGAGGCAGACTTTGACGTTTATCACCCTTACTCATTTATCACACTGATAAACTACTTGCTTGCTAAGGAGGTAGGCTATGTTGGGTTGGGTGATTACCTGTCATGACGATCGCGCGCAGGAGCTACAGGATCGTCTGGAAGAAAAACATGGCCCGCTGGCGCAGTGCCGGGCGGTGAACTTCTGGCGCGGTCTGAGTACCAATATGCTCAGCCGTATGATGTGTGAAGCATTACACCAGGCGGATTCCGGCGATGGGGTGATCTTTTTAACGGACACGTCCGGCGCCGCGCCTTATCGTGTGGCGTCGCTGATGAGCCATAAACATTCCGGCTGCGAAGTGATTGCCGGTGTGACGTATTCATTGCTTGAAGAAATGCTTGTCGCGCGGGAATCCATGAGCAGCGCGGCGTTCCGTGACACCATTGTTTCCCTCGGCGCGCCCGATGTCACCAGTCTCTGGCATCAACAGCAAAAAAATCCGCCTTTTGTGCTGAAGCATGATTTGTACGCGTACTGACGGTCAATTCGTGGAAGCGATGATGCGGCTGACAGGCAGTCAGCCGCAGGGAACGTTATTCGTAGCTGAGGGTGAAAGTACCGACGGTTTCAAAAGTGCCGGCTTTAATTGTACCGATTTTGATTAACTGCCCGGTGAAATCCAGACCAATAGATTCATGATACCACTCACGATTTCCGCTGTAGGTGATACCGACACGCTCCGAACCGTCTACCTTCATTGTTTGTGTGTTGTTATTGATAATGGAACGAATTTTTACGCCCACGCCCTCTGCGCTCCCTGAAGAGTTGGTGAGAATCGTATTGTCTGCGCCATGATTGCCGGTCAGGGTGACGGTAACGGTCGTCAATGAGCAGCGGAATAAGTTAAACGTAAACGGCTTTTCTACCGACTCGCCCGTTTTTTCGAAATCGGAACGGTAAAAGTCGCCAAAATCCACGTCCCGATCGTATTCGTCATTATTTATCCCCATCCCCTGGCAGGTCGGCTCCATGACGGAAAACGCCATCGATGCTCCACTCATCATAAGGTCGAGATCGTTTTGCCCGGCATCTCCTATGTGCAGAGTACCGATTTTCCCTGGCAGCGCGTTCCCGTCCGTCTGACCATTTCGGGGGTGGTAGTCTGGCGTCTGATACATCGTGACGAAAATATCCCAGTTGCGTGTTGCGCTAGGCCCCGTCCAGGGGGCATCGCCATGGCTTGGGAAGGTTGACGTTCCTCCGGGCAGCGGCAGGTTTAAATCCAGATCGTTAGTGTTGTTGCCGTTGTGGCAGTTCCCGATACACCTCACGGAATAGGTGTAAACAATGCCGGGAATCGAGGTTTTGAGCAGCCCGGTAGGGCCATCTGACCCCTGAGTGGTATATTGATCCCACAAATTGGCGTCGGTAGGGCCGGTCAACGTTACGGCATTGCTCCCATTACCTCCGGATGTGATGGGCGCCGCTCCCTGGAATAAAGGGAAATCACCCTCCATAGACTGAGGGTTCATAATGATGAGCGGCGTATCGATGCCTCCGATGGGGCCAATGAGCGTTCTGGCAGTCCAGAAAGCAGGTATACTGGCCTGCTGTGTCGTAAAATGACATGCGGTGTCTGCTAACGCTTGCCTGGCGAAAATGGAGAGCACGCAAAATAATAGCGGCAGTAAATAGCGTAATTTCATCATAAATCCCTTTACTGATAGGTTACATTGACCACCACATTGCTGGTCACCAGTCCGTTGCCGACATCGCCCGTGTTCTGGTAGCGGGCGTAAAACACATAATCTGCTGGAAAGAGCGGTGCCGCTTGCCCGCTAAGGTCATACGCTACGTCGGAACTGCCATCGCTATTCAATACGTTCGTGTGGTGTGTGGCGGAAAAAACAACCACACCGACATTTCTGGCCTGATCGCTGACCGCGTTATTGATAAATACCTGGCTGTTGTCGGGGTTTATACCGAATTGCGGTTCAAATCGAAAATGAAGCTGCTGGCTTCCTTCGCTTCCTGCTGGCGGCACGTCGCAGTTGACAACCTGAATGGTAAACGTTGTACCGCCAGCGTCCGTTTCCGGCCGCAGGCGATCGCTGTTGTCCGTATTGTAAAACCAACTGCGCGTGACGGTTGGCAACTCGACATTACCGCCATTTTCCAGGCTTACTTGGCAGGTATTGGCCAGAATCTTCGCCTTAAAATTGACGTCCATTCCGCTGTCGTCAGCCTGACTGACGACAGGCCACAGTCCTGCCAGGCCCACCAGCAGGGCGAAAGTAAATCGCATAAAAAATAGTGTCTGTCGCATAGTTGCCCGCTGGCTACATTACTGGTAGGTGACTAAAAAGGTGATAAGCGACGTCGCTTCACCTGTTGTGATATCAGCGGCTGTTTTACCATTCGCAACGACCCAGCGAGCCACCAGAGGATAGGTGTAGCTTTGGTTCATATTCTTCGAACCAAACGAATGCGTCAGTACATTCGAAGGGTTGCCCGTCTGGCAGGCTAACTGGGTGCCTGAGTCTGCGGCGGTTTCCCAGATCTCAACGGCGGTATTCGTGGCGCCTGTTGTCGCGTAGGAGTCGCCGGAACAGGTATTGCCCGCCCCTGGCTGAGCCGCCACGGTTGTGGTTAACACGCCCGCGCATTCGGTCAGTGCGATATTAAAGGATTCGGTACGCGTACCGACTTCGTTCTTATACAGATCGCCGAAGTCAATCGTGCTGGTCGGGCCATCAGCATCCGTCACTTGGGTGTTACAGGTGCCGGGGAGGATCTCAGTGGTAAAGATAGCCTGCAACTGATTGGTGCCTGTCACCGGGGCGGCGTGGGTCAGGCCGCTGAATAATCCACCAGCTACCGCCAGCGCGAGAAAAAGAGAATTAGATTTCATTATGATGCTCCGTTATATCGCAGGAATTATTCATAGCTAAAGTTAAAGGTTGCTGTTGCCTGGAAGGCGCCAACCGCCGGGGTTGTACCGGAGATCCTTGTCGTCACCAGACGCGCCACAAGGTCGACCTGTTTGCTGTCTATTTCAGCAGGACTCCATTTAATCACCTCGGCATCGTTATCTGAGGTCTCCGTTTCGTTGGCAAAAATAGCAAAATAGCTGGTTGGTGCACTGACACGAGAGAATTTCAGGCCAACCCCGGTGGGGCCTGTCTCACCCGTACCGGGGAGGAGGATGGTTTTCGGCGTACCGCTGTCGTAACCGGAGGTCGTGCCGCTGATGGAGGCTTTAATTCCGGTTACGGATTCCGGGCAGTTTTTAATTTTCAGGGCGAATTGCGCCATCGTTGGCCCTGACGCTGCCTCGCTGGTCTGGTATTTAATGATATCGCCCAGCGACACTTTGCCGTCGGCGCCGATGATGATGGTGGAGCTACTGTCCGAGTCATTAATCGTCATATCACAGGTTGTGTCCCGGATATTGGCTCGGAAGGTAATGTCGATGCTGTCGCCGTTGTCTGCATGAACGGATGAACACACCGCCAGCGCTAACATAGCGACAGGTAAACTGCGGAGATATTTATTACTTTTTAAAGTCATTAGGGGAACTCCCTGTAGAAAAATAACTTATTGCATATGACAGAGTTGATTGTTCAGGATTGTGGTTAATCCTGCCTTTTGTGCGCTGTCGGTAATGTGATAATTCACCGTACAGGCGCTACCTGCTTCTTTACCCCAGACAACTCGCAGGGTGCCCTGATCTTCTACGCCGCGCACATAAGCCTGCCCGGCCTGACCGACGGCGCCGACCAGCTCGCCTTTATCGGTCAGGACGTCTGCGCCGAGTGGAATAAAGCCTTTATCGTTGCGTAGAAGTTCAAGGATGAGAGAACGACCTTCGTCGGTTTCGAAGTTGACCAGCACCACGGCGCCATCACGCGGGACGATGGTTTCACTGGTGTTTTTGACCTCGACGTCGGCGTCCAGAGAACTGATATTCAGCCCAACGCGGTTCTCACGGTAAGCCGAGGCATACGGCATAATCGCGTATCCTGAACGACCTATTTCACCTTTGCCGTAACCGAGCTGCGCGCCTTTTGCGCCGCTGGCATGAACCAGAATGATGGGGCCGGTGTCACTTAACGTTCCTGGCGCCATCGTCAGGCCGCCAGTGTGAACCACCATGCCGCCGCTATAGTTGGCGGAATATTGTTTGCTGCTGTCATCGCTAAAAGAGGTAGAGACTGACAGGGGGCCATACGGACTGCTCCACGAGCCGTAACCGCTGATCTGATTCAAATCGCCATAATCACCGGTATTGCTTGCCGTACTGATGGAGTAGTTAATCTTACCGTCTTCAGTATTACCGCTGGCGGTGTTGTTAAAGTTGGCGCTGCCTTCCATATCCGTACGCGCGCTCATATTGACGTTGTTAAAACCGGCAATATTTTTACGTTCACTGGAGAACGTGCTTAACGGAATGCTGACGTTGAGATAAACGCTGTCATCTTTTTCGCCATCTTCATCATAGGTACGCTGGAGCGAGATGCTGTAGCTGCCATAGCGGAAGTCATTGCTGTAACCTGCGCTGTAGTTTGAGGTGGAACCACTCTCATTCCAGTAGTCTTCCCAGGTGCCGGTGACATAGAGCGAGCCGTAGTTTTCACCATTGAACGCCAGCGGTTGACTGACGCTAATCTGAAACTGGTTTTTCATACGCTGATAGTCAGAATAGAGTTCGTCGCTGGACTCATATGACTGATTCTTATAGCTGCCGTATTTCACGTCGTCGTGCAGCGCGGCGGCGTCCCGCAAGCTGAGGTAGTCCTCCGTCGAGAAACGGTATGCCGCCACATTGAATGAGGTGTCGGTGGTTTCGATGACTTTGCTGTACGTCAGGCGATAGCTTTGGCCGGTCAGCGTCCCCAGCTCGTCAATTTGTGCATGTGACTGCGTGACGTCTAACGCGAAGGCGCCGATCGCGGTGTTCATCGCCATGCCAAGCAAACCGGCGTAAAAATCCATGTCGCTGTACTGCACGCCCGCGTAGCCGGTAAAGGTGTTGTTGAGACCGTAATACCAGGTGGCGTAACCAATGTTCGGTCTGTCATGCAGCGAATCGTCGTTCAGTTCGCCCGCGCCAAACTCCCAGCGTGAGGTTCCCGGACGCATCATCTGCGTAACCGAGGAAAAAGGAACCGTGAAGGTTCTCTTGCTGCCGTCAGACTCTTCTACAGTCACCTGTAGATCGTTACCGTAGCCGGTGGTGCTGAGATCGCTCAGTTCAAACGGGCCTGGCGGTACGGTGGTTTCATAAATTTTGCTGCCGCTTTGCATGACGGTGACTTTGGCGTTGCTGTTGGCGACGCCACGAATGACCGGTGAGTAGTTGGTACGGCCTTCCGGGCGCATGCGATCGTCGCTGTACAGGCGCATCCCGCGCAGGCTGACGGAGTCGAAGGTATCGCCGTTGGTGTAGGTTTCGCCCGCCACAACCTGCGCGGTTAACGCCGGAATATCGCGCTGGAGGTAAATGTCCTGGCTGGAGTAGTCCGAGCCGTTGTCTTTATCCCAGTTGTAGGTGCCGCGGGAGCGCAGTCGCCATGCGCCCAAATTCAGCCCATATTGCAGACCGGCGTAAGCCGTGTCGGAATTATTGCCATCGCTTTCGCTATGCCAGGCGTTGAGGTTGTACGACAGCAACGCCGCCGGAATACCTGCATCCCATAATGATGGATCGACATATCCCGCCGGGCGCTTGAGAACGTAAAGCTGCGGCATCGTCAATTCCAGGGTGAGTTTTGAGGTATCGAAATTCACCGACGAGTGGGGATAATATTTTTTGATATCAATACAGGTTGTATCATCGTCGGAAATAGTATTCCCCAGCACGCTACTATCAACGCCCGCTTGTTTCAGCAACAATGCGGTAATACACGGCGTGGCGCGTGGCGTTCCGTTATCTTTAAATTCGATGTTTTGCGTCGATTTATTTTCACCGTTCAGGCTTATTTTCGCCCGGTAGGTTCCCGGTAATATTGGATTACCCTGAGCATAACGGCTTACATCGACTGCACTCCCCATATTCAGCAGGAATTGATCGTTAAACTCTACCATTTCCTCTGAGTCGGGAGCAGAGGACTGTGCAGGCGTATTTCCCGTCGCATGAACAGAGAACGGCAATGCCGCACTAATGGCGAGACATAATAGAGATCGTCGAAAAATCATAACAAGTCCAGTCGATTAAAGCGGGTTGCCGTTATATAAGAAGAAAAAATATATTTTTAATTTATTAATTAACGTTGGCGGTGAGTTTTTCCGTTCCGCCAAAATCATTGATAGCGATATACACCACTTCTCCGCTGGCGTTATTCGTTAATCCTTTAACCGTCATGGTTTCGCTGGAGAATGGCTTAATCGACTTACTGTCAATTTCATACTCTTTGGCGCCGACCTTAAACGTTGCGCTGGAGAGTGAAACGTTATAGGGCGAGTCGTTACGGCCAACTAAAGACAGGGTGTTGCCCTGGCGCGTTTGCGACCATTTAACCTGCTTCATTGCCTCACCTGGGGTGCCTTTTAAGCCGTCCGGGCGGAAAAATAGCTTAATACGGGTACGGAAAGCGAGTTGCAGTTGGTTCTGGCTTTCGCCGTCTTTCGCCGTTGCTTTTTTGGGGATTTCCAGCACATTAAACCAGAATAAGGATTCCCGATCCTGCGGCAGCGGCTGCTGTAAATATGTCACACGCACAGACTGGCCTTTCCCTGGATCGATGCGTGAAATGGGCGGGGTAATGACAAAAGGCAGTTTTAATTCCTGCGGGTTAACGTTTGGGCTCCCGTCATCCAGCCAGATCTGAAGTAACAGCGGGTTTTTGCCTCGGTTATCCAGGTTCACAATCACATCTTTCATGGATTGTTGATATACGATGCGTGTGCCGGAGATAACCACGTCGGCGCATGCCTGAAACGAGGCGACGCCGATCATGGCGGCGGTGAGAGTTTTTAATCCGGTTTTTAACGTCAGGCTGAACATAATGCTATCCACTCCCTGTTGGATGTAACGAAAACATCCTCTGGCTTAAGCCAGAGGATGAAGAACAACAGTCCTGTTGCTTATTGGTAGTTCATGGTGAAGGCAACCTGTGCCTGCACGGAACCGCTGGTTACGCCAGTAGCCGGGCCCATATAAGCGACGGTGTAGTTCAGTTCGCCTTTGCCATCAGTCAGCGTGGTTGACTGAGTGTTGTTAGGATGATCGATTTTGATCAGATCGGTCTTCGTGTTGCCATCGTTGTGCAGAACCAGGCTTACGTTGGTTGCTGAACCTTGCAGGCCAGTTGGTGGAACCAGCGCGCCTTCGTTGTTTGCGGAAGAACCGCCCCAGGAATCAAACTGCGCATCAGCAGACTGCAACTCAGTATCCGCACAGGAAACGGACAGCGCGAACTTAGCCTGGCCCAGGGTGCTGTTAACGTCGGCAGCAGTACCAGCGGCGAAGTCTTCTACTGACACGGTCGGCAGAGTGACGTTGAAGTCTTTAGTTGTCTGGGAACTCAGTGGATCATCTTTCAGCGTGATGTTACAGGTATTCGGGGTGACCAGGCCGTGGAAGGTGATGGTGCCACGATCCGCGTCTGCTGCGAATGCTGAACTGGAAATAGTTGCCAGAACTGCCGCAGCTAATGCGTATTTTTTCAATGCCATTTTGATAAACATCCGTATTAGATAATAAGTGTACTTTACGTTTTTAGAAAAAGTACTTCGTCTGTTAAGCGTAAAGGCCGGCCGGGGAATTACATTAACTTTGCGGAGTATAGGAAAATATTTATTGATAATTGTAATTATCTTTACTTAAATGGTGTTTAAGTAAACTTAACTGATGGTTATTTTGTTGAAAGGTAAGTGTTTTTATTTTTGGTTATTCATCTGATGAATTTGTGAGGAAAAGAATTTAATGATATAAATAAATATAACGATGGATTGTTGAACGTTTGTTTAAATTTTCTGATAACGCCTCAACTAATATTATTAGTTGTCCTGATAAGAAAGGCCGGAATTATTTAAAATAAAAGGAGCTGAAGTTTTTCGGCTCCTTTTATTAATATAATAATATATTTGGGAAATATCAGGCAACCTGTACCGGGATCGCTTTCGCGGTGCGCTTCATTTCATTATCGCCTTCAAAATAGGCGACGTTGGGCTGCCAGCGACGCGCTTCTTCGTCTGACATGGTAACGAAACTTGCGATGATCACGATATCGCCCACCGCAGCGCAGTGCGCCGCTGCGCCGTTCACGGAGATGATTCTGGAACCACGCTCGGCGGCAATCGCATAGGTTGAGAAGCGCTTGCCGTTAGTCACGTTCCAGATATCAATGGCTTCGTTTTCAAGAATACCGGCTGCGTCCAGAAAATCCTGATCAATGGCGCAGGAACCTTCGTAGTGCAGGTCCGCCTGAGTCACTTTCACGCGATGGAGTTTGCCCTGCAACATAGTGCGAATCATAACTTCTACCTTTAAATCTTAGCGATAACGAAGCAGGCGTCGCCTGCTTTGAGGAAATTCTCAGGCAGTATTGCCTGATTTTTAACCCCTGTCTACTGGGTTAATGTAACGGACTGATTGTCGATCAGGCGAGCCTGACCCAGCCATGCCGCCATCAGGATCACCGCGCGTTTGCTGCTATCGGTAAGTTCCAGCAGCGTGTCCGCGTCGCGAATCTGAATGTCATCGGCGCGGAAGCCTTTTTCATTCAGCTCCTGCTCGGCGACGGCGATCATCTCTTCCAGATCGTGATTACCCGCCAGCAATTTCTCGGCGACGCTGTTCATCACCTTATTTAAGCCGGGAGCAATTTTGCGCTGTTCGGCGGTCAGGTAACCGTTACGCGAACTCAGCGCTAAACCATCTTTGGCGCGAATAATCGGTACGCCGACGATCTCGATGTCGTAGCCCATATCGGCCACCATCTTGCGGATTAAAGCCAGTTGCTGGAAGTCCTTTTCGCCAAAGCAGGCGATGTCCGGCTGGACGAGATTGAAGAGTTTGCTGACGATGGTGGAAACACCACGAAAATGGCCCGGACGGCTGGCGCCTTCCAGCATGGTGGACAGCCCAGGAACATCAACGTAAGTCTGGCCGTCAGTGCCTTGCGGGTAAATTTCCGCGGGCGCCGGCGCGAACACGAAATCCACTTTGCGTTTGTTCAGCTTTTCGCAATCTTCCTGCAACGTTCGTGGGTAGCGTACCAGATCGTCCGGGCGGTCAAACTGCATTGGGTTCACGAAAATACTGACCACCACGACGTCAGCGCGCGCTTTCGCTTCCTCAACCAGTTTCATATGACCATCGTGCAGGTTGCCCATCGTTGGCACCAGCGCAATGCGTTTACCGTCCTGGCGCAGGCGGCGAATATGCTGTCGCAGCAGCGGCAGGGTTTCAATAATTAGCACAACAAGACTCCTTAAGTTGCCTGATGGACCGTGGTTTGTAGGCCTGATAAGCGTAGCGCCATCAGGCATTTTGCCGGATGGCGACGCAGGGCGTTTTATCCGGCCTACAAGCACCCCATTAATGGAAGCTGTGTTCTTCGCCCGGATAGACGCTGGACTCAACCTCGGCAATATACTGCCGCACGGCGGCGCGCATGTCGCCTGCTTCCGCCAGGAAATTTTTAGCAAATTTCGGAATGTGGCCGCCGGTAATGCCGAAGGCGTCGTGCATCACCAGGATCTGACCGTCGGTTACGTTGCCTGCGCCAATGCCGATGACTGGAATGGAGAGCGCTTCGGTGACGCGTTTAGCAAGCTCAACCGGTACGCATTCCAGCACCAGCAACTGCGCGCCTGCCGCTTCCAGCGCCAGCGCATCATCCAGCAGTATCTGCCCCGCATCGCCGCGCCCCTGGATCTTATAGCCGCCAAAGATGTTGACGGATTGCGGCGTCAGGCCCAGATGGCCGCACACTGGCACCGCGCGTTCGGTGAGCATTTTTACCGTATCGACCAGCCAGGCGCCGCCTTCGATTTTGACCATATTCGCCCCCGCGCGCATCACCACGGCGGCGTTTTCAAACGCCTGCTCCGGGGTGGCATAGGCCATAAACGGCAGGTCGGAGAGCAGGAGACAGTTAGGCGCGCCACGGCGCACCGCACGCGTGTGGTAAGCGATATCTTCTACGGTAACAGGCAGGGTGGAATCGTGTCCCTGAACCGTCATGCCCAGCGAGTCGCCTACCAGCATCACGTTGATACCCTCGTCAGCGAAGAGTCTGGCGAAGCTGTAATCGTAGGCGGTGATAGTCGCGAAGCGCTTTTTCTCTTGCTTACATTTTTGCAGCAAGGCGATAGTCGTCGGTTTCATAACGTTTCCTGATGGTGGAGGTCATATTAACCGGCATTTTAACAGCAGCATTGATGGGGGCAATGGATTTAAGCAATCGATTAACCCGAAAGCAGTAAACGCTAAAGAGGGGCGGGCAATTTACCAGTAGGCAGGTTTTTCTGCTGCGAGACGCGTGAGGTAATGATGCAGCGTGACGCCGTTTGGGAACACCAGGTTGGGGGCGATTTCAAAGAGCGGCCACAGCATAAAACCGCGATTTTTCATGTCGTAGTGCGGTATCGTCAGGCGGGGCGTGTTTATTACGTCATCACCAAACAGCATGATGTCGAGATCGAGCGTGCGCGGTCCCCAGCGTTCGGCTTTGCGAACGCGGCCCTGTTGTAACTCAATACGCTGCGTGTGGTTGAGCAGTTCTTCCGGCGCCAGTTGGGTTTCCAGCGCAACGGCGGCGTTCAGGTAGTCCGGCTGATCCTGCGGGCCTAGCGGGGGAGTGCGGTAAAACGAGGAAACGGCAACAATACGGCTGTCCGGGATGTCGCCGATAGCCTTCACGGCAGCATTAACCTGCTCCAGCGGAGAGGCTAAGTTGCTGCCGAGCGCGATATAGGCAACCGTCACGCGGTTCCCTCGCGGCGTGGCGCGCGTTTGCGCGGACGACGATGGCGGCGGCGCGGCGCGGGGTCTTCATCCAGTTCATTCAGCATGCCTTTCTGATCGGGCGGCGCTGAAACCTGGAACTCGCCCCACCACTGCGCCAGACGTTGCAGTTCAGCGTTGTTTTCTACCTCGGCGCGCAACGCCAGCAGATCGTATGCGGCGCGGAATTTCGGGTGCTCCAGCAGCTTCCAGGCGCGTTTGCCCTGGCGGCGGGACATCCGCAACTGGAGTTGCCAGATATCACGGGTTAACGTGGTGAGGCGTTTCGGGATCGCCAGCGAACGGCACGCTTCGTCCAGCACCTCGTTCATGGCCAGCGCAAAGGCGTCGTAATAGGCCAGGCCGCTCTCCTGAGCGATTTTCTGCGCCATTTCCAGCAACGGATACCAGAACATGGCGGCAAACAAGAACGCCGGGTTAACGCGCATGTCGTTATGAATGCGGTTATCGGTATTTTTCAGCACCTGCGCAATGATGCGCTCCATCGCGCTGTCGCCGTTTTCGGTGAAATAACGCGTAATGGCGGGGAACAGGGGCTGGAACAGGCTGTATTCACGCAGCTTTTTGTAGGTTTCGAAACCATATCCCGCTTGCAGAAGCTTCAGGGACTCTTCAAACAGACGCGCTGGCGGAATATCGTTGAGTAAGGTCGCCAGGCGCGGAATCGGCTCTGCGGTTTCCGGGCTGATGCGCATATCGAGTTTTGCGGCGAAACGGACTGCACGCAGCATTCGCACCGGATCTTCGCGGTAACGCGTTTCAGGGTTGCCGATCAGGCGAATCACGCCGTCTTTCAGATCCTGCATACCGCCGACGTAATCGCGCACGGTGAAATCCGCCACGCTGTAATAGAGGCTGTTAATGGTGAAGTCGCGACGCTGGGCGTCTTCTTCAATGGAGCCGAAGATGTTATCGCGCAACAGCATGCCGTTTTGCCCGCGCTGGGAGGTGGCGCGGTCGCTGTCGTTGCCTTCATGGTGACCACGAAATGTCGCCACTTCGATAATCTCCGGGCCGAACATGACGTGCGCCAGACGGAAACGGCGACCCACCAGACGACAGTTACGGAACAACTTCCGCACCTGATCCGGCGTTGCGTTGGTGGTGACATCGAAATCTTTCGGTTTTTTGCCGAGCAGAAGATCGCGCACGCCGCCGCCAACCAGCCAGGCCTCATATCCCGCTTTATTGAGCCTGTACATTACTTTCAGAGCATTTTCACTGATATCTTTGCGGGAAATAGCGTGCTGCTCACGCGGGATTACCGTCATATGTGGACGGGCGACGGCCAGCTCAGCCTCGCTCTCCTCGCGGTTTAGCACCTTGCGGCAAAAATTAGCGACTCGGGTAAAAATAGTGCACCTCGGTAGTGTCAAACATCAATCAGGACAAGTTACTGCGTAAAAATAGCGGCTAATCATAGCTCAGCAAGACGCATTTGAGAATGCTGGATTTACACTTGCCGATTCCGGCACCGTCGTAAGCGTCCAGTTATCCACCGCATACTGCAATAATTCGTCGGTATGCATATCCTGCCATTGCGCCGTGGCGTTCTGGCCCAGAAAGCGCAGCGCGGCAATGAGTACGGGGCGTGGATCACCCTCCGGCAAGGCTGGGGCATGATTCTGTTTGGAAAGTTTAGCGCCTTGTTCGTTGAGCGCCAACGGCAGATGAATATAGTCCGGCGCGCGCCAGCCGAACTGCTGGTACAACGAAATTTGCCGTACCGTGGGTTCGATTAAATCCGCGCCGCGCACGATTTCCGTGACGCCCTGAAAATGATCGTCCACGACCACCGCCAGGTTATAGGCGAACAGGCCATCGCGGCGATGAATAATAAAATCCTCGCGCGCCAGCAGCGGGTCGGCCTGGATATCGCCGCGCAGCACGTCATGAAATTGCATCACCGGGCTGAACTGTTTAATCCGCACGGCGGCATTTTCCGGCCCATGCTGCAAGGTTCGGCAATGGCCGTCGTAAACGCCGCCGATGCGTTGAATGCGCGCGCGCGGGCAGGTGCAGTAGTAGCTTAAATTCTGCTGGCGCAGCCAGGCGAGCGCGTCGCGGTAGGCGTCATGGCGTTGGGACTGCCACAATATATCGCCATCCCAGTGCAGGCCGTAATGTTCCAGCTGACGCAGAATTGTCTCTGCGGCACCGGGAACTTCACGAGGGGGATCGATATCTTCAATGCGTACTCGCCAGATCCCATGCTGAGAGCGGGCTCGCAGGTAACTACCGAGGGCGGCGATCAGTGAACCAAAGTGCAGCTCGCCAGAGGGGGACGGGGCGAAGCGGCCAATATAGTGTGCGTTGGTCATACCGGTGGACAATATAAAAGAATAAGGCGGGAGATAACCCCGCCCGGATTTTGCCGGATGGCGGCGCAAACCCTTCATCCGGCCTATGAATTGTTGCCAGGCAGGATAAGCGTAGCGCCATCCGGCGTTCTACGGTCTGACGGGATTAGCCCGCCATTTGTTTTTCGCGGATCTCAGCCAGCGTTTTGCAGTCGATGCACAGATCGGCTGTTGGACGCGCTTCCAGACGGCGAATACCAATTTCGACACCGCAGGATTCGCAGTAGCCAAAATCTTCGTCTTCCACTTTCTTCAGCGTTTTCTCGATCTTTTTGATCAGTTTGCGCTCACGGTCGCGGTTACGTAGCTCAAGGCTAAATTCTTCTTCCTGCGCGGCACGGTCAACCGGATCAGGGAAGTTAGCCGCTTCGTCCTGCATATGAGTCACAGTGCGATCGACTTCATCCCTGAGTTGATTACGCCATGCTTCAAGAATACGCTTGAAGTGCGACAGCTGGGCTTCGTTCATATACTCTTCGCCCGGTTTCTCCTGGTACGGCTCCACCCCAGCGATGGCGAGAATACTCAGGGACGATGTTTTACGGTTTTGCCCTTCTTGCATGTTGCTTCTCCTTAACACGCACTATCGATCCCCATTGTCGGGGGAAAAATCAGGTCGCTATAAATAGCAGATGCTTTTCAGGATAGCAATTATCTAAACGTAACACTTGACAACCCTGTGAGGAAAAGCGTATTTGCGTACGCGACCAGAATACTAATTAACCGATTGTTTACGCCATTATAAAGTCATGGGTAACGGTTCTTTTAGAGTCATACCTTCGGCAGAAAGTTCGGCTTTATAAACCAGAATTTCTACCCCCTTTAGCTGTGCTTCAATCAATAGTTGCGCATATTTTGCATCGATATGCCGCGCGGGTGAAAACCGTGTAATGGCTGAATGCAGCACCGCGAATAACACCACGGCGCGATGGCCTTCAGCCGCTACGCTCATCAGTTCCCGAAGGTGTTTTTGTCCCCGTAAGGTGACGGCATCGGGAAAATAACCATACTCTTGTTCCGCTAATGTGACCGATTTCACTTCAATATAGCAGTCGGGTCGGGAATCTGCCTGTAACATGAAATCAATACGGCTGCGTTCCGCGCCGTATTTTACTTCGCTTTTTAACAGGCTGTAGCCTGAAAGTTCTGAAAGCTGCTCATTCTGAATCGCTTCCTTCGTTAATCTGTTTGCCCACAGGGTGTTAACGCAGATAAGTGCGCCTGTCCGGGTTTGCGTTAATTCCCAGGTGTGCGGATATTTGCGTTTAGTATTTTCTGATGTCGAATACCAGACGGTATCGCCCGGCGTGGCGCATCCGGTCATCGCACCGGTATTTGGGCAGTGTAACGTTAATTCCGTGCCGTCCGGCGTAATGACATCGGCTAAAAAACGTTTGTAGCGCTGAATTAAGGTGGCGCGCTGTAATGGCGGAGAGAACTGCATGTGATTTCCTTAAAGCCTGCTTTTGCAGACTATTTTATTCGGCAAGCGTCCAGCGCTGTAGTTGTGTGTAACGTGTGCGGCCGCGTTCGAACGACGAGGCATAAAGCGCAAATTCATTGACCGGAAACGACCAGCAAAAACCCGGCGCTGGAATGGCGACCGCATGGCTGGCGTCACGCAGCAGCGTAATATGCGGATGAAAAGGCTGGGGGCTTTGATAACAACCGCTGCGCGCCGCCTGGGCGCGTAACATGTTCGCCAGTTGCAGCAGCCCGCGCGGCGGCTGTCGCATCCCCAGCCAGACGACCCGCGAACGTAGCCACTGGCCCGCGTCATCCAGCCTGAGCGTAAAGCCCGGCTGACGGATACGTCCGGCAAGCTGTGATAACGCCTGTTGCTTGCTCGCGCTCACCTCGCCTAAAAACGCCAGCGTCAGGTGCAAATTCGCTGCGGCGACCGGCCTGCCGTCGTCCGGGGAAAAATGACCGGCGCGCCAGGCGATGATCTGCTCACGAACCTCGTCGGGCAATTCAATGGCAAAGAACAGCCTTTTCGGCTCAGACATGATGGGTACTCGGTTATGAATTAACGCGATGCTACAATGCAGCGCGAAGAATGTTAACCCTCTGGAGCCATTTGTGACGTCGTTGCCCGTTGCCGCCGTACTGCCCGAATTACTTGCCGCGCTTGAAAGCGCGCCCCAGGTTTTGCTCACCGCCCCAACCGGCGCGGGGAAATCGACCTGGCTGCCGTTGCAGTTTCTGACGCATAAAGGCATTCAGGGGCGAATTATTCTGCTGGAGCCGCGCCGCCTGGCGGCACGTAATGTGGCGCAGCGGCTGGCGGAACTCCTGAACGAGAAGCCCGGCGAGACGGTTGGTTATCGGATGCGCGCGCAAAGCTGTGTTGGCCCGCAGACGCGGCTTGAAGTAGTGACGGAAGGGGTGCTGACAAGAATGATCCAGCGCGATCCCGAGCTGAACGGCATCGGGCTGGTGATCCTCGATGAATTTCATGAGCGTAGTTTGCAGGCGGATCTGGCGCTGGCCCTGCTGCTGGACGTGCAGCAAGGGCTGCGTGACGATCTGAAACTGCTGATCATGTCTGCGACGCTGGACAACGGGAAGCTGCAACAGCGCCTTCCTGATGCGCCGCAGGTGGTGTCTGAGGGGCGTGCCTGGCCCGTTGAGCGTCGCTACCAGTCACTTCCGGCCCAACTGCGTTTTGATGAGGCGGTGGCCATCGCCACGGCAGATTTGCTGCGTCACGAAACCGGCTCTCTGCTGCTGTTTTTACCGGGCGTTGGGGAAATCCTGCGCGTACAGGAACACCTGGCCGCGCGCGTGGCGGATGATGTGCTGTTATGCCCGCTGTATGGCGCGTTGTCTCTGGAGGCGCAGCGTAAAGCGATACTGCCTGCGCCGCGCGGGATGCGCAAAGTCGTGCTGGCGACCAATATTGCCGAAACCAGTTTAACCATCGAGGGTATCCGTCTGGTGGTGGACAGCGCGCAGGAGCGCGTGGCGCGCTATGACGTGCGAACCGGCCTGACGCGGCTGATTACCCAGCGCGTCAGTCAGGCCTCCATGACGCAGCGAGCCGGACGCGCCGGGCGTCTGGAACCGGGCGTGTGTGTTCACCTGCTGGCGAAAGAGCAGGCGGAAAGGGCGGCGGCGCAAAGCGAGCCGGAGATTTTACAAAGCGATCTGTCCGGTTTATTGCTGGAGCTGCTGCAATGGGGATGCAGCGATCCCGCGCAGCTAAACTGGCTGGACCTTCCCCCGTCTGCCAACGTGCAGGCAGCCCGGCGGCTGTTGCAGATGCTGAATGCGCTGGATGGCGAGCGGCTGAGCGCGACGGGGCAGAAAATGGCGCGGCTTGGCAACGACCCCCGTCTGGCGGCGATGCTGGTCAGCGCCGGCAATGACAGCGAAAAGGCGACAGCGGCGAAACTGGCGGCGATTCTGGAGGAGCCGCCGCGCGCGGGCAATACCGACCTCAGCGTGGCGTTTTCGCGCCAGCAACCGGGCTGGCAGCAGCGTAGCCAGCAGCTCCTGAAACGGCTCAACGGGCGAGGCGGCGAAGTGGACGGCACGATGCTGGCGCCGCTGCTTGCGCAGGCGTTTGCCGATCGTATCGCGCGTCGACGCGGTCAGGAAGGGCGCTATCAACTGGCGAATGGCATGGGCGCGGTGCTCGACGCCGATGACGCGCTGGGTCGCCATGAGTGGCTTATCGCGCCGTTGCTGTTGCAGGGGAGCGCGTCGCCGGATGCCCGTATTCTGCTGGCTTTACCGCTGGATATCGAGGCGCTTATTCAGGCGTGTCCGGCGCTGTTGCAGCAGTCCGACACGGTAGAGTGGGACGACGCGCAGGGAACGTTAAAGGCGCTGCGCCGAATGCGCATCGGGCAACTGACGGTAAAAGTTCAGCCGCTGGCTAAGCCTTCGGAAGAGGAACTGCACCAGGCGATGCTCAATGGCATTCGCGATAAAGGGCTAAGTGTGCTCAACTGGACGCCGGAGGCTGAACAGTTCCGCCTGCGTCTGCTGCGCGCGGCGCAATGGTTGCCGGAGTACGACTGGCCCGCCGTTGATGACGCTTCTCTTCTGGCGACGCTGGAAAGCTGGCTGCTGCCGCACATGACGGGCGTTCATACGCTGCGCGCCCTGAAAGCCCTGAATATTACCCAGGCGTTACGCGGCCTGCTGGACTGGTCTATGCTGCAACGTCTGGATAGTGAGCTGCCCGCGCATTACACTGTGCCGACGGGAAGCCGGATAGCCATTCGTTATCACGAAGATAACCCGCCAGCGCTGGCGGTCAGAATGCAGGAGATGTTTGGCGAAGCGAATACGCCTGCTATCGCGCAGGGGCGCGTGCCGCTGGTGCTGGAGTTGCTCTCACCGGCTCAACGCCCGCTACAGATTACGCGCGATTTAAGCGCGTTCTGGCAGGGAGCGTACCGCGAGGTACAAAAAGAGATGAAAGGGCGTTATCCCAAACATGTCTGGCCGGACGATCCGGCGAATACCGCGCCGACGCGGCGCACGAAGAAGTATTTATGACTGCCGGATGGCGCTGTGCTTATCAGGCCTGCTCGCTCAAATGTAGGCTGGATAAGGCGAAGCCGCCATCCGGCATAAACATGGCAGAAAATTGAGAGATTTCTTCTTCTGTCGACTGACGGAAGGACAGAGAATCGGGCCTTTGCGCCTGTATGTTGCGGAGAAAAAGCATGGCCGGGAATGACCGCGAGCCAATTGGACGCAAAGGGAAACCACCGCGTCCGGTGAAACAAAAGGTAAGCCGTCGTCGACTCAGAGATGAAGAGTACGACGACGATTATGATGATGACTATGAGGATGAAGAACCGATGCCGCGTAACGGTAAGGGCAAAGGGCGTAAGCCTCGTGGCAAGCGTGGCTGGCTCTGGCTACTGCTAAAACTGTCGATTGTTTTTGTCGTGCTGATTGCGATCTACGGCGTCTATCTGGATCAAAAAATCCGTAGCCGTATTGATGGCAAAGTCTGGCAGCTTCCTGCGGCGGTATATGGCCGGATGGTTAACCTTGAGCCGGAAATGCCCGTCAGCAAGAATGAAATGGTGAAATTGCTGGAGGCCACCCAGTACCGTCAGGTGACGAAAATGACGCGTCCCGGCGAGTTTACCGTGCAGGCGAACAGCATCGAGATGATCCGCCGTCCGTTTGACTTCCCGGACAGCAAAGAAGGGCAGGTGCGTGCGCGTCTGACCTTTGACGGCGGCCATCTGGATACGATCGTGAATATGGATAACAACCGTCAGTTTGGTTTCTTCCGTCTCGATCCGCGCCTGATCACCATGCTCTCTTCGCCGAACGGCGAACAGCGCCTGTTCGTGCCGCGCAACGGTTTCCCGGATCTGCTGGTGGATACGCTGCTGGCGACGGAAGACCGTCATTTCTATGAGCACGATGGCGTTAGCCTGTATTCCATCGGTCGTGCGGTGCTGGCGAACCTTACCGCCGGGCGCACGGTTCAGGGGGCGAGTACGCTGACGCAACAGCTGGTGAAAAACCTGTTCCTCACCAGCGAACGCTCCTACTGGCGTAAAGCGAACGAAGCTTACATGGCGCTGCTGATGGATGCGCGCTACAGCAAGGACAGGATCCTTGAGCTGTACATGAACGAAGTCTATCTCGGCCAGAGCGGCGATAACGAGATTCGCGGCTTCCCGCTGGCGAGCCTGTACTACTTTGGCCGTCCGGTCGAAGAGTTGAGCCTCGATCAGCAGGCGCTGCTGGTGGGGATGGTGAAAGGGGCGTCAATCTACAACCCGTGGCGTAACCCGAAACTGGCGCTGGAGCGTCGTAATCTGGTGCTACGTCTGCTGCAACAACAGCAGGTGATCGACCAGGAGCTGTACGACATGCTGAGCGCGCGTCCGCTGGGCGTGCAGCCGCGCGGCGGGGTGATCTCGCCACAGCCAGCCTTTATGCAGATGGTGCGTCAGGAGTTGCAGGCGAAGCTCGGCGACAAAGTGAAAGACCTTTCTGGCGTGAAGATCTTCACCACTTTTGATTCCGTGGCGCAGGATGCGGCTGAAAAAGCGGCCGTTGAGGGCATTCCGGCGCTGAAGAAACAGCGCAATCTGAGCGATCTGGAAACCGCGATTGTGGTGGTAGACCGCTTCAGCGGTGAGGTGCGTGCGATGGTCGGCGGGGCGGAGCCGCAATTCGCCGGGTACAACCGTGCGATGCAGGCGCGCCGTTCTATCGGCTCTCTGGCAAAACCGGCGACCTATCTGACGGCGTTAAGCCAGCCGAAGCTGTATCGCCTGAACACCTGGATTGCCGACGCGCCGATCGCGCTTCGTCAGCCGAACGGGCAGGTCTGGTCTCCGCAGAACGATGACCGTCGTTACAGCGAAAGTGGCAAAGTGATGCTGGTGGACGCGCTGACGCGCTCCATGAACGTGCCGACGGTGAATCTGGGGATGGCGCTGGGACTTCCTGCCGTCACCGATACCTGGATGAAGCTGGGCGTGCCGAAAGATCAGCTGCATCCGGTTCCGGCCATGCTGCTGGGGGCGCTGAACCTGACGCCAATCGAAGTGGCGCAAGCGTTCCAGACCATCGCCAGCGGCGGCAACCGGGCGCCGTTGTCAGCATTGCGTTCGGTGATTGCGGAAGACGGTACGGTGTTGTACCAGAGCTTCCCGCAGGCTGAGCGCGCGGTTCCGGCGCAGGCGGCGTATATGACGTTGTGGACGATGCAGCAGGTTGTGCAGCGCGGCACCGGGCGTCAGCTGGGCGCGAAGTATCCGGGTCTGCATCTGGCGGGTAAAACCGGGACCACCAACAACAATGTCGATACCTGGTTTGCAGGGATTGATGGCAGCCAGGTGACGATTACCTGGGTGGGGCGCGATAATAACCAGCCGACGAAACTGTACGGCGCCAGCGGCGCGATGTCGATTTATCAGCGTTATCTGGCGAACCAAACGCCAACGCCGCTGACGCTGACGCCGCCGGAAGATGTGGTGGATATGGGCGTTGATTACGACGGTAATTTCGTCTGTAGCGGTGGAATGCGAGCGCTGCCGGTCTGGACGACCGACCCGGACGCGCTGTGCCAGCAGGGCGAAATGATGCAACAGCAGCAGCCGACCGGGAACCCGTTCGATCAGTCTTCTTCGCAGCAACAGCAGCCTCAACAGCAGCAACCGGCGCAGCAGGAGAAGAAAGACAGCGACGGCGTGGCGGGGTGGATCAAGGATATGTTTGGTAGTAACTAACCGTTGCGCCTGATGGCGCTGCGCTTATCAGGCCTACAGAACCAATAAACGCATTGGATCTTGTAGGCCGGATAAGGCGCGCCAGCGCCGCCATCCGGCAAGATGGCAAAAACAGGCGCGAACCGTAGGCCGGATAAGGCGCGCTAGCGCCGCCATCCGGCAAATTTCCGCAGAATAACATTCCAGCCTAAATCATTAACCCTTCCTTTTCATCTGGTTATTTCTTAACCCCTTAGTTTTGATAGGGGCGCGTATTGCTTGCTATCGCGCCAACGTTTCGAATATTATGCTGCGGTCATAAGAATAATTCTCGTTTACGTTATCATTCACTTTTCATTAGAGATATACCAATGGCGCGTCTTAAAACTGCTCAGCCAAACTCTTCGCTGCGTAAAATCGCAGTCGTAGTAGCCACAGCGGTTAGCGGCATGTCTGTCTATGCACAGGCGGCGGTTGAACCGAAAGAAGAAACTATCACCGTAACCGCTGCACCTGCCCAGCAGGAAAGTGCCTGGGGGCCATCACCAACGATTGCGGCCAAACGATCCGCAACCACCACCAAGACCGATACCCCGATTGAGAAAACACCACAGTCTGTTTCGGTGGTGACTCGTGAAGAGATGGATATTCATCAGCCAGGCTCAGTAAAAGAGGCTTTGGCATATACTCCAGGGGCTGCCGCTTCAACACGCGGCGCTTCTACCACCTATGATTTTGTTATTATTCGTGGTTTTTACACGCCAGGCCCAACCCCGAACAATTACCTGGATGGCATCAAATTACAGGGTGACTACTACAGTTCTGCTGTTGTTGATCCCTATATGCTTGAACGTGTGGAATTGATGCGTGGACCGACGTCCGTTCTTTATGGAAAAAGTAATCCGGGCGGCTTGATCTCTATGGTAAGCAAAAGCCCGACGTCAGAGCCTTTAAAAGAAATTCAATTTAAAATGGGAACAGACAATCTGTTCCAGACTGGTTTTGATTTCAGCGATTCTCTGGATGATGATGGCGTCTATTCTTATCGCTTAACAGGGCTTGCTCGCTCAAACGATGAGCAACAGGATTTTGCGAAGCAGAAGCGTTATGCCATTGCTCCCGTGTTTAGCTGGAAACCGGATGAGAAAACAAACCTGACACTGCGTGCAAATATCCAGAATGAACCTTCAACGGGTTTTTATGGCTGGTTGCCGAAAGAGGGGACGGTAGAACCCTTACCTGACGGTTCTCGTATTCCAGTAAGTTTTACCGATGCTGCTCCTAACAATACCTATTCTCGCTACCAAAGAATGGTCGGGTATAGCTTTGAGCACAGTTTCGATGACACATTTACCGTGCGCCAAAATTTACGTTATAGCCAAATTAAGACATCTCAGCAAACAGTGTACGGTTTTGGTGCTGTTGGCAACCAACTGACCCGACAGAGTATTGTCGCGAATGAAAACTATAATGATTTTGGTGTAGATACACAGTTGGAAAGCAAGTTTGCTACAGGTGATGTGGCGCATACTCTGCTGACGGGTGTTGACTATTCTCGTCTGCGTAACGATATCGACAACGCTTATGGTACAGCGCCTCCGTTAGATATGAATAATCCTGTATATGAGGATGTCGTGTTCCCGGATGCGAAACCTTTCCAGTTAAATACTCAACATCAGACTGGCCTGTATGTTCAGGATCAACTGGAATGGGATAAATGGGTTGCAACTCTGGGAGGGCGTTATGATTGGTCTGAGCAGGCAACAACAATTCGTTCCAGCAACCAGAAAGTTGAACGTAACGATGAGCAATTTACCTGGCGTGCCGGGATAAATTATCTCTTCGATAATGGCATTACGCCATATTTCAGTTACAGCGAGTCTTTCGAACCGAACCCGTCTAAAGCCTGGGCTGCTACACCTGCGGACAACGTTGCTTATGCTCCCTCTAAAGGTAAGCAATATGAAGCTGGTGTGAAATATGTGCCGAAAGATCTGCCTGTTGTAGTCACTGCTGCTGTCTATGAACTGACCAAAACGAACAATCTGACTTCTGATCCAAGTAATCCGTTTGCTCAGGTTCCGGCAGGTGAAGTGCGTTCACGTGGCGTTGAGTTAGAAGCGAAAGCGGCAGTTAATGCGAACATTAATATGACAGCGTCTTATACGTATACGGATGCTGAATATACGGAAGACACAACGCTGAAAGGCAAAACCCCTGTTCAGGTGCCGAAACATATGGCTTCGCTTTGGGGCGACTATACCTTTTACGAAGGTTACCTTTCTGGCTTAACGCTGGGGACTGGTGGCCGTTTAGTTGGCTCCAGCTATGGCGATCCGGAGAACTCCTTTAAGGTCGGTAGTTCAACTGTGATGGATGCAGTTGTGAAATACGATCTGGCTCGTTTGGGGATGGCGGGTTCCAGTGTTGCAGTAAATGTAACAAACTTGCTTGATCGTGAATATGTCTCCAGCTGTTTTGCTACCTATGGCTGCTTCTGGGGCGCGGAGCGTCAGGTCGTTGCAACCGCAACCTTCCGTTTCTAATTTCTCTTTGGGCACGGTTCGCCGTGCCCGCTTTACAAGTTGGCCGCTATGCAGGAAAATATAACCCGTCCCGACACGACTTTCGCCCTACGTAATGTCTCCTTTCGTGTGCCTGGCCGCACGCTTCTGCATCCTCTTTCGCTGACCTTTCCGGTGGGTAAAGTTACCGGGCTTATTGGTCACAACGGTTCAGGTAAATCAACCTTACTGAAAATGCTGGGGCGGCATCAACCGCCGTCGGAAGGCGACGTGTTGCTCGACGATCAGCCGTTGAACAGCTGGAACAGTAAAGCGTTTGCCCGCAAGGTCGCCTATCTGCCGCAGCAGCTTCCGCAGGCGGAAGGGATGACGGTGCGCGAGCTGGTGGCGATTGGGCGTTATCCGTGGCACGGCGCGTTGGGTCGTTTTGGCGTAACCGACAGAGAAAAAGTGGAAGAGGCGATTACGCTAGTGGGACTAAAACCACTGGCGCACCGTCTGGTGGACAGCCTCTCCGGCGGGGAACGTCAGCGGGCGTGGATCGCCATGCTGGTGGCCCAGGATAGCCGCTGTCTGCTACTCGATGAACCCACCTCCGCGCTGGATATCGCGCATCAGGTTGATGTGCTGGCGCTGGTGCACCGCTTAAGCCAGCAGCGTGGGTTGACGGTGATTGCCGTTTTGCACGACATCAACATGGCGGCCCGCTACTGTGATTATCTGGTGGCGCTGCGCGGTGGCGAAATGATTGCCCAGGGAACGCCAGCAGAGTTGATGCGTGGTGAAACGCTGGAGCTGATTTATGGCATCCCGATGGGAATTTTGCCGCATCCGGCTGGTGCCGCACCCGTGAGTTTTGTCTATTAATGAGCGGTTTACATTCTATTACCCGACGTCGATTGTTAACGGCGATGGCGCTTTCTCCTCTGCTCTGGCAAATGGGGCAAGCCCGGGCCGCAACCGTCGATCCTCATCGTATTGTCGCCCTGGAGTGGTTGCCGGTAGAGCTGCTGTTAGCGCTCGGCATCATGCCTTACGGCGTGGCGGATATTCCCAATTATCGCCTGTGGGTTAACGAGCCCGCATTGCCGGAGTCGGTCATTGACGTTGGGCTGCGTACCGAACCCAATCTGGAACTGCTGACCGAAATGAAGCCCTCATTTATGGTCTGGTCGGCAGGCTATGGCCCTTCGCCTGAAAAGCTGGCGCGTATCGCGCCGGGGCGCGGCTTTAGCTTCAGCGACGGCAAAAAACCGTTAGCGATAGCGCGTCAGTCGTTAATTGAAATGGCGCAACTGCTTAATCTTGAGTCTGCGGCCAGCCGCCATCTGGCGGAATACGATAGCTTTATCGACAGCCAGAAACCGCGCTTTGCCCGGCGTGGCGATCGGCCTCTGCTGCTGATGACGTTGCTCGATCCGCGCCATATGCTGGTTTTCGGCCCGAACTGCTTATTCCAGGAGACGCTGGACGCGTTCGGCATTCGCAATGCCTGGCAGGGGGAAACCAATTTCTGGGGCAGCACTGCGGTCGGTATCGACCGGCTGGCGGCCTATAAAGACGCTGACGTCCTCTGTTTTGATCACGGCAATAACCCGGATATGGCCGCGTTGATGGCGACGCCGCTGTGGCAGGCGATGCCGTTTGTGCGCGCCGGACGTTTTCAGCGCGTGCCTGCCGTCTGGTTTTATGGCGCGACGCTGTCGAGCATGCGTTTCGTGCGCATTCTGGATAATGCGCTGGGAGGTAAAGCGTGAGTCGACGTATTGCGCTATTTCCGGCGTTGCTGCTGGCGGTGTTATTTATCGCTGCTGCCTGGCTGACCTGGTTTAACTTCTCCATCGCATTGCCGCGCAGCCAGTGGCAGCAAGCGTTCTGGTCGCCGGATATCGACAGCATTGAGCAAATGATTTTCCACTATAGCCTATTGCCGCGTCTGGCGATCGCCTTGCTGGTCGGGGCCGGGCTTGGGCTGGTGGGCGTATTGTTCCAGCAGGTGCTGCGTAACCCGCTGGCGGAGCCAACGACGCTCGGCGTGGCGACGGGGGCGCAGCTCGGGATTACGCTAACGACGCTGTGGGCGATTCCCGGCGCGATGGCCACGCAATTTGCGGCGCTGGCAGGCGCGTGCATGGTAGGCGCGCTGGTGTTTGGCGTCGCCTGGGGAAAACGCCTGTCACCGGTCACGCTGATTCTCGCCGGTCTGGTGGTGAGCCTGTATTGCGGGGCGATTAACCAGCTGATGGTGATTTTCCACCACGACCAGTTGCAAAGCATGTTCCTGTGGAGCACCGGAACGCTGACGCAAACCGACTGGAGCGGGGTGCAGAGGCTGTGGCCGCAACTGCTGGGCGGCGTGATACTCACCTTGCTATTGCTGCGTCCGATGACCCTGATGGGGCTGGATGACGGCGTGGCGCGCAATCTGGGGCTGGCCTTGTCGCTGGCGCGTCTGGCGGCTTTATCGCTGGCGATCGTGCTCAGCGCGATGCTGGTTAACGCCGTTGGGATTATCGGCTTTATCGGCCTGTTCGCCCCGCTGCTGGCGAAAATGCTTGGCGCGCGTCGCTTACTGGCGCGCCTGATGCTGGCGCCGCTGATTGGCGCGCTGATCCTCTGGCTTTCCGATCAGACCATTTTGTGGCTGACCCGCGTCTGGATGGAGGTCTCCACGGGTTCCGTGACGGCGCTGATTGGCGCACCGCTGTTGCTGTGGCTGCTGCCGCGTCTGCGCAGCATGAGCGCGCCGGCAATGAACGCTAATGACCGCGTAGCGGCGGAACGCCAGCATGTGCTGAGTTTTGCGCTGGCAGGCGGTGTCGTGCTGCTGTTAGCGGTGTTCGTGGCGCTCTCTTTTGGCCGTGACGCGCACGGCTGGAACTGGGCGAGCGGCGCGCTGCTGGATGAACTGATGCCCTGGCGCTGGCCGCGTATTCTGGCGGCATTGATTGCGGGCGTGATGCTGGCGGTGGCGGGGTGCATTATTCAACGCCTGACCGGAAACCCGATGGCCAGCCCGGAAGTGCTGGGTATCAGCTCCGGCGCGGCGTTCGGTGTGGTGCTGATGCTGTTCCTGGTGCCGGGTAACGCCTTTGGCTGGCTGCTGCCTGCCGGGAGCATCGGCGCGGCGGCGACGTTGCTGATCATCATGGTCGCGGCAGGACGCGGGGGCTTTTCTCCGCACCGTATGCTGCTGGCGGGGATGGCGCTCAGTACGGCGTTTACGATGCTGTTGATGATGTTACAGGCGAGCGGCGATCCGCGCATGGCGGGAGTGCTGACCTGGATCTCCGGTTCGACCTACAACGCGTCGGAAGAACAGGTGGTACGCACCGGCATTGTGATGGTGATTCTGTTGGCGATTACGCCGCTGTGTCGTCGCTGGTTAACCATTTTACCGCTGGGCGGCGAGACGGCGCGGGCGGTGGGTATCGCGTTGACGCCATCGCGTGTTGGGCTGTTGTTGCTGGCGGCCTGTCTGACGGCGACCGCGACGATGACCATTGGGCCGCTGAGCTTCGTTGGGCTGATGGCGCCGCATATCGCGCGGATGCTCGGTTTTCGCCGCACGATGCCGCATATGATTATGTCGGCGCTGGCGGGGGGAATACTGCTGGTTTTCGCCGACTGGTGCGGCAGAATGGTGTTGTTCCCGTATCAGATCCCGGCGGGATTGCTCTCGACGTTTATCGGCGCGCCGTATTTTATTTATCTGTTACGCAAGCAGAGCCGGTAATGGTGCTTTATCCGGCCTACGGCGCCATATGTAGGCCGGGTAAGCGTAAGCGCCACCCGGCAATGACAATTTACAGCTTCGCAAATACCCGACGCGCGGCATCGATGGTGTTGTTGATATCGTCCATGCTGTGCGCCACGGACATAAAGCCTGCCTCGAAGGCGGACGGCGCCAGGTAAACGCCTTCATCCAGCATCATGTGGAAGAAACGTTTGAAGCGCTCAACGTCGCATGCCATTACATCCTGATAGCAGTTTACGGATTCCGCATCGGTAAAGAAGATGCCGAACATACCGCCGACGTGATTCACCACCAGTGGAATATTGGCTTCCTGCGCGGCGTCCAGCAGGCCTTCTGCCAGGCGGGTCGTCAGTTCGTCCAGCGTCTCGTGAATCCCCGGCTGGGCGACTTCGGTCAGGCAGGCGAAACCCGCCGCCATAGCAATCGGGTTGCCGGAAAGCGTTCCCGCCTGGTAAACCGGGCCAGTCGGCGCCAGTGCGTCCATCACATCGCGGCGTCCGCCAAATGCGCCTACCGGCATGCCGCCGCCGATGATTTTGCCCAGACAGGTCAGATCCGGCACTACGCCGTAATAATCCTGTGCGCCCGCCAGCGCCACGCGGAAACCGGTCATCACTTCGTCAATGATCAGCAGCGCGCCGAATTCGTCGCACAGGGCGCGCAGGCCCGGCAGGAATTCCGGCAGCGGAGGGATGCAGTTCATATTGCCCGCCACCGGCTCGACGATAATACAGGCAATCTCTTGCGGATATTGCTCGAATGCCGCGCGTACAGAGGCCAGATCGTTATAGGTGCAGGTCAGGGTATGTCTGGCGAAATCAGCCGGAACGCCCGGTGAGTTCGGCTGGCCCAGCGTCAGTGCGCCGGAACCCGCTTTCACCAGCAGGCAGTCGGCGTGGCCGTGGTAGCAGCCTTCAAATTTGATGATCTTGTCGCGACCGGTGAAGCCGCGCGCCAGGCGAATCGCACTCATTGTGGCTTCGGTGCCGGAGTTCACCATCCGCACCATGTCCATAGTCGGTACCAGTTCGGTGACCAGCTCCGCCATTTTAACTTCCATCTCGGTCGGCGCGCCGAAGCTCAGCCCGCGCGCAGCGGCTTCAATCACTGCATTACGGATGGCGGGGTGGTTATGGCCCAGTACCATCGGACCCCAGGAGCCGACGTAATCGATGTACGCTTTGCCATCGACATCATACAGATACGCGCCGTCTGCTTTTTCGATAAACAGCGGGGTGCCGCCCACGCCAGTGAAGGCGCGAACAGGGGAGTTGACGCCGCCGGGGATAAGCTCGCGCGCTGCGCTGTAGAGGTTTTCAGACTTGCTCATGGATGGGGTTCCTGGTTCGTAGAAAAAGTGAATGCCCTTTATTCTAAGTTATTCACAGAAGGTTATGAACATTTTGCGCATTTGAAACATGACGATTTACAGGGGATTTTCCCGAAACAGGCGGGTACAATGCCGCTTCTGTATTTGTATTACCAATTAATGATCATCTGATGAACACAGACACTCCCACTTTCGAAGCACAGCAAGTTGTGCGCTTACGGCGCGGGGATCTGATCCGCAGACTACTTCAGCGGGATAAAACGCCGCTGGCCATCTTATTAACGGCGGCGGTGGTCGGCACCGTCACGGGTCTTATTGGCGTTGCGTTTGAGAAAGCCGTGACCTGGGTGCAGAACTTACGTATCGGCGCGCTCGTTCAGACGGCCGATTACGCGATTCTGGTCTGGCCGCTGGCCTTTATCCTCTCTGCGCTGCTGGCGATGGTCGGTTATTTTCTGGTGCGTAAGTTTGCGCCGGAAGCCGGTGGGTCGGGCATCCCGGAAATAGAAGGCGCGCTGGAAGAGTTGCGTCCTGTTCGCTGGTGGCGCGTGCTGCCGGTGAAATTTGTGGGCGGTATGGGAACGCTGGGCGCTGGCATGGTGCTGGGGCGGGAAGGGCCGACGGTACAAATCGGGGGCAATATCGGGCGAATGGTGCTGGATCTCTTCCGTATGCGTAGCGCCGAGGCGCGTCACACCTTACTGGCAACCGGTGCGGCCGCAGGGTTATCGGCTGCCTTTAACGCGCCGCTGGCGGGGATCTTATTTATCATCGAAGAGATGCGCCCGCAGTTTCGCTACAATTTAATTTCGATCAAAGCCGTGTTTACGGGCGTGATCATGTCGAGCATTGTGTTTCGTATTTTTAACGGTGAAGCGCCGATTATTGAGGTCGGGAAGCTCTCAAACGCACCGGTTAATACGCTATGGTTATATTTAATCCTCGGCATGATTTTTGGCTGCGTCGGGCCGCTGTTCAATCACCTGGTATTGCGCACTCAGGATATGTTCCAGCGTTTTCACGGCGGCGAAATCAAAAAGTGGGTTCTGATGGGCGGCGCGATCGGCGGCCTGTGCGGTATTCTCGGCTTAATTGAGCCAGAAGCGGCGGGTGGTGGATTTAATTTGATCCCCATTGCGGCGGCGGGGAATTACAGCGTAGGCCTGCTGCTGTTTATTTTTATCGCCCGCGTCCTTACCACGCTGCTTTGTTTCTCATCCGGTGCGCCGGGCGGAATTTTTGCGCCAATGCTGGCGCTGGGGACGTTGCTCGGCACTGCATTTGGTATGGCGGCTGCGGCGTGTTTTCCGCAGTACCATCTGGAGGCCGGAACATTCGCGATTGCCGGAATGGGCGCGCTGCTGGCGGCGTCGGTGCGTGCGCCTTTAACGGGAATCGTGTTAGTGCTGGAGATGACCGATAACTATCAGCTCATTTTGCCAATGATTATTACCTGTCTTGGCGCAACACTATTAGCACAATTTATGGGCGGAAAACCGCTATACTCCACCATCCTTGCGCGCACGCTGGCGAAACAGGATGCGGAGCAGGCGGCAAAAAGCCAGCAGTCGGTCGCTGGTGAGAATACTTGAATGAAATACCAGGGTATTAGATAATGCCATAACGATTGGGTTATAATTTGCCCAATTGCCAATGTCGTTTGGAGCAAAAAATGAGTGATGACGTAGCGCTGCCACTGCAATTTACTGAAGCAGCAGCCAAGAAAGTAAAAAGCCTGATCGCTGACGAAGATAACCCGAATCTGAAACTGCGCGTGTATATCACCGGCGGTGGTTGCAGCGGTTTCCAGTACGGTTTTACCTTTGATGATCAGGTGAACGAAGGTGATATGACCATCGAGAAGCAGGGTGTTGGCCTGGTGGTTGACCCGATGAGCCTGCAATATCTGGTAGGCGGCGCTGTCGATTACACCGAAGGTCTGGAAGGTTCCCGCTTTGTGGTCACCAACCCGAATGCGAAAAGCACCTGCGGGTGTGGTTCGTCCTTTAGTATCTGATGTATTGCCGGATGGCGACGCAGGGCGTCTTATCCGGCCTACGGTGCGTGTTGCTGCGTTCCTGAATGTAGGCCCGATAAGCGTCAGCGCCATCGGGCAGTGAAATCAACGCCCGTTCTCATCCAGAGCAAACGTCGGTAATTTTAAATGCCAACGAATTGCGGCCAGACGAATCATCAACGTCACAACCATCCCCATCATACTGGCGCTTTCCAGTGGCACGGAAAAGGTATAAAACGCCGTCGCATGCACGATGCCGCCGATAATACAGGCCGTGGCATAAATCTCCGTGCGTAAGATCATCGGCACTTCACGCGCCAGCACGTCGCGGATAATCCCGCCGCCGACGCCGGTAATCACGCCCATACAGATGGCGACCAGCGGGCCTGTTTCGGCAAGGAACGCCTTATTGACGCCGATACCGACGAACACCGCGAGGCCGACGGCATCCAGCACGGGAAGCATCCATTTAGGCAATCGTCTCGGCTGGCGCACCAGCAAAATGGTGAGCATGCTGGTGACCATCGCCACCACCAGATCGGTCGGATCTTTGACCCAAAAGACGGGCCCGTTATCCAGCGCCATATCGCGGATCGTCCCGCCGCCCACTGCGGTCACGACGCCCAACACCAGTACGCCAAACGGGTCCATACGCAACTTTCCGGCCAGCAATACGCCAGAGATAGCAAAGACAGCTGTGCCTACAATATCCAGCCAATAGACGAGCATTATCGAATCCCCACTGAGAACCTGACTGCGCAGGTTCTATTCTACTTGTGAAAGCGCATTACAGAGTTGTTTTGCGGCGAGGATGATACGCGGGCTTGCGCGTTCAAACCAGTCACCATTCAGCGGTATAACCGGGATTTTTAGCTGGTTTTGCCAGTATTGTTCTATTTTAGGAATTTCGCCCGCATCGCCGGTAACGACAATCGCCTGCGGATGTCGGGCCAGCACCTGCTCGCGGCTGACCTGCGGCCAGGGGACGCGACTGCCCGCAAAAATATTTTCTCCGCCGCAGACCTCCAGAACCTGGTGCTGGATGGAGCCTTTTCCGCTGGTGAATAACGGATTCGCGCCAAACTGGAGAAAAACGCGTTTTTTCGGTTTATCAGCATACTGCGACTTTAGCGCGGCATACTCGTCCAGCAGCGTTTGCGCCGCACGTCTGGCTTTTTCTGGCTCAGGACTCCATGCGGCAAGCTGGCGCAGTGCGTCGGCGACCTGCTCAATGGTTACGGCATCCACCCACATGATTTTAATGCCCAGGGACGCCAGCTGGTTAACCTGTCGTTCAGCATTGCCCCCTCGCCAGGCGATGACCAGGTCGGGTTTGAGCGCCACAATACGTTCCAGATTCATCCCTTGCCAGGTGGAGACTTCTTCGATGTTTTTCGCTTGCGGGGGATAGTCGGAATAACTGCTGACGCCAACGGGCGTGATCCCTGCGGCAAAGGCAAGTTCGGTGTTGGAAGGGGAGAGGGAAACGACGCGCGGTGCGGCGCAAAGCCACAGCGGAAGGGCTAAAAGCAGGGCGGCCAGCGCCCTGGAGAATAATTTAGCCATGCGCCAGTTTCTGCACCAGCGTTTCAACCATCAGGCTGGACTGCTTCGCGGCTACGGCCAGGAATTCGTCAAAGCTGAGGTGGGATTGCTGATCGGCCACATCAGAGATGGCGCGAACCACCACGAAAGGCACGTTGAAGTTATGGCAGACATGCGCGATCGCGGTCGCTTCCATTTCCACGGCAATCGCCTGCGGGAAATTGTGGCGGATTTTCGCCAGGCCCACGGAACCGTTAATGAAAGCGTCGCCGCTGACGATCAGTCCGCGAACCGCATTCAGGTTGAGTTTTGCGATGCAGGATTCCGCCGCCGCGATCAGCGCGTCGTCGGCTTTAAAACCTGCCGGGCAGCCAGGGAGCTGACCAAATTCATAACCAAACGCGGTAACGTCGGCATCGTGATAACGCGCTTCATCGGAAACGACGATATCGCCGACTGTCAGCGTCGGGGCCAGACCGCCAGCGGAACCGGTATTAATAATGACATCCGGCTTGCAACGTTCCAGCAGCAACGTTGCGCCCAGCGCCGCCGCGACTTTACCGATGCCGGATTTCAGCAGCGCAATCTCGGTCCCGTTCAGTTGGCCGGTGTAAATTTCACAACCGCCCAGGGTGATCGTCTGACGGTTTTCGATTTTGTCACGCAGCAGCGTAACTTCTTCTTCCATTGCACCAATGATGCCGATTTTCATAGATTTACTCGCGATAAGCCAGATTTGAAGGCATAGTCTATCATGCGCTTAAGGGGAAGCGCATTTCTCAGGCGGGAGAGGACATGGCACAGATCGATTTCCGAAATAAAATTAACTGGCATCGTCGTTATCGTTCACCGCAGGGTGTGAAGACCGAACATGAGATCCTGCGGATCTTTGAAAGCGATCGTGGACGCATCATCAATTCCCCGGCGATCCGTCGGCTTCAGCAAAAAACGCAGGTCTTTCCACTGGAGCGTAACGCCGCCGTTCGGACGCGGTTGACGCATTCTATGGAGGTGCAGCAGGTCGGACGTTATATCGCGAAAGAGATCCTGAGCCGGTTAAAAGAGTTAAAGCTGCTGGAACAATACGGTCTGGATGAACTGACCGGCCCCTTTGAGAGCATTGTGGAAATGTCCTGCCTGATGCATGACATTGGCAATCCGCCGTTTGGTCATTTCGGCGAGGCGGCGATCAATGACTGGTTTCGCCAGCGCCTGCACCCGGCGGATGCGGAAAGCCAGCCGCTTAGCGACGATCGCTGCGCGGTGGCGGCGCTGCGTCTGCGTGAAGGCGAGGAGTCTTTGAATGATATTCGTCGCAAGGTGCGCCAGGATTTATGTCATTTCGAGGGCAACGCGCAGGGCATCCGCCTGGTGCATACATTAATGCGCATGAATCTGACCTGGGCGCAGGTGGGCGGCATTTTAAAATACACTCGCCCGGCATGGTGGCGAGGAGAAACGCCCGCGACGCACCGTTATTTAATGAAAAAGCCGGGGTATTATCTCTCTGAAGCGCCGTATATTGAGAGGTTACGTAAAGAACTTGCGTTAGCGCCTTACAGCCGCTTCCCATTAACATGGATTATGGAGGCCGCCGATGATATCTCTTATTGCGTGGCCGATCTGGAAGATGCCGTCGAGAAAAGAATCTTCAGCGTTGAGCAGTTATATCACCATCTTTACGAAGCATGGGGCCACCATGAAAAAGGGTCGCTGTTTACTCAGGTTGTTGAGAATGCCTGGGAAAAGTCTCGTTCAAATTCGCTAAGTCGCAGTACGGAAGATCAGTTCTTTATGTATTTACGCGTGAATACGCTAAATAAACTGGTGCCCTACGCGGCTCAGCGTTTTATTGATAATCTGCCGCAAATCTTTGACGGCAGTTTCAATCATGCGCTGCTGGAAGACGCCAGCAGCTTCAGCCAGTTGCTAGAGTTATATAAAAATGTAGCGATAAAACATGTGTTTAGCCACCCGGATGTTGAGCAACTGGAATTACAGGGCTATCGCGTCATCAGCGGGTTATTAGAAATTTACCAACCGTTATTACGTATGTCCCTGGTAGATTTCAGGGAACTGGTTGAAAAAGAGCGGGTGAAGCGTTTTCCAATAGAATCTCGTTTATTCCAGAAGCTCTCTACGCGCCATCGCCTGGCTTACGTGGAGGCCGTCAGTAAATTATCGTCGGAGGCACCGGAGTATCCCACGCTGGAATATTATTATCGCTGCCGTTTGATCCAGGATTATATCAGCGGGATGACGGATCTGTACGCCTGGGATGAATACCGGCGTCTGATGGCGGTTGAATAATAAATACGCTTTTGTAAAGATGGACAATAAATTTTTACTTTTTCCAGAAACTTTATTCTGGAACTTCGCGCTATAAAACGAATCTGACGTACACAGCAATTTTGCGTTATCTGTTAATCGAGATTGAAACACATGAAAAAAACCACATTAGCAATGAGTGCACTGGCTCTGAGTTTAGGTTTGGCGCTGTCCCCCCTGTCTGCAACGGCGGCTGAGACGGCGTCTTCGGCAACGACTGCCCAGCAGATGCCAAGTCTGGCACCGATGCTCGAAAAAGTGATGCCATCGGTGGTGAGTATCAACGTGGAAGGTAGCACAACCGTCAACACGCCGCGTATGCCGCGTAATTTCCAGCAGTTCTTTGGCGATGATTCGCCATTCTGTCAGGACGGTTCGCCGTTCCAGAGTTCTCCGTTCTGCCAGGGCGGGGGTCAGGGCGGCGGTCAGCAACAGAAATTTATGGCGCTGGGCTCCGGCGTCATTATTGATGCCGCAAAAGGTTATGTCGTCACCAACAACCATGTGGTGGATAACGCGACGGTCATCAAAGTTCAACTGAGCGATGGCCGTAAATTTGACGCTAAGGTCGTCGGTAAAGATCCGCGCTCTGATATCGCGCTGGTTCAAATTCAGGACCCGAAAAATCTGACGGCCATTAAGCTGGCGGATTCCGACGCGCTGCGCGTGGGGGATTATACCGTCGCTATCGGCAACCCGTTTGGTCTGGGCGAAACGGTGACTTCCGGTATCGTCTCCGCACTGGGTCGTAGCGGTCTGAACGCGGAAAACTACGAAAACTTTATCCAGACGGATGCCGCCATCAACCGTGGTAACTCCGGTGGCGCGCTGGTGAACCTGAACGGCGAGCTGATCGGGATTAACACCGCGATTCTTGCGCCGGACGGCGGCAACATCGGTATTGGTTTTGCTATCCCCAGCAACATGGTGAAAAACCTGACCTCCCAGATGGTGGAGTATGGCCAGGTTAAACGCGGTGAGTTGGGTATCATGGGGACGGAGCTAAACTCTGAACTGGCGAAGGCGATGAAAGTTGATGCCCAGCGCGGCGCGTTTGTCAGCCAGGTGATGGCGAACTCTTCTGCGGCGAAAGCCGGTATTAAAGCCGGGGACGTGATCACGTCCCTGAACGGTAAGCCGATCAGCAGCTTTGCCGCGCTGCGCGCCCAGGTGGGTACGATGCCGGTAGGCAGCAAAATCAGCCTTGGTCTGCTGCGTGATGGCAAGCCGGTGACCGTCAACCTGGAACTGCAACAGAGCAGCCAGAATCAGGTTGATTCCAGCTCCATCTTCAATGGTATTGAAGGCGCGGAAATGAGCAACAAAGGCCAGGATAAAGGCGTTGTCGTCAGCAACGTGAAGCCGAATACGCCGGCTGCGCAGATTGGCCTGAAGAAAGGGGATGTGATTGTGGGGGCCAACCAGCAGGCGATTAAGAACATCGCTGAGCTGCGTAAAATCCTCGACAGCAAACCTTCTGTTCTGGCGCTGAATATTCAGCGCGGCGATAGCACCATCTATCTGCTGATGCAGTAATTTCCTCTCTTGCCCTTTTCCTGTCCGGGAAAAGGGCATTTCTCACATTCTGTGAGGCCTACCACAACTCCATACTTCTCTGCTTTAGTTTGTGCAGATGCACAATGATGCAGGTTAGCATCTTCCCTATGCTTGAGCTCTGCTCACAGGAGGGGATTATGGCTGGCTGGCATCTTGATACCAAAATGGCACAGGATATTGTGGCGCGCACAATGCGCATCATCGATACCAATATCAACGTAATGGATGCCCGTGGGCGTATTATCGGTAGCGGCGATCGGGAGCGCATTGGTGAATTGCACGAAGGCGCGCTGTTGGTGCTGTCGCAGGGGCGCGTGGTCGATATTGATGATGCGGTGGCGCGGCATCTCCACGGCGTGCGCCAGGGGATCAACCTGCCGTTGCGCCTGGAAGGGGAGATCGTCGGCGTTATTGGTTTAACCGGTGAGCCGCAACACCTGCGAAAATACGGTGAGCTGGTCTGTATGACGGCCGAAATGATGCTGGAGCAGTCGCGGCTGATGCATCTGCTGGCCCAGGACAGTCGTCTGCGTGAAGAACTGGTGATGAACCTGATTCAGGCTGAGGAAAATACGCCAGCGTTGACGGAGTGGGCGCAGCGGCTGGGTATCGACCTGAACCAACCGCGTGTGGCTGCCGTGGTTGAAGTGGACAGCGGGCAGCTTGGCGTTGACAGTGCGATGGAGGAGTTGCAACAGCTGCAAAATGCGTTAACGACGCCTGAACGCAACAATTTGATTGCTATCGTTTCTTTGACGGAAATGGTTGTGCTGAAACCGGCGCTGAATCAGTTTGGGCGCTGGGATGCGGACGACCATCGCAAGCGTATTGAGCAGTTGATTTCCCGGATGAAAGAGAACGGGCAATTGCGCTTTCGGGTCGCACTGGGGAACTATTTTACCGGCCCGGGCAGTATCGCCCGTTCCTGGCGCACTGCGCGTACCACCATGATGGTGGGCAAGCAGCGTATGCCGGAGCAACGCAGCTACTTTTACCAGGATTTGATGCTGCCAGTGCTGCTGGACAGCCTGCGTGGCGGCTGGCAGGCCAATGAGCTGGCGCGCCCGCTCTCAAAGCTGAAAGCGATGGATAATAACGGGCTGTTACGCCGGACGCTGGCCGCGTGGTTTCGCCATAACGTGCAGCCGCTGGCAACGTCGAAGGCGCTCTTTATTCACCGTAATACGCTGGAATACCGTCTGAACCGCATCTCTGAGTTGACGGGGCTGGATTTGGGCAATTTTGACGATCGGCTGTTGCTGTATGTCGCGTTGCAACTGGACGAGCAGCATTGATTGCCTGATGGCGCGACGCTTATCAGGCCTACCGGGAGTTACCTGTAGGCCGGATAAGGCGTAACACGCCGCCATCCGGCAACGCACAGCTTACTTACGCGTTAGTTTTTCCAGATCCGCTTCGATTTCGTTGATCTTGTTGGCGACCACGCTTTCCAGATGACGTAAATCATCCAGGATCTTACGTTTGAGATCGACTTCCGTGCGATCGCGCTGGCAGATCTGATCCAGTTCATCGATCACATAGCGCAGGTTAGGACTGATCTCCTGCACCTCTTTGTAACCTTGTCCGATACCATCGGCGACGACGGTTTTACGCTGGCGGGGATATTTGAACTTTACGCTTTTGGCAAAGAACTCGCCTCTATCCTTCTGGAAATAGATTTTCAGGATATCGTTGTTGGCTTCTTGCCGCAGGCTGTAACGATCGATTTCTTCAGGATTGGTAATGCCCAGACTTTTCAGATTGTCATACATAGCGGTACCCTTCATCTCAACATAACCTATGAATAATTAACGAAAAGTTCTCTTTCCGCCAGCCACAGATGTAAAAAAAGCGGGCTCAGCCCGCTTTTTCAAATCATTGTTAGTCGATGGTGCGTAACAGCTCGTTGATCCCGACTTTGCCGCGCGTCTTCGCGTCGACTTTTTTCACGATGACCGCACAGTACAGGCTGTATTTACCGTCTTTCGACGGCAGGTTGCCGGAAACCACAACGGAGCCTGCCGGTACACGGCCATAATGGATTTCGCCCGTTTCGCGATCGTAAATACGGGTGCTTTGACCGATGTACACGCCCATAGAGATCACGGAGCCTTCCTCAACGATCACCCCTTCAACCACTTCAGAACGCGCGCCGATGAAGCAGTTATCTTCGATGATTGTCGGGTTCGCCTGTAGCGGTTCCAGTACGCCGCCGATGCCGACGCCGCCGGACAGGTGTACGTTTTTACCAATCTGCGCGCAGGAACCTACGGTCGCCCAGGTATCTACCATCGTGCCTTCATCAACGAATGCGCCGATGTTTACGTAGGATGGCATCAGCACGGTGTTGCGTGCGATAAACGCGCCCTGACGCACAGCGGCAGGCGGCACTACGCGGAAGCCTTCTTTCTGGAAGCGCGCTTCGTCATAGTCGGCGAATTTCATCGGCACTTTATCGAAGTAGCGGCTTTCCGCACCGTCGATAACCTGGTTATCGTTAATACGGAAAGAGAGCAGAACCGCTTTCTTCAGCCACTGGTGAGTCACCCACTGACCATCAATCTTTTCTGCCACACGCAGCGCACCGGAATCCAGCAGAGAAATGACCTGGTTAACCGCTTCACGGGTCACGGTATCTACATTCGCCGGAGTGATGTCGGCACGGCGCTCGAAAGCGGACTCAATAACGTTCTGTAACTGCTGCATTGTTAAACTCTTTCCATATGAATAAACACACTACCCTTTATCGTTTGGATTGAGGGCCGCTGTCAACCGTTGATGCACTTCCTGCTGTAGCTCATTATTAAGGGCACGCCGGTCGGCTGTCGCGATTATGAATAAATCTTCTACTCGCTCGCCAATGGTTGTAATTCGGGCGCCATGAAGCGAAATTCCCAGATCGGCAAAAATTTGCCCGACCCGCGCCAGCAGGCCCGGCTGATCGAGAGCGATAAGTTCAAGGAACGATTTTCTGTCGGTGTGAGTAGGCAGAAAAGTGACCTCGGTATCGACGGTAAAGTGGCGCAGTTTGGCCGGCTGGCGACGCGGCTGCGGAGGCTGCCAGCTGCTCTGGGTAATCGCCTGCTCCAGTCCAAAACGGATGGCTTCGTGACGGTCGGCGGAGAGAGGGCTGCCGTCCGGCTCCAGCACAATAAAGGTATCCATCGCCATGCCGTCGCGGGTGGTGAAGATTTGCGCGTCATGAACGCTCAGATTGCGCCTGTCCAGCTCTGCGCAAACGGCGGCAAACAGATAAGGGCGGTCAGGACTCCAGATGAAGATCTCCGTTCCGCCGCGCGTGGCCTGCGGGCTGACCAGAATCAGCGGTCGGGTCAGATCGTGTTGTAACAGATGACGCGCATGCCAGGCCAGCTGATTCGGACTATGGCGCACGAAATAGTTAGCGCGGCAGCGTGTCCAGATTTGATGCAGCGCCTCTTCGTTTATATTGTCCATTCGCAGCAGTGCCAGCGCCTGAAGCTGATGATGGCGCACGCGTTCGCGCATATCCGGCGTGTTTTGCATGCCGCGACGTAGCTGTTTTTCGGTGGCGAAGTACAGTTCGCGCAACAGGCTTTGCTTCCAGCTGTTCCACAGCGTTTCGTTAGTGGCGCAAATGTCAGCGACCGTCAGGCATACCAGGAAGCGCAGGCGGTGTTCCGTTTGCACCTCTTCGGCGAACTGTTTGATGACCTCAGGGTCCTGGATATCGCGCCGCTGGGCGGTAACCGACATCAGCAGGTGCTGGCGTACCAGCCAGGCGACCAGTTGCGTTTCGCGTGAGTTCAGGCCGTGCAGTTCGGCAAATTTGAGCACGTCCTGCGCGCCCAGTACCGAGTGGTCGCCGCCGCGCCCTTTGGCGATATCATGGAACAACGCCGCGATCAGGATCAGTTCCGGTTGCCGCAGGCGCGGCCAGAGATCGACGCACAGCGGATGGCGCTGTCGGGTCTCTTCTTTGGCGAAACTTTCCAGCTTCAGCATCACGCGAATGGTGTGCTCATCCACCGTGTAGGCATGGAACAGGTCGAACTGCATTTGGCCGACGATATGCGACCATTGCGGCATGTAAGCCCAAAGCACGCTGTGGCGATGCATTGGCAGCAAACCGCGGCTGACGGCGCCCGGATGACGCAGCATACTGAGAAACAGAGAGCGCGCTTCCGGGATGTAGCACAGCGGCTGGGTCAGGTGGCGGCGGGCATGGCGCAGATGGCGCAGCGTGGTGGAATAGATGCCAGTGATGGTGCTATTGCGCACCATCATATAAAACATCCGCAGGATCGCTTCCGGCGAACGGATAAACAGATCGTCATCGCGCAGGTCGATCAGCGTGCCGCGCAGTTGAAAATCGTCATCAATCGGGCGCGGTTTTTCATCGGCGGGCAGGGCGAGGATCGCTTCATCAAACAGCTGCAATAGCATCTGGTTCAGTTCGCTGACCCGACGCGTGACCCGGAAATAGTCTTTCATCATGTGCTCAACCGGCTCGTTGCCTTCGCCAGTGTAGTTGAGCCGCTGGGCAACGCTGAGCTGCCTGTCGAACAGCAGGCGGTTGTCGTAACGGCTGACCACCAGGTGCAGCGCGAAGCGAATGCGCCACAAAATATGCAGGCACTCGTTTAGCTCGGCGCGTTCTGCCTGGGTTAAGAAGCCGAAGCCGACCATCTCATTGAGAGACGTTGCGCCGAAGTGGCGGCGGGCCACCCATTGCAGGGTGTGGATATCACGCAGGCCGCCAGGGCTGCTTTTAATATCGGGTTCAAGGTTATAGCTGGTGCCGTGATAGCGCTGGTGGCGCTGGTTTTGCTCTTCGACTTTGGCGGCGAAAAATTTCTCCGACGGCCAGAAACCTTCACTGAAAATATGCTTTTGCAGCTCCAGAAAAAGCGCCACGTCGCCGATCAGCAGACGTGTTTCAATCAGATTGGTGGCGACGGTTAAGTCCGACAGCCCTTCCAGCAGACACTCTTCCAGTGTGCGCACGCTATGCCCAACTTCCAGCTTCACATCCCACAGCAAGGTCAGCAGTTCCCCGACTTTTTGCGCCTGAGCGTCGGGCAGCTTTTTACGGCTCAGGATGAGCAGGTCAATGTCGGAAAGCGGATGCAGCTCGCCCCGGCCATAGCCGCCGACGGCCACCAGGGCCAGATCGGCAATTTGCCCGAATCCGGCGTCGATCCACAGTCGTTGCAACAACTGGTCGATAAATTCGGTGCGGGCTTCAATCAATTGCTCTGCGGAAATCCCGCTGTCAAAAGCGTCTCCCAGCCACTGCTGGAAAATATCAATGTGGGCTTTAATTCCGCTGACGGTAAGCTCGTCACGCGACCAGGCTCCCGGATTTTGCGGTTGGCCGGGTAGGGTGGGGAGAGCCGTATTCGCGTGCTGTTCAGGAAGAGTATTCATTATGCGCCACCCATTAAAAAGCCGGATGCGGCGTTAACGCCTTATCCGGCCTACGGGTAAACGCTGATTGTAGGCCTGATAAGCGGTAGCGCCATCAGGCAAAAGTTTATGCGTCGTGCGTGATAATCGCCGGGATGGTGTCATCCTTGCGTAACGTCAGAATTTCACAGCCGTTTTCGGTTACCACAATAGTATGCTCGTACTGCGCAGACAAGCTTCTGTCTTTGGTTTTTACCGTCCAGCCGTCTTTCATGGTGCGGATGCGGTAATCACCGGCGTTCAGCATCGGTTCAACGGTGAACGTCATTCCCGGTTGCAGAACCACGCCGCCGTCGTCCGCATCGTAGTGCAGAACCTGCGGTTCTTCATGGAAGCCGCGACCAATCCCGTGACCGCAATATTCGCGAACGACAGAGAAGCCTTCGCCTTCCGCGTATTTCTGAATGGCCGCGCCCAGCGTGCGCAGACGGATGCCCGGTTTGACCATTCGCAGCGCCAGATACAGGCTTTCCTGGGTTACTCGGCACAGGCGCTCGCCCAGAATCGTCGGTTTGCCGACGATAAACATTTTTGACGTATCGCCGTGGTATTCATCTTTAATTACGGTTACGTCGATATTGACGATATCGCCGTCTTTCAGCAATTTGCCGTCGTCCGGGATACCGTGGCACACCACTTCATTAATGGAGATGCAAACGGATTTCGGATAACCGTGGTAGCCGAGGCAAGCGGAGATCGCGTGTTGTTCATTGACGATGTAGTCGTTGCAGATGCGATCCAGTTCCCCGGTGCTGACGCCCGGTTTGATATACGGTTCGATCATCTCCAGCACTTCTGCGGCCAGGCGGCCAGCGACGCGCATTTTTTCGATTTCTTCAGGGGTCTTGATTGAGATAGCCATGAATTCTGTCCATCGGTGTCGATTATTTCGACAATAATTGTGTAAGTGCTGTCAATGGTATCAGTCCAAAGCGTAGCCTGCCAAATTGAGAATCATTAACAGCACATCGAGCCAACAATTATTGGTGTCTGCGGCGTATTTGTGGTATAAAGCGCGCCGGACTTCCGTTCCATTCGAAGACTACACAAGATGGACTGAAGCGACAAATCTCACTTTGTGTAACAACACACACGTATCGGCACATATTCCGGGGTGCCCTTTGGGGTCGGTAATATGGGATACGTGGAGGCATAACCCCAACTTTTATATATAGAGGTTTTAATCATGGCAACTGTTTCCATGCGCGACATGCTCAAGGCTGGTGTTCACTTCGGTCACCAGACCCGTTACTGGAACCCGAAAATGAAGCCGTTCATCTTCGGTGCGCGTAACAAAGTTCACATCATCAACCTTGAGAAAACGGTACCGATGTTCAACGAAGCGCTGGCTGAACTGAACAAGATTGCTTCTCGCAAAGGTAAAATCCTTTTCGTTGGTACTAAACGTGCTGCAAGCGAAGCGGTGAAAGACGCTGCTAACAGCTGCGACCAGTTCTTCGTGAACCATCGCTGGCTGGGCGGTATGCTGACTAACTGGAAAACCGTTCGTCAGTCCATCAAACGTCTGAAAGACCTGGAAACTCAGTCTCAGGACGGTACTTTCGAAAAGCTGACCAAAAAAGAAGCGCTGATGCGCACTCGTGAGCTTGAGAAACTGGAAAACAGCCTGGGCGGTATCAAAGACATGGGCGGCCTGCCGGACGCACTGTTCGTTATCGATGCTGACCACGAGCACATTGCTATCAAAGAAGCAAACAACCTGGGTATCCCGGTATTTGCTATCGTTGATACCAACTCTGATCCGGACGGTGTTGACTTCGTTATCCCGGGTAACGACGACGCAATCCGTGCTGTTAGCCTGTACCTGGGCGCTGTAGCTGCAACCGTTCGTGAAGGCCGTTCTCAGGATCTGGCTTCTCAGGCGGAAGAAAGCTTCGTAGAAGCTGAATAATAAGGCACGCTCGTTCGAGCCCCCTTATAAACCAGGTAGTATCACGTTTGGTTAGGGGCCCTTTAGGCCCCTTTTTCACTTTTAAATCTGTGCGGTTTGATGCCGGGCAGATCAAATCTTCCGAGGATTTTAGAATGGCTGAAATTACCGCATCCCTGGTAAAAGAGCTGCGTGAGCGTACTGGCGCAGGCATGATGGATTGCAAAAAAGCACTGACTGAAGCGAATGGCGACATCGAGCTGGCAATCGAAAACATGCGTAAATCCGGTGCGATCAAAGCAGCGAAAAAAGCAGGCAACGTTGCTGCTGACGGCGTGATCAAAACCAAAATCGACGGCAACTACGGCATCATTCTGGAAGTTAACTGCCAGACTGACTTCGTTGCTAAAGATGCTGGTTTCCAGGCATTTGCTGACAAAGTGCTGGACGCCGCTGTTGCTGGCAAAATCACTGACGTTGACGTGCTGAAAGCACAGTTCGAAGAAGAGCGCGTTGCTCTGGTGGCAAAAATCGGTGAAAACATCAACATTCGCCGTGTTGCTTCCCTGGAAGGCGACGTTCTGGGTTCTTACCAGCACGGTGCGCGCATCGGTGTTCTGGTTGCGGCTAAAGGCGCTGACGAAGAGCTGGTTAAACAGCTGGCAATGCACGTTGCTGCAAGCAAGCCTGAGTTCGTTAAGCCGGAAGACGTGTCTGCTGAAGTGGTAGAGAAAGAATACCAGGTACAGCTGGATATCGCGATGCAGTCTGGTAAGCCGAAAGAAATCGCAGAGAAAATGGTTGAAGGCCGCATGAAGAAATTCACCGGCGAAGTTTCTCTGACCGGTCAGCCTTTCGTTATGGAACCGAGCAAATCTGTTGGTCAACTGCTGAAAGAGCACAACGCCGACGTAACTGGCTTCATCCGCTTTGAAGTGGGCGAAGGCATCGAGAAAGTTGAGACTGACTTTGCAGCAGAAGTTGCTGCGATGTCCAAGCAGTCTTAATTGTCGAAAAGGAGCCGCCTGAGGGCGGCTTCTTTTTGCGTCCATCTTGTAAATTCAGCCAACCCCTATAGTGGCTGCGCTGAAAAGCGACATACAATGTCGCCGGAATTAACTCATCTCAATCGTTGACAGTCTCAGGAAAGAAACATGGCTACCAATGCAAAACCCGTCTATAAACGTATTCTGCTTAAATTGAGTGGCGAAGCTTTGCAGGGTTCGGAAGGCTTCGGTATTGATGCAAGCATACTGGATCGTATGGCTCAGGAAATCAAAGAACTGGTGGAACTGGGCATTCAGGTTGGTGTGGTGATTGGTGGCGGTAACCTGTTCCGTGGTGCTGGTCTGGCGAAAGCGGGTATGAACCGCGTTGTGGGCGACCACATGGGCATGCTGGCCACCGTGATGAACGGTCTGGCGATGCGCGATGCGCTCCACCGCGCCTATGTGAACGCCCGCCTGATGTCCGCTATTCCGCTGAATGGCGTGTGTGACAACTACAGCTGGGCAGAAGCCATTAGTCTGCTGCGTAATAACCGTGTGGTTATCCTGTCTGCGGGCACCGGCAACCCCTTCTTCACCACCGACTCTGCGGCTTGCCTGCGCGGTATCGAAATTGAAGCGGATGTGGTGCTGAAAGCCACGAAAGTCGATGGCGTATTTACTGCGGACCCGGCCAAAGATCCGTCCGCCACGATGTATGAACAACTCACCTACGGCGAAGTGCTGGATAAAGAGCTGAAAGTGATGGATCTGGCCGCGTTCACGCTGGCTCGTGACCACAAATTGCCAATTCGTGTCTTCAATATGAACAAGCCGGGCGCGCTGCGTCGTGTCGTGATGGGCGAAAAAGAAGGGACTTTAATCACGGAATAATTCCCGTGATGGCCAATTCCGGGTAAGATTCGCCTTTACCCGGCAGGATTTATATATCCTGTGGCATGAATTAAACGAGACTATACTGAGCATACTCTGTATACACGAAATCATTCATGCTGCATCACGGCGGCAAGAGCGTGAATCCCGAGGCCCGTACACCGGTACGTGACAGGGAAGAACGTTCGCAGCCAACGCAGAGGCAGCCTGAAGGATGAAGTGTATTGTGTGATTGTCTGGTCGACTGAGACTAGTTTTCAAGGATTCGTAACGTGATTAGCGATATCAGAAAAGATGCTGAAGTACGCATGGAAAAATGCGTTGAAGCGTTTAAAAACCAAATCAGCAAAATTCGCACGGGTCGTGCTTCTCCCAGCCTGCTGGATGGCATTGTCGTGGAATATTACGGCACGCCGACTCCGCTGCGTCAGCTGGCGAGCGTAACGGTAGAAGACTCCCGCACGCTGAAAATCAACGTGTTCGATCGCTCCATGAGCCCGGCGGTTGAGAAAGCGATTATGGCTTCTGACCTCGGCCTGAACCCGAGTTCTGCGGGTAGCGATATCCGTGTTCCGCTGCCGCCGCTGACTGAAGAACGTCGTAAAGACCTGACCAAAATCGTTCGTGGCGAAGCAGAGCAGGCGCGTGTTGCCGTGCGTAACGTACGCCGTGACGCGAACGACAAAGTAAAAGCGCTGCTGAAAGATAAAGAGATCAGCGAAGATGACGATCGCCGTTCTCAGGACGAAGTACAGAAACTGACTGACGCTGCCATCAAGAAAGTTGATGCGGCGCTGACGGAAAAAGAAGCGGAACTGATGCAGTTCTGATTTTCCTGTACGACTAAAACGCCGCTGGTTGACCCTGACGGGTCTTCCGGGCGGCGTTTTGCTTTCTATCCTGTCTCAATTCTTCTGGACGTTTCATGAAGCAACTAACCATTCTGGGCTCGACCGGCTCTATTGGTTGCAGCACGCTGGATGTGGTGCGCCATAATCCTGAAAGCTTCCGTGTTGTCGCGCTGGTTGCGGGTAAAAATGTCACCCGTATGGTAGAGCAGTGCCTGGAGTTTTCGCCGCGTTATGCGGTGATGGACGATGAACAGAGCGCTCAACGGCTGAAAACTGCGCTTCTGGAACATGGAAGCCGCACTGACGTCCTGAGCGGACAACAGGCCGCCTGCGATATGGCTGCGCTGGATGAGGTCGATCAGGTGATGGCGGCTATCGTGGGCGCGGCAGGTCTGCTGCCTACGCTTGCGGCGATTCGCGCCGGTAAAACCATCCTGCTTGCCAATAAAGAGTCGCTGATTACCTGCGGGCGTCTGTTTATGGACGAGGTGAAACGCAGTAAAGCCCGGCTTTTACCGGTAGATAGCGAACATAACGCGATTTTTCAGAGTATGCCCCAACCTATTCAAAACGATCTGGGATACGCTGAGCTGGAGCAAAATGGCGTGATGTCGATTTTGCTTACCGGGTCTGGTGGCCCTTTTCGTGAAACGCCATTGTGCGATCTGGCGGCTATGACGCCCGATCAGGCATGTCGTCATCCGAACTGGTCTATGGGACGAAAAATTTCCGTCGATTCCGCCACCATGATGAATAAAGGTCTGGAATACATTGAAGCGCGTTGGTTGTTTAACGCCAGCGCAAGCCAGATGGACGTGTTGATTCACCCGCAGTCGGTTATTCACTCAATGGTGCGTTATCAGGACGGCAGCGTTCTGGCGCAACTGGGGGAGCCGGATATGCGTACGCCAATCGCGCATACGATGGCGTGGCCGAATCGCGTGAACTCTGGCGTGAAGCCGCTCGATTTTTGCAAGCTCAGTGCGTTGACGTTCTCTGCGCCGGATTATCAGCGTTATCCGTGCCTGAAACTGGCGATGGACGCGTTTGAGCAAGGTCAGGCCGCGACAACCGCGCTGAATGCGGCGAATGAAATCACCGTCGCCGCATTTCTGGCTGAAGAGATTCGCTTTACAGATATTGCTGAGCTCAATTTATCTGTGCTGGAGAAAATGGATTTGCAGGAACCGGGAAGCGTTGACGACGTTCTCAGGGTTGATGCCGTCGCGCGTGACGTCGCCAGAAAACAGGTGATGCGACTCGCAAGCTGATGATAATCCCTCTACACAGGATCGTGCTATTTGTTAGCGTTGGGCTTCAGTGATATAGTCTGCGCCACCCGATCGCAGATATTTGGCTTTATGCGGTCAGGTAAGCCGTGGTTTGACACGGCTTTTTTGTGGATGCACAAAATCATTCAGGTTGCATCATTCATAGCCAACGAAGAGGCAGCCTGAAGGATGAAGCGCAAAAGGCTTCAGTATTCCTGAGTACCGTTAAATCCTTTCAGGGACTAAAAACGCGTTATGTTGTCTGCAACTCAACCACTAAGCGAAAATTTGCCAGCACATGGCTGTCGCCATGTAGCAATCATTATGGATGGCAATGGCCGCTGGGCGAAAAAGCAAGGGAAGATTCGCGCCTTTGGGCATAAGGCCGGAGCAAAATCCGTCCGTCGGGCCGTATCTTTCGCTGCCAACAACGGTATTGATGCGTTAACGCTGTATGCCTTTAGCAGTGAGAACTGGAACCGACCAGCGCAGGAAGTGAGTGCGTTAATGGAGCTGTTCGTGTGGGCGCTGGATAGCGAAGTAAAAAGCCTGCATCGCCATAACGTTCGTCTGCGCATTATTGGCGACACCAGTCGATTTAACTCGCGTTTGCAAGAACGTATTCGCAAGTCTGAAGCGCTTACCGCCCAGAATACCGGGCTGACGCTGAATATCGCGGCGAATTATGGCGGACGTTGGGATATTGTCCAGGGAGTCAGGCAACTGGCAGAACAGGTGCAGGAAGGACTGCTGCGCCCTGATCAGATTGACGAAGAGATGCTAAACCAGAAAATCTGTATGCATGAACTGGCTCCTGTAGATTTAGTAATTAGGACTGGGGGAGAGCATCGCATTAGTAACTTTTTGCTTTGGCAAATTGCCTATGCCGAACTTTACTTTACTGATGTTCTTTGGCCCGATTTCGATGAACAAGACTTTGAAGGGGCGCTGCATGCCTTTGCCAATCGAGAGCGTCGTTTCGGCGGCACCGAGCCCGGTGATGAAAAAGCCTGATGGGGGTCGCTTTTGCTGAAGTATCGCCTGATTTCTGCTTTTGTTTTAATACCCGTTGTCATCGCGGCGCTTTTTTTACTTCCGCCGGTGGGGTTCGCCATTGTCACGCTGGTCGTTTGTATGCTGGCCGCCTGGGAATGGGGACAGTTAAGCGGTTTTACCACGCGTACTCAGCGGGTCTGGCTGGCGGTGCTGTGCGGGTTATTGCTGGCGCTGATGCTGTTTTTGCTGCCTGAATATCACCGCAACATTCATCAGCCGCTTGTTGAGGTTTCGCTTTGGGCGTCGTTGGGCTGGTGGGTCGTTGCATTATTACTGGTGTTATTTTATCCCGGTTCGGCGGCGATCTGGCGTAATTCAAAGACATTACGCGTAATTTTCGGGGTGTTAACCATCATTCCTTTTTTTTGGGGAATGCTGGCGCTGCGCGCCTGGCACTATGATGAGAATCATTACAGTGGCGCCATATGGCTGCTCTATGTCATGATCCTCGTCTGGGGGGCAGACTCCGGGGCATATATGTTTGGCAAACTGTTCGGCAAACATAAACTTGCGCCAAAGGTTTCTCCTGGTAAAACCTGGCAGGGCTTTATTGGCGGACTCGCGACTGCCGCCGTGATTTCATGGGGTTACGGCATGTGGGCGAATCTGGATGTTGCGCCTTCAACCTTACTGATTTGTTCTGTCATCGCGGCCCTGGCGTCAGTGCTGGGCGATCTGACTGAGAGCATGTTTAAGCGTGAAGCAGGAATTAAGGACAGTGGTCACTTGATCCCAGGGCATGGTGGTATTCTGGATCGTATTGATAGCCTGACGGCAGCAGTACCGGTCTTTGCTTGCCTGTTGTTACTGGTATTCAGGACACTCTAACGGAAGGTTTTATGCTGAGTATTCTCTGGAATCTGGCTGCATTCATCGTCGCACTGGGTGTGCTTATCACCGTGCATGAATTTGGTCATTTCTGGGTTGCCCGGCGCTGCGGTGTTCGTGTCGAGCGCTTTTCTATCGGTTTTGGGAAAGCGCTTTGGCGGCGTACCGATCGATACGGTACGGAATATGTGATCGCCATGATTCCCCTCGGCGGTTACGTCAAAATGCTGGATGAGCGCGCTGAGCCGGTTGTGCCGGAACTGCGCCACCACGCTTTCAACAATAAAACCGTGGGACAGCGGGCGGCGATTATCGCCGCAGGTCCGATTGCAAATTTTCTTTTCGCTATTTTTGCCTACTGGCTGGTTTTTATCATCGGCGTCCCTGGCGTTCGTCCGGTAGTTGGTGAAATAACACCCAACTCGATTGCCGCCCAGGCGCAAATTCTTCCTGGTACGGAACTTAAAGCCATTGATGGCATCGAAACCCCTGATTGGGATGCGGTGCGCTTACAGCTGGTGTCCAAAATCGGCGATGAGCGTACGACAATCAGCGTGGCGCCGTTCGGCAGTAATCAGCGCCAGGATAAAACGTTAGATTTGCGCCACTGGGCATTTGAGCCAGACAAAGAAGATCCTGTATCTTCTTTAGGGATTCGGCCGCGTGGTCCACAGATCGAACCGGTGCTGTCAGAAGTGCAGGCGAACTCCGCTGCAAGTAAGGCGGGTTTGCAAGCAGGCGACAGGATCGTTAAAGTCGATGGTCAGTCGTTAACGCAATGGATGACGTTTGTGACGCTTGTGCGCAACAATCCAGATAAGCCGTTAGCGCTGGAAATTGAAAGGCAGGGGAGTTCCTTGTCTTTGACGTTAATCCCGGATACAAAGCCGGTTAACGGAAAGGCAGAAGGTTTTGCGGGTGTTGTGCCTAAAATTATTCCTCTGCCGGATGAGTACAAGACTGTACGCCAGTATGGGCCATTCAGCGCCATCCTCGAAGCCACGGACAAGACGTGGCAGTTGATGAAGCTGACGGTCAGTATGCTGGGAAAATTGATAACCGGTGATGTGAAACTGAACAACCTCAGTGGGCCGATTTCTATCGCTCAGGGGGCTGGGATGTCAGCGGAATTTGGGGGCATTTATTACCTGATGTTTCTTGCGCTTATCAGCGTGAACTTAGGGATAATCAACCTGTTTCCGCTGCCCGTTCTTGACGGGGGGCATCTGCTGTTCCTGGCGATTGAAAAGCTGAAGGGCGGGCCGGTATCCGAGCGGGTTCAAGACTTTAGTTACCGCATTGGCGCGATTTTGCTGGTGTTGTTAATGGGGCTTGCACTTTTCAATGATTTCTCTCGGTTGTAAGAGAGTTAGTTAGGAAGAACGCATAATAACGATGGCGATGAAAAAGTTGCTCATAGCGTCGCTGCTGTTTAGCAGCGCCACCGTATACGGTGCTGAAGGGTTCGTGGTGAAGGACATTCATTTCGAAGGCCTACAGCGAGTCGCCGTTGGTGCGGCCCTCCTCAGTATGCCGGTGCGCACAGGCGACACGGTTAATGATGAAGATATCAGTAATACCATTCGTGCTCTGTTCGCCACTGGCAACTTCGAGGATGTCCGCGTCCTGCGCGATGGTGATACGCTTCTGGTTCAGGTAAAAGAACGTCCGACGATTGCCAGCATCACTTTCTCCGGTAACAAATCGGTGAAAGATGACATGCTGAAGCAGAACCTTGAGGCGTCTGGCGTGCGTGTTGGCGAATCACTGGATCGCACCACGCTCTCTGATATCGAAAAAGGACTGGAAGACTTCTACTACAGCGTTGGTAAATACAGCGCCAGCGTAAAAGCGGTCGTCACGCCGTTGCCGCGTAACCGTGTGGACCTCAAACTGGTGTTCCAGGAGGGTGTATCGGCGAAGATCCAACAGATCAATATCGTCGGCAACCATGCCTTCAGCACTGACGAACTCATTTCTCACTTCCAGCTGCGCGACGAAGTGCCGTGGTGGAACGTCGTGGGCGATCGTAAATACCAGAAACAGAAACTGGCTGGCGACCTTGAGACGCTGCGCAGCTACTATCTGGATCGCGGTTATGCCCGTTTCAACATCGATTCGACGCAGGTCAGCCTGACGCCGGATAAGAAAGGCATCTACATCACCGTTAATATCACCGAAGGCGATCAGTACAAGCTTTCCGGTGTGCAGGTGAGCGGTAACCTGGCTGGACACTCCGCCGAGATTGAGAACCTGACGAAGATCGAACCAGGTGAACTCTATAACGGCACCAAAGTGACCAAAATGGAAGACGACATCAAGAAACTTCTTGGTCGTTATGGCTATGCCTACCCGCGCGTGCAGTCGCAGCCTGAAATCAACGATGCCGATAAAACCGTTAAATTACGTGTGAACGTTGATGCGGGTAACCGTTTCTACGTGCGTAAGATCCGTTTTGAAGGCAACGACACCTCGAAAGATTCCGTCCTGCGTCGCGAAATGCGCCAGATGGAAGGGGCATGGTTAGGCAGCGATCTGGTCGATCAGGGTAAAGAGCGTCTGAACCGTCTGGGTTACTTTGAAACCGTCGATACCGACACGCAGCGCGTTCCGGGCAGCCCGGACCAGGTTGACGTCGTCTATAAAGTGAAAGAGCGTAACACCGGTAGCTTTAACTTCGGTATTGGTTACGGCACAGAAAGCGGCGTGAGCTTCCAGGCGGGCGTTCAGCAGGACAACTGGTTAGGTACGGGTTATTCCGTGGGTATTAACGGAACCAAAAACGACTACCAGACCTATACTGAACTGTCTGTCACTAACCCATACTTCACCGTTGATGGCGTCAGCCTCGGCGGCCGTATCTTCTATAATGACTTCCAGGCAGATGATGCGGATCTGTCCGACTACACCAACAAAAGTTATGGTACGGACGTTACGCTGGGCTTCCCGATTAACGAGTACAACACGCTGCGTGCAGGTTTAGGTTATGTACATAACTCCCTGTCCAACATGCAGCCGCAGGTTGCCATGTGGCGTTACCTGAACTCGATGGGTGAATATCCGTCCAATACGAATGACCGCAACTCATTCAGCGCTAACGACTTCACCTTCAACTACGGTTGGACTTATAACAAGCTGGACCGTGGCTTCTTCCCGACGGAAGGTACGCGTGTCAACCTGAATGGTAAAGTGACCATCCCGGGCTCTGATAACGAATACTACAAAGCGACGCTGGATACCGCGACCTATGTGCCGATCGATGACGATCACAAATGGGTGGTTCTGGGTCGTACTCGTTGGGGTTATGGTGACGGTATTGGCGGCAAAGAGATGCCGTTCTATGAGAACTTCTATGCCGGTGGCTCAAGCACCGTGCGTGGCTTCCAGTCCAATACTATCGGTCCAAAAGCGGTGTACTACCCGGCGAGCAGCCGTCATGACGGTGATGACGACTACGATAACGATTGTAAGAGCACTGAAACTGCGCCATGTAAGTCTGATGACGCAGTAGGCGGTAACGCTATGGCTGTCGCCAGCCTCGAATTCATCACCCCGACGCCGTTTATTAGCGACAAGTACGCTAACTCGGTTCGTACCTCCTTCTTCTGGGACGTAGGTACTGTCTGGGATACGAACTGGGATTCGAACGCGTATGCCGGTTACCCGGACTACAGCGATCCGAGTAATATCCGTATGTCTGCTGGTATCGCATTACAATGGATGTCCCCATTGGGGCCGTTGGTCTTCTCCTACGCCCAGCCGTTCAAAAAGTACGATGGAGACAAATCGGAACAGTTCCAGTTTAACATTGGTAAGACCTGGTAATTGTTCTGTGCAAAGGAATGTAATGGTAGTGTAGCGATGACTTTTGGCGATCTCGTCTGAGATCGCCTGGCCACGCAAAGAACTGTGCCTGCGGGCACAAATGGGATGGTAAGGAGTTTATTGTGAAAAAGTGGTTATTAGCTGCAGGTCTCGGTTTAGCGATGGTAACGTCCGCACAGGCTGCTGACAAAATTGCGATCGTTAATATGGGTAGCCTGTTCCAACAGGTCGCACAGAAGACGGGTGTTTCTAACACGCTGGAAAACGAGTTCAAAGGCCGTGCCAGCGAATTGCAGCGTATGGAAACCGATCTGCAATCTAAAATGCAGCGTTTGCAGTCCATGAAAGCAGGTAGCGAACGTACTAAGCTGGAAAAAGACGTGATGGCTCAACGCCAGACTTTCTCTCAGAAAGCCCAGGCTTTTGAACAGGATCGCGCGCGTCGTTCCAACGAAGAGCGTGGCAAACTGGTTACCCGTATCCAGACTGCTGTGAAATCCGTTGCTAACAGCCAGAGCATCGATCTGGTCGTTGATGCCAACACCGTTGCTTATAACAGCAGCGACGTGAAAGACATCACTGCTGACGTACTGAAACAGGTTAAATAAGTAATGCCTTCAATTCGACTGGCTGATTTAGCAGAGCAGTTGGATGCAGAATTACACGGTGATGGCGATATCGTCATCACCGGCGTTGCGTCCATGCAATCTGCGCAAACAGGCCACATCACGTTCATGGTGAATCCTAAATACCGTGAACACTTAGGCGTATGCCAGGCTTCTGCCGTTGTCATGACGCAGGACGATCTTCCTTTTGCTAAGAGTGCTGCGCTGGTAGTGAAGAACCCCTACCTGACGTATGCGCGAATGGCGCAAATTTTAGATACCACGCCGCAGCCTGCGCAGAATATTGCACCGAGTGCAGCGATCGATGCGACAGCGACGCTGGGTAACAATGTTTCAGTTGGCGCGAATGCGGTCATTGAGTCTGGCGTAGAACTGGGCGATAACGTGATTATCGGCGCAGGTTGCTTCGTCGGGAAAAACACAAAAATCGGTGCAGGTTCGCGTCTGTGGGCGAATGTAACGATTTACCACGACATTCAGATCGGTGAGAATTGCCTGATCCAGTCGAGCACTGTCGTCGGCGCAGACGGTTTTGGTTACGCTAACGATCGGGGTAACTGGGTGAAGATCCCGCAGCTTGGTCGCGTCATTATTGGCGATCGTGTTGAGATCGGCGCCTGTACGACGATTGACCGTGGCGCGCTGGATGACACAGTGATCGGCAACGGCGTTATCATTGATAACCAGTGCCAGATTGCACATAACGTTGTGATTGGCGACAATACGGCGGTTGCCGGTGGCGTCATTATGGCGGGCAGCCTGAAGATTGGCCGTTACTGCATGATTGGCGGGGCCAGCGTGATTAACGGGCATATGGAAATATGCGATAAAGTCACGGTGACGGGTATGGGGATGGTCATGCGTCCTATCACTGAGCCTGGCGTCTATTCTTCAGGCATTCCGTTGCAGCCTAACAAAGTATGGCGTAAAACCGCTGCACTGGTGATGAACATTGATGATATGAGCAAGCGTCTCAAAGCGATTGAGCGCAAGGTTAATCAACAAGACTAGCGTTCCACCTGTAGTGCCATCCTTTTACGGCCTGTCACATTCATATGATTGCGGCAGGCCGTGTTATTATTGCCTTTTAGTATATTTGGACAGGAAGAGTATTTTGACTACTAACACTCATACTCTGCATATTGAAGAGATTTTAGAACTTCTGCCGCACCGTTTTCCGTTTTTGCTGGTTGACCGTGTGCTGGACTTTGAAGAAGGTCGTTTTCTGCGCGCAGTGAAGAATGTCTCCGTAAATGAGCCTTTCTTCCAGGGCCATTTCCCGGGTAAACCGATTTTTCCGGGTGTGCTGATTCTGGAAGCGATGGCGCAGGCAACAGGGATTCTGGCGTTTAAAAGCGTTGGAAAACTGGAGCCGGGTGAACTGTATTACTTCGCGGGTATTGACGAAGCGCGCTTTAAGCGTCCTGTCGTGCCTGGCGATCAGATGATCATGGAAGTGACTTTCGAGAAAACGCGCCGTGGCCTGACCCGCTTTAAAGGGGTTGCTCTGGTCGATGGCAAAGTTGTGTGCGAAGCAACCATGATGTGTGCTCGTAGCCGGGAGGCCTGATACGTGATTGATAAATCCGCCTTTATTCATCCAACCGCCATTGTGGAAGACGGCGCCTGTATTGGCGCTAATGTTCATATTGGTCCTTTTTGTATTGTTGGACCCCATGTCGAAATTGGTGAGGGTACCGTACTGAAGTCTCACGTTGTCGTGAATGGCCATACAAAAATTGGTCGCGATAACGAGATTTATCAGTTCGCCTCCATCGGTGAAGTAAACCAGGATCTGAAATATGCTGGCGAACCGACCCGTGTGGAAATTGGCGATCGTAACCGCATTCGCGAAAGCGTCACCATTCATCGTGGCACAGTGCAGGGTGGTGGGTTGACGAAGGTGGGCTGCGATAACTTACTGATGATCAATGCCCATGTGGCGCACGATTGTACAGTAGGCAACCGCTGTATTCTGGCCAATAACGCTACGCTTGCGGGCCACGTTTCGCTGGATGATTTTGTCATCATCGGCGGCATGACCGCAGTGCACCAGTTCTGCACCATTGGCGCGCATGTGATGGTTGGCGGCTGTTCTGGCGTTGCTCAGGACGTTCCGCCGTACGTTATTGCTCAGGGCAATCACGCGACGCCGTTTGGCGTCAATATCGAAGGGCTGAAGCGTCGCGGCTTCACCCGCGAAGCGATCACCGCGATCCGCAACGCCTATAAAGCGTTGTACCGCAGCGGCAAAACGCTGGATGAAGCTAAACCGGAAATTGCCGAGCTGGCGAAGCAGTACCCGGAAGTGCAACTCTTTAGCGATTTCTTTGCCCGCTCAACGCGTGGTCTGATTCGTTAATGGCGGAACAGCGTCCCTTAACGATAGCCCTGGTCGCCGGAGAAACCTCCGGCGATATTCTTGGTGCAGGCTTAATTCGCGCGCTGAAGGCGCGCGTGCCCAACGCGCGTTTCGTCGGCGTGGCGGGGCCGCGTATGCAGGCTGAGGGCTGCGAAGCCTGGTATGAGATGGAAGAGCTGGCGGTAATGGGCATTGTTGAAGTGCTTGGTCGCCTGCGTCGCTTATTGCATATTCGTGCCGATTTGACCCGCCGCTTTACCGAGCTTCAGCCGGATGTTTTTGTCGGCATTGATGCGCCGGACTTCAATATTACCCTTGAAGGCAACCTGAAAAAGCAGGGCATAAAAACCATCCATTATGTCAGTCCGTCCGTCTGGGCGTGGCGACAGAAACGCGTTTTCAAAATAGGCAGATCCACCAATATGGTGCTGGCTTTTCTGCCTTTCGAAAAAGCGTTTTACGACAAGTTTAACGTGCCATGCCGTTTTATCGGGCATACGATGGCGGACGCTATGCCGCTGGACCCGGATAAAAACGCCGCGCGTGATGTGCTGGGAATCTCGCATGATGCACACTGCCTGGCGCTACTGCCCGGTAGCCGTGGCGCGGAAGTGGAGATGCTGAGCGCAGACTTCCTGAAAACCGCGCAGCTGCTGCGTCAGACCTATCCTGACCTTGAAGTTGTCGTACCGCTGGTGAACGCTAAACGCCGCGAGCAGTTCGAGCGCATTAAAGCTGAGGTTGCGCCGGAGCTTTCCGTGCATCTGCTCGACGGAATGGGGCGTGAAGCGATGGTGGCCAGCGACGCCGCATTGCTGGCGTCTGGTACGGCGGCGCTGGAGTGTATGCTGGCGAAATGCCCGATGGTGGTGGGGTATCGGATGAAACCCTTTACCTTCTGGCTGGCGAAGCGCCTGGTAAAGACCGATTATGTTTCGCTGCCTAATCTGCTGGCGGGAAGAGAATTAGTCAAAGAGCTGTTGCAGGAAGAGTGTGAGCCGCATGCGCTTGCAGAGGCCTTGCTGCCGCTGCTGGCGAATGGCAAAACCAGCCATGCGATGCATGACACCTTCCGCGAGTTGCACCAGCAAATCCGTTGCAATGCCGATGAGCAAGCGGCGGACGCTGTCCTGGAGTTAGCACAATGATCGAATTTGTTTATCCGCATACGCAGTTGGTCGCGGGTGTGGATGAGGTTGGACGCGGCCCGCTGGTCGGCGCGGTGGTGACGGCCGCTGTGATCCTCGATCCGGCTCGCCCAATCGTGGGTCTCAATGATTCCAAGAAGCTCTCAGAAAAGCGCCGTCTGGCGCTGTATGATGAAATCAAAGAAAAAGCGTTAAGCTGGAGTCTGGGACGCGCGGAACCTCATGAAATTGATGAGCTAAATATTTTGCACGCCACGATGCTGGCGATGCAGCGCGCCGTTGCCGGTTTGCATATTGCGCCGGAATATGTGCTGATTGACGGCAACCGCTGTCCGGCACTGCCCGTGCCCTCTATGGCGGTGGTGAAAGGCGACAGCCGTGTGGCCGAGATCAGCGCGGCATCTATTATTGCGAAAGTGACGCGCGATGCCGAAATGGCGGCGCTGGACGGTATTTTCCCACAGTATGGTTTTGCCCAGCACAAAGGGTATCCGACCGCCTTTCATCTGGCGGCGCTTGCTGAACATGGTGCGACGGAGCATCATCGACGTAGTTTTGCTCCTGTCAAACGCGCCCTGGGACTTGCGTCCTGATTCTTGTGTCGAGATTAAGTAAACGGGAATCTGAAGATGTCTGAACCACGTTTCGTCCACCTGCGGGTGCACAGCGACTACTCCATGATCGATGGGCTGGCGAAAACCGGGCCGCTGGTAAAAAAGGCGGCCGCGTTAGGCATGCCTGCGCTGGCGATCACCGATTTTACCAACCTTTGCGGTCTGGTGAAGTTCTACGGAACGGGCCACGGCGCAGGGATTAAGCCTATTGTCGGCGCTGATTTCCATGTTCGCGGCACTCCGCTGGGAGATGAACTCTGCCAGTTGACCGTGCTGGCGGCAAATAATACGGGCTATCAGAATCTTACTCTGTTGATCTCAAAAGCCTATCAGCGTGGCTACGGCGCAGAAGGGCCGGTGATCGACAGGGAATGGCTGACTGAATTAAAAGACGGTCTGATTTTGCTTTCCGGTGGCCGGATGGGCGATGTGGGCCGCAGTTTGTTGCGCGGCAACAGTGCGCTGGTGGACGAATGCGTCGCCTTCTATGAAGAACATTTCTCCGACCGCTACTATCTGGAGCTGATCCGCACGGGTCGGCAGGATGAGGAAACGTATCTGCATGCGGCGGTTGAGCTGGCGGAAACGCGTGGCTTGCCGGTTGTCGCAACGAATGATGTCCGCTTTATTAACAGCGAGGACTTTGACGCGCACGAAATCCGCGTGGCTATTCACGATGGTTTTACGCTCGACGATCCTAAACGCCCGCGTAATTATTCGCCGCAGCAATATATGCGTAGCGAAGACGAGATGTGCGAGCTGTTCTCCGACATCCCGGAAGCGCTGGAAAACAGCGTTGAGATAGCCAAACGCTGTAACGTGACCGTCCGTCTGGGCGAATACTTCCTGCCGCAGTTTCCAACGGGGGACATGACCACCGAAGACTTCCTGGTCAAGAAATCGAAAGAGGGTCTGGAAGAACGTCTCGAATTCCTGTTCCCTGACGAAGCGGTGCGTAAAGAGAAGCGTCCCCCCTATGACGAACGTCTGGACATTGAACTTCAGGTTATTAACCAGATGGGGTTCCCAGGCTACTTCCTCATCGTGATGGAGTTTATCCAGTGGTCGAAAGATAACGGCGTACCGGTGGGGCCGGGGCGCGGTTCCGGTGCGGGGTCGCTGGTGGCCTATGCGCTGAAAATTACCGACCTTGATCCACTGGAATTCGACCTGCTGTTCGAACGTTTCCTTAACCCGGAACGTGTCTCCATGCCTGACTTCGACGTTGACTTCTGTATGGAGAAACGCGACCAGGTTATCGAACACGTAGCGGATATGTACGGCCGCGATGCGGTATCTCAGATTATTACCTTCGGTACGATGGCGGCGAAAGCGGTTATCCGCGACGTGGGGCGCGTGCTGGGGCACCCGTACGGTTTCGTGGATCGTATCTCGAAACTGGTGCCGCCTGACCCAGGCATGACGCTGGCGAAAGCGTTTGAGGCGGAACCGCAACTGCCGGAAATTTACGAGGCGGATGAGGAAGTTAAAGCGCTGATCGATATGGCGCGCAAGCTGGAAGGCGTCACGCGTAACGCCGGTAAGCACGCCGGTGGCGTGGTTATCGCGCCGACCAAAATCACCGATTTTGCGCCGCTGTACTGTGATGAGGCCGGTCAGCACCCGGTAACGCAGTTTGATAAAAACGACGTGGAATACGCCGGGCTGGTCAAATTCGACTTCCTGGGGCTGCGCACGCTCACCATCATTAACTGGGCGCTGGAGATGATCAACGCCCGCCGCGAGAAGAATGGCGAACCGCCGTTGGATATCGCGGCAATCCCGCTGGATGACAAGAAAAGCTTCGACATGCTGCAACGCTCGGAAACCACGGCGGTCTTCCAGCTTGAATCCCGCGGCATGAAAGATCTGATTAAGCGTCTGCAACCTGACTGCTTCGAAGATATGATCGCGCTGGTGGCGTTGTTCCGCCCCGGCCCGTTGCAGTCGGGCATGGTGGATAACTTCATCGACCGTAAGCATGGCCGTGAAGAGATTTCCTATCCAGACGTGCAATGGCAGCATGAAAGCCTGAAACCCGTACTGGAGCCGACCTACGGCATCATCCTGTACCAGGAACAGGTTATGCAGATTGCCCAGGTGCTTTCCGGTTACACCCTTGGCGGCGCGGATATGCTGCGTCGTGCGATGGGTAAGAAAAAGCCGGAAGAGATGGCGAAACAGCGTTCCGTCTTTGAAGAGGGCGCCAGAAAGAACGGCATCGACGGCGAGCTGGCGATAAAAATCTTCGACCTGGTGGAAAAGTTCGCCGGGTACGGGTTTAACAAATCGCACTCCGCCGCCTATGCGCTGGTGTCTTACCAGACGCTGTGGCTGAAAGCGCACTACCCGGCAGAGTTTATGGCGGCGGTAATGACCGCCGATATGGACAACACCGAAAAAGTGGTCGGTCTGGTGGATGAATGCTGGCGCATGGGACTTAAAATCCTGCCGCCGGATATCAACTCAGGACTGTATCACTTCCACGTTAACGACGACGGCGAAATTGTTTACGGCATCGGCGCGATCAAAGGCGTGGGTGAAGGCCCGATTGAAGCTATCATCGAGGCGCGCAATAAAGACGGTTACTTCCGCGAGCTGTTTGATTTATGTGCCCGCACGGACACGAAAAAGCTCAACCGCCGGGTACTGGAAAAACTGATTATGTCCGGGGCGTTTGACCGCCTTGGGCCGCACCGCGCCGCGCTGATGAACTCGCTGGGCGACGCGCTGAAAGCCGCCGATCAGCATGCCAAAGCGGAAGCGATCGGACAGGCGGATATGTTTGGCGTACTGGCGGAAGAGCCGGAACAAATTGAACAATCCTATGCCAGCTGCCAGCCGTGGCCGGAACAGGTGGTGCTGGACGGGGAACGTGAAACGTTGGGGCTTTACCTGACGGGACACCCTATCAATCAGTATTTAAAAGAAATTGAGCGCTATGTCGGAGGCTACCGGCTGAAAGACATGCATCCGACAGAACGTGGTAAAGTCACCACGGCTGCGGGGCTCGTGATTGCTGCAAGGGTTATGGTCACCAAGCGCGGCAATCGTATCGGCATCTGTACTCTGGATGACCGCTCTGGACGTCTGGAAGTTATGCTGTTTACCGACGCTCTGGATAAATATCAGCAATTGCTGGAAAAAGACCGCATACTTATCGTCAGCGGACAGGTCAGCTTTGATGACTTCAGCGGCGGGCTTAAAATGATGGCCCGTGAAGTCATGGATATTGACGAAGCCCGGGAAAAATATGCTCGCGGGCTTGCTATCTCGCTGACGGACAGGCAAATTGATGACCAGCTTTTAAACCGACTCCGTCAGTCTCTGGAACCCCACCGCTCGGGGACAATTCCAGTACATCTCTACTATCAGAGGGCGGATGCACGCGCGCGGTTGCGTTTTGGCGCGACGTGGCGTGTCTCTCCGAGCGATCGTTTGCTAAACGATCTCCGTGGCCTCATTGGTTCGGAGCAGGTGGAACTGGAGTTTGACTAATACAGGAATACTATGAGTCTGAATTTCCTTGATTTTGAACAGCCGATTGCAGAGCTGGAAGCGAAAATCGATTCTCTGACTGCGGTTAGCCGTCAGGATGAGAAACTGGATATTAATATCGATGAAGAAGTGCATCGTCTGCGTGAAAAAAGCGTAGAACTGACGCGCAAAATCTTTGCCGATCTTGGCGCATGGCAGGTTGCTCAACTGGCGCGCCATCCGCAACGTCCATACACCCTGGATTATGTTCGCCTGGCGTTTGATGAATTTGACGAACTGGCGGGCGATCGCGCCTATGCGGATGATAAAGCTATCGTCGGCGGCATCGCGCGTCTGGATGGTCGTCCAGTGATGATTATTGGTCATCAGAAAGGCCGTGAAACGAAAGAGAAAATCCGTCGTAACTTCGGCATGCCGGCACCTGAAGGGTATCGCAAAGCGCTGCGTCTGATGGAAATGGCTGAGCGTTTCAACATGCCGATCATTACCTTTATTGACACCCCTGGCGCTTACCCTGGCGTGGGCGCGGAAGAACGCGGTCAGTCTGAAGCGATCGCACGTAACCTGCGTGAAATGTCACGCCTGAGCGTACCGGTGATTTGTACCGTTATCGGCGAAGGGGGTTCCGGCGGCGCGCTGGCGATTGGCGTGGGCGATAAAGTGAATATGTTGCAGTACAGCACCTATTCCGTTATCTCCCCGGAAGGCTGTGCGTCCATTCTGTGGAAAAGCGCGGACAAAGCGCCGCTGGCCGCAGAAGCGATGGGTATTATCGCGCCGCGCCTGAAAGAGCTGAAGCTGATTGATTCCATCATTCAGGAACCGCTGGGTGGCGCGCACCGCAACCCGGAAGCGATGGCGGCTTCTCTGAAAGCGCAACTGCTGGCCGATCTCGCCGATCTCGACGTGTTGAGCAAAGACGATTTGAAAAACCGTCGTTATCAGCGCCTGATGAGCTACGGCTACGCGTAAACATCATCAATGCCTGATGGCGCTTGCGCTTATCGGACATGGAGTAAAAAGGGTCACATTTTGTGGCCCTTTTTTTTACCTGCGGTTTGACCAGGCTATGATTAGCTAAGGTTTTTCCAGGAGGAACGCATGAATATCATTGCCATCATGGGGCCGCATGGCGTTTTTTATAAAGACGAACCCATCAAGGAACTTGAGCTTGCCCTACAGTCGCAGGGGTTTCAGATTATCTGGCCGCAAAATAGCGTCGACCTGCTGAAATTCATTGAACACAATCCGCGAATCTGTGGCGTCATTTTTGACTGGGATGAGTACAGCCTCGATTTGTGTAGCGATATCAACCAGCTAAATGAATACCTGCCGTTGTATGCGTTTATCAATACGCATTCGACGATGGATGTCAGCGTGCATGATATGCGTATGGCACTGTGGTTTTTTGAATACGCGCTCGGCCAGTCAGAAGATATTGCAACCCGCATCCGCCAGTATACGAATGAATACCTTGATAACATCACGCCGCCGTTCACCCGGGCGTTGTTTACCTATGTGAAGGAAGGAAAGTATACCTTTTGCACGCCGGGGCATATGGCGGGAACCGCTTACCAGAAAAGCCCAATTGGCTGTCTGTTTTATGACTTCTTCGGAGGGAATACGCTAAAAGCGGATGTGTCTATTTCCGTGACCGAACTGGGTTCGCTGCTGGACCATACCGGGCCGCACCTGGAGGCGGAAGAGTATATTGCCCGCACCTTCGGCGCCGAGCAGAGTTATATGGTGACCAACGGCACCTCCACATCGAACAAAATTGTCGGCATGTACGCGGCGCCGTCGGGCAGCACGCTGCTGATTGACCGTAACTGCCATAAATCTCTCGCGCACCTGTTGATGATGAGCGATGTGGTGCCCCTCTGGCTGAAACCCACGCGCAACGCACTCGGTATTCTGGGGGGCATTCCTAAGCGTGAATTTACGCGTGAGAGTATTGAACATAAGGTTTCGGAGACGGCGCAGGCGCAGTGGCCGGTACATGCGGTTATCACCAACTCGACCTATGACGGCCTGCTGTACAACACCAACTGGATTAAACAAACGCTGGATGTCCCTTCGATCCATTTCGACTCGGCCTGGGTGCCCTATACCCATTTTCACCCGATTTATCAGGGGAAAAGCGGGATGAGCGGCGAGCGGGTGCCGGGAAAAGTCATCTTCGAAACGCAGTCGACGCATAAAATGCTGGCGGCGCTGTCTCAGGCATCGCTTATTCACATTAAAGGGGATTACGATGAAGATACCTTTAATGAAGCGTTTATGATGCACACCTCAACATCGCCAAGCTACCCCATCGTGGCGTCGATTGAGACGGCTGCGGCAATGCTGCGTGGCAATCCGGGTAAACGATTGATCAATCGCTCCGTGGAGCGGGCGCTTCATTTTCGCAAAGAGGTACAGCGGCTGCGCGAAGAGTCGGAAGGCTGGTTCTTTGATATCTGGCAACCGGAAGAGGTGGATGAAGCGGAATGCTGGCCCGTTGCGCCCGGCGAGGAGTGGCACGGTTTTACCGATGCGGATGCCGACCATATGTTTCTCGATCCGGTGAAAGTCACCATTTTGACGCCCGGTATGGATGAGCAGGGCAACATGAGCGAGGAGGGGATCCCCGCAGCGCTGGTGGCGAAGTTCCTTGATGAGCGCGGCGTGGTGGTAGAAAAAACCGGGCCTTATAACCTGCTGTTCCTGTTCAGTATTGGTATTGATAAAACCCGGGCGATGGGATTGCTGCGCGGCCTGACGGAGTTTAAACGCGCTTACGATCTTAATCTGCGCGTTAAAAATATGCTGCCGGATCTGTACGCCGAAGATCCCGATTTTTATCGTAATATGCGGATTCAGGATCTGGCGCAGGGTATCCATAAACTGATCCGCCAGCACGATCTTTCCGGGTTGATGTTACGGGCGTTCGACACATTGCCCGAAATGAAAATGACGCCGCATCAGGCCTGGCAGAGGCAGATAAAAGGCGAAGTGGAGACCATCGCGATTGATCAACTGGTGGGGTGTATTTCCGCCAGTATGGTGCTGCCGTATCCGCCTGGCGTGCCGTTGCTGATGCCGGGGGAGATGATCACCGAAGCGAGCCGCGCGGTACTCGATTTTCTGCTGATGCTGTGTTCCATCGGCCACCATTACCCTGGCTTTGAGACCGATATTCATGGCGCAAAACAGGATGAAGATGGCGTTTACCGAGTGAGAGTCTTAAAAACGGCATGATGGCTTGCCTGAGCGACTGCAAGGCGGGTAACGTGCTGATAACACATTAAGGAGACGCTATGCTGGGATTAAAACAGGTTCACCATATTGCGATTATTGCGACGGATTATGCGGCGAGCAAAACGTTTTATTGTGACGTACTGGGTTTCACGCTGTTGAGTGAAGCGTACCGGGAAGAACGTGATTCCTGGAAAGGCGACCTGGCGTTAAACGGGCAATATGTGATTGAGCTTTTTTCTTTTCCCTTCCCGCCTGCGCGACCGAGCCGACCGGAGGCCTGCGGTCTGCGGCATCTGGCGTTCAGCGTGGAAGACGTAGACAAAGCGGTAGCGCATCTGGAGGCGAACAACGTTAAATGCGAGTCGGTTCGCGTTGACCCGTTTACGAATAAACGTTTTACCTTTTTCAACGATCCAGACGGACTACCGCTCGAACTGTATGAGCAGTAAAACTTGTCATCACGGTTTCTGCCCGGTAACGTGCCGGGCAGTGCCACAGTTAAGCAATGATCATGACAACACTCACCCTGAACGCCTCACTCCTGCCATACCGCCAGATTCTGGTGGCCTTTAGCGGCGGGCTGGATTCTACCGTACTGCTGCATCAACTGGTGCAATGGCGAGAACAGCAGCCTGATGTCACGCTGCGCGCCATCCATATTCATCATGGGTTAAGTTCCCATGCCGATAGCTGGGTGACGCATTGCGAGGCTGTGTGCCAGCAGTGGCTGGTGCCGCTGGTTGTCCGACGTGTGCAGCTTCAGGATGAGGGGCTGGGTATTGAGGCTCAGGCGCGCCAGGCGCGATACGCGGCCTTTGCACAGGCGCTGCATCCCGGTGAAGTCCTGGTCACGGCCCAGCATCTTGACGATCAATGTGAAACGTTTCTGCTGGCGTTGAAGCGCGGCAGCGGCCCGGCGGGATTGTCCGCTATGGGGGAACGCTCGTCGTTTGCCGGAACGCAGCTGATCCGCCCGCTACTTGGGGAAACCCGTGCGGCGCTGGAGCAGTGGGCAAAACGCTATGCGCTGCGCTGGATTGAGGATGAAAGCAATCAGGATGATGCCTACGATCGTAATTTCCTGCGCCTTAGGGTGCTGCCGCTGCTGCAACAACGCTGGCCACATTTTGCTGAAGCGACTGCCCGTAGCGCCGCGCTTTGCGCAGAACAGGAGCGCCTGCTGGATGAGCTTCTGGCAGAGGATTTAGCGGGCTGTATCACCGCTGATGGAGCATTGCAGTTAGCGCCGTTAATGGCGATGAGCGGCCCGCGACGTGCTGCGCTATTGCGCCGCTGGCTGGCCGCGAAGCATGCGCCGATGCCTTCCCGCGACGGGCTGGAACGTATCTGGCAAGAGGTGGCGCTGGCGCGTGAGGACGCCGCTCCCTGTTTGCGCTTTGGCGAGTACGACATTCGCCGTTATCAGTCACAGCTATGGTGGATAAAATCCGTTACCGGCCAAAGCGCGACGGTGATCCCGTGGTCATCGTGGCAAACACCGTTATCGCTGCCCGTTGGACTTGGGACGGTGCGGCTTGTTCCAGGAGGCGACCTGCGCATGCCGCGTGCCGACGAGCCAGTTAGCATACGCTTTAAGGCATCTGGGTTACTGCATATTATCGGGCGCAATGGCGGGCGTAAGCTAAAGAAAATCTGGCAGGAACTGGGCGTACCGCCCTGGCGGCGGGATACCACGCCGCTGCTGTTTTATGGCGAGACGTTGATTGCTGCCGCAGGTATTTTTGTTACCTGTGATGGTCTGGCGGAGGAGGGAGCGGGCGTCAGGCTGGAATGGAAGGAAGAGACGTCGTCATCGCGTAATGCCTGATGGCGCTGCGCTTATCAGGCCTACGTATCGCATGGAAAGTAGGCCGGATAAGGTGCTTGCACCGCCATCCGGCAACAAAAGAATCAGGATTCGCTGACGATTACAGTACCGATTTGTGGATGACTGAAGCTGGTAATTTTGTCCAGACGCAGCTCGCGTGTTTCACCGGCGACATCCGCGATCAGATATTCCACGTTTTTGCGCGACACCAGATCGTTGGCTTTCGCCTGTAAAACTTCTCCATCCTTAAGTTCCAGCGTCAGTAACAGATGATGCTGGCAGGCGAGTTCAAGATTATCGTAATCATCGCAGTTGATGGGTTGATACGTTTCATTCATTGACATAATCGCTCACCAGTAAGTTCGCGGCAGCATATGCCGCCTTTTCCCTGACCGACTCTGAAAGGGCATCGTCTGCTGCCACTTCATTAAGCACTTTCAATACACAACCCAGCGCATCCGGGACATACCCTAAGTCTCCGCTGGCGATTTCCGCATACCGCTTGCGTATTAACTCACAATATTTTTCCACATGCCCTCCTGTCAGCACTCTGACTTAACCGTGGATGCAAGTCTAAGCCTACGAAGATAAACTCTGTTTAGCAAGGTGACTATAACATACCCATCCAGGCAATATCAGCAGGTTGACGGCGCAGGTATACGACATCCGTTAACAGCCTTTTGACGCAGATTTCGCTACAATGTGTCCCTGATTCGAAAGGAGTTCTCTCATGGCGCTTAAAGCGACGATTTATAAAGCCGTAGTCAATGTGGCGGATCTTGACCGCAACCAGTTTCTTGACGCGGCATTGACGCTGGCGCGTCACCCTTCTGAAACGCAGGAGCGCATGATGCTGCGCCTGCTGGCCTGGATTAAATATGCCGATGAGCGCCTACAGTTCACGCGTGGTCTGAGCGCAGAAGATGAGCCTGAGGCATGGCTGCGTAACGACCATCTGGGGATTGATTTATGGGTTGAGCTGGGGCTGCCGGATGAGCGCCGCATTAAGAAAGCCTGTACCCAGGCTGCGGAGGTTGCGCTGTTTGCCTATAATAGTCGTGCCGCGCAAATCTGGTGGCAGCAGAACCAGAGTAAATGCGCGCAGTACGCTAACCTGTCCGTGTGGTATCTGGATGATGAGCAACTGGCGAAACTGAGTGATTTTGCCGGCCGAACCATGACGTTACAGGCAACGATTCAGGATGGCGCCATCTGGCTGTCGGATTCTCAGAATAATCTGGAAATTCATCTGGCTGCATGGCAACAGCCTTCATGATTGTCATCTCCCGAAATGTCTCGATTCCCGACAATGAGCTGGAAATCACAGCCATTCGTGCGCAGGGAGCGGGTGGACAGCACGTTAATAAGACCTCAACGGCTATCCATTTGCGCTTTGACATTCGGGCCTCTGGCCTGCCAGAGTATTATAAGGAACGTTTGTTGGCTGCCAGCCATCATCTTATTAGCAGCGATGGCGTCATTATTATCAAGGCGCAGGAGTATCGCAGCCAGGAGCTCAACCGGGAGGCGGCTATCGCCCGGCTGGTGGCAGTCATCAAAGAATTAACCGCAGTGCAAAAAAGCCGACGGGCAACCCGCCCTACGCGCGCGTCGAAAGAACGCAGGTTGTCATCGAAGGCACAAAAATCCACAGTGAAGGCGCTTCGCGGTAGAGTTCGTCGTCCTCAGGAGTGACGAGCGGGGATAACATTTCATAAGGAATTTATGGTGAAAACAGCGATATTGTCAGTAGCGGCAGCATGCACGCTCTTTGCCTTGATCGGATGTAATAATCGTACTGAAGTGGAAGCGTTACAGCCGACGCAGACGGCAGAATTAAAACCGATGCAGCAAAGCTGGCGTGGCGTATTGCCTTGCGCAGACTGTGAAGGGATCGAAACCTCTTTGTTCCTGGAAAAAGATGGAACATGGGTGATGAATGAACGTTATCAGGGCGTTCGTGAAGAACCCTCTTCGTTTGCCTCGTATGGCACCTGGGCGCGTACAGCCGATAAACTGGTATTGACCGACAGCAAAGGCGAGAAGTCTTACTATCGTGCGAAAGGCGACGCTCTGGAAATGCTTGATCGTGAAGGTAATCCGATTGAGTCGCAGTTTAATTACACGCTTGAGTCGGTGTCTGCCAGTTTGCCCGTAACGCCAATGCCGGTGCGCGGCATGTATTTCTATATGGCGGATGCGGCGACCTTTACCGATTGCGCTACCGGGAAACGGATGCCGGTGGCGAACAATGCTCAGCTGGAACGTGATTATCTGGCGGCACGAGGCGCTGCGGAAAAGCCGGTATTATTAACGGTGGAAGGTCACTTTACGCAGGAAGCCAACCCGGATACGGGCGCGCAGGTAAAAACGCTGGTGGCCGATAAAGAGATTAAATTCGTTCCTGGACAGGATTGTTCCAGCAAGTAATTGCGGTATCGACCCCGTCTGGACATAAAAAAACCCCGCATCAGCGGGGTTTTTTGTGTTTAGCCTTTGATGGCTTTCACCAGGAAATCGACGATCTCGCCAGTTTTAATCAACTGCTTCTCGCCGTTACGACGGTATTTGTATTCAATATCGTCGTTGTCCAGGTTACGGTCGCCCAGCACGATAGTGTGCGGGATGCCGATCAGTTCCATATCCGCGAACATGACGCCAGGACGCTCTTTACGGTCATCCATCAGCACTTCGATGCCTTGTGCGCGCAGTTCACCGTACAGTTTTTCCGCCAGTTCCTGCACCCGGAAGGACTTGTGCATGTTCATCGGCAGAATGGCAACCTGGAATGGCGCAATGGCGTCAGGCCATACAATACCGCGTTCGTCGTAGTTCTGCTCAATCGCCGCCGCCACCACGCGCGTTACCCCGATACCGTAGCAACCCATCGTCAGGATCTGGTTACGACCATCTTCACCCTGTACGGAGGCTTTCAGCGCTTCGGAATACTTGGTGCCCAACTGGAAGATATGACCTACTTCGATGCCGCGTTTAATCAGCAGCGTGCCCTGGCCGTCCGGGCTTGGATCGCCTGCCACGACGTTACGGATATCGGCGACTTCTGGCGTCGCGACATCGCGATCCCAGTTGATGCCGAAGTAGTGCTTACCGTCGATGTTGGCGCCTGCCGCGAAATCGCTCATTACTGCAACGGTACGGTCGATCACCACCGGAACCGGCATATTTACCGGGCCGAGAGAACCCGGGCCGGCTTTCACCAGCGCACGAATCTCTTCTTCTGTGGCGAAGGTTAGCGGGCTGGCAACCTGCGGCAGTTTTTCCGCTTTCACTTCGTTCAGTTCGTGATCGCCACGTACCAGCAGAGCAACCAGCGGGTAGCTGCTTCCTTCAACCGCTTTCACCAGCAGCGTTTTGACGGTTTTCTCAATCGGCAGATTGAACTGCTCAACCAGCTCCGCGATGGTTTTCGCGTTTGGCGTATCAACCAGCGTCATCTCCTGGCTGGCAGCCGCGCGCGGCGCTTTCGGCGCAACGGCTTCGGCGAACTCAATGTTAGCCGCGTAGTCAGAAGAATCAGAGAAGATCACATCATCTTCACCGCTTTGCGCCAGTACCTGGAACTCGTGGGATGCGTTACCGCCGATAGACCCCGTGTCTGCCTGTACCGCGCGGAAATCCAGGCCCATACGGCTGAAGATTTTGCTGTAAGCGGCATACATTGCGTCGTAAGTTTCCTGTAGCGATTCCTGAGAGGTATGGAAAGAGTAGGCGTCTTTCATCAGGAATTCGCGGGAACGCATTACGCCGAAACGCGGACGTACTTCGTCACGGAATTTGGTCTGGATCTGGAAGAAGTTCAGCGGCAGCTGTTTGTAAGAACTGAGTTCGTTACGAATCAGGTCGGTGATAACTTCTTCGTGAGTCGGGCCGAGTACGAACGGACGCTCGCCACGGTCAACAAAACGCAGCAGTTCCGGGCCGTACTGTTCCCAACGACCACTCTCTTGCCACAGGTCAGCAGGCTGAACCACTGGCATTGACACCTCGATGGCACCGGCGTTATTCATCTCTTCACGCACGATGTTTTCGACTTTTTTCAGGACGCGCAGGCCAGTCGGCAGCCAGGTATATAACCCGGAGGCGAGCTTGCGGATCATCCCGGCGCGCAGCATCAGTTGATGGCTGATAACCTCGGCGTCGGCAGGTGTCTCCTTCAGAGTGGAGAGCAGATATTGGCTAGTACGCATGTTGTTACGGTTCCAGTTGGACGATCGAACAGGCTCAACGCGAGCCTGACACAAAAAAAGTGATTTAGTTTACCAGCGAGAAAGGGATGTCAAAAGAGAAGGGCGTGAAATTAGCGGGGTTCCAGCGCAAAGACTTCAAAACCCTCTTCGGTGACGCGCCAGCGCACGTTGAAATCGTGCAGCCAGACGGCGTACGTTTTACCGGTCTCTTCACCTTTACGATAGGCGGGACGCGGATCTTGCGCCAGCACTTCGCCGATAAATGTTTTCAGTTGCGGGTAACGCTGTTCAAGCCGTGAAAGCTGTTGGTCAATGTCGGCCGTGAAGCTGACGTGCATCTCTGCAACAGGCGCCTGTTGCGCATAGCTGGCCGTTGCGCCCGGTAATGACTCGGCAAACGGCAGGTAGGGTTTGATATCAATAACCGGCGTACCATCAACCAGATCCAGACTGCCCAGCTTCAGGATGACTTTCTCTTTCTGACAGACAATCTCTTTCAATTCAACCAGCGACATACCGACAGGGTTAGGGCGAAAGGTGGAGCGGGTCGCGAAGACGCCCATCCGGGCATTGCCGCCGAGACGGGGAGGGCGAACCGTCGGGCGCCATCCGCCAGCCATCGTCTGATGAAAGACGAAGATCACCCACAAATGGCTGAACGCTTCCAGACCGCGAACGGCATCGGCCTGATTATAGGGCGCAACAAGATGCAGTTCGCCGTCGGCGCTTTTTACCAGACCTGGCTGTCGCGGGACGGCGAACTTTTCTTTATAGGGGGAGCGAATAACGCCTATTTGCTCGAACTGAAAACTGCTCATTTAGCCGAGATGTTAAGGGCGGAACCGATGCAAACAGCCTGACGGTAGCAGCCTGGCGTTCCACTGGTGACTTCGCAGCTGTGCAGCAGTACAGCATTCGCCTTCATTTTAGAGGCGTTAATCTGCATGCGTTTACGTGCCGTCGGGATGCTCGGCGGGGAATCCTGATTAGATGCCTGGCAGGAGTCACCGCTGACTTCGCCAAGATCGCGGAACGGTTTACCCACTAACTCTTCGGCGTTGGTGTAAATTCGGACCGGTGCGGCACGCGGCGCTTTCGGTTTTTCCGACTCCGCTTTTGGCGGGGTTGCGGTGCTTTGAACGGGTTCAACAGGGGATCTGCTTAGCATGGAACAACCGCCCAGCATGAGTGCCAATAAACAGATCGGTAAAGCACGCATAATATTTCCTCAATGAATGATCTAATCGTCAGATATTGAATCAGGAGCTTGCATAAATGACAAGACGGGCAAGCGCCCGTCCTGAATGATATTACAGATTGTGGAAACCGCCTAAAAATTACCAGCCTTTAACAGCACCTCCGTTGAAGACTTTATTCGCGGCTTCGTAGACTTCGTCAGACTGATAAGCCTGAACGAATTTCTTCACATTCTCTGCGTCTTTATTGTCTTCACGCGTTACGATCAGGTTAACGTACGGGGAATCTTTATCTTCCACGAAGATACCGTCTTTTGCCGGCGTCAGGTCAATCTGGCTGGCGTAAGTGGTGTTAATCACGGCCAGGGCAATTTGCGCATCGTCCAGAGAGCGCGGCAGTTGCGGTGCTTCCAGCTCAACAATTTTCAGGTTCTTCGGGTTTTCGGTCACGTCCAGAACGGTCGGCAGCAGGCCAACGCCATCTTTCAGTTTGATTAATCCTACTTTCTGCAACAGCAGCAGTGAACGACCAAGGTTAGTCGGATCGTTTGGTACGGCTACCTGAGAACCATCCTGTAGCTCATCAAGTGATTTGATTTTTTTGGAATAACCGGCAATCGGATAAACAAAGGTATTGCCAACGGCAACCAGCTTGTAACCGCGATCTTTGATTTGCTGATCCAGGTACGGCTTGTGCTGGAAAGCGTTCGCGTCGATATCGCCTTTGCTTAACGCTTCGTTCGGTAATACGTAGTCGTTGAACGTCACCAGCTCAACATCCAGACCGTATTTTTCTTTCGCTACTTTTTGCGCGACTTCCGCAACCTGCTGTTCAGCGCCGACAATCACGCCCACTTTGATGTGGTTCGGATCTTTTTCATCCTGGCCGCAACCCACAAGTGCCAGAGAACCAATCAGGGCTCCCACTGCCGCAAAGGTTTTAAATTTGAACGCCATGCTTATTTCCTTAATGAGTCATTTGTGTTGTGTTTAATGTTACTTGTGCGTCACTGCCCGAACGATGCGATCGCCGGATAACTGAATTAAATAAACCAGAACGACCAGTAATACCAGCACCGTATTCATCACGGTAGCATTGTAGCCAATGTAACCATACTGATAGCCAATCTGACCGAGTCCGCCAGCGCCAACGGCGCCGCCCATAGCAGAGTAGCCCACCAGGGTGATCAGGGTAATGGTTGCGGCATTGACCAGACCCGGTAATGCTTCCGGCAGCAGCACCTTACGCACGATTTGCAGCGGCGTGGCCCCCATCGCACGGGAGGCTTCGATCAATCCGGTTGGGATTTCCAGCAATGCGTTTTCCACCATGCGGGCGATAAACGGCGCGGCGCCGACGGTTAACGGCACAATCGCCGCCTGCAAACCGATGGAGGTGCCGACAATCACACGGGTAAACGGAATCATCCATACCAGTAAGATAATGAACGGGATGGAACGGAAGATATTGACGACCGCAGAGAGTGTGCGGTAGAGCTTCGCGTTTTCAATAATTTGCCCTGGACGCGTAACGTACAGCAGTACGCCAACCGGCAGACCAATAACAAAACCAAAAAAGCCGGATACAAAAGTCATCGCCAGCGTTTCCCAGACGCCGCGCGCCAGTAACCACATCATCGCCTCAGACATAACCCAGTACCTCTACTTTCACATGGTGTTCCTGCAACCAGGCAATTGCGGCTTGCGTCTCTTCTTGCGTGCCGTGCATTTCCGTCAGCATAATGCCGAACTTCACGCCGCCTGCGTAATCCATCTGCGCGCTAATAATGTTGTTGTTCACATTGAAGCGGCGGGCCGTCTCAGACAGCAGCGGGGCGTCTACGGATTGTCCGGTAAATTCCATACGCAGCATGGGGACGCTGTCCGCATACGGCTCCGCTTTTAAACGTTCCAGATAATCTTCCGGGATATCCAGATGCAATGTGGACTGGATAAACTTCTGCGCCAGCGGCGTTTTTGGATGGGAGAACACTTCGCTGACCGTATCCTGCTCAATCAGTTCTCCGTTACTGATAACTGCGACACAATCGCAAATGCGCTTAACCACATCCATCTCATGAGTAATAAGAAGAATGGTCAGGCCAAGGCGACGGTTAATATCTTTCAGCAGTTCCAGAATCGAACGGGTCGTTGCCGGATCGAGGGCGCTGGTGGCCTCGTCGCACAGCAGGACTTTGGGATTGCTGGCTAATGCGCGAGCAATCGCTACACGCTGTTTCTGGCCGCCGGAAAGGTTGGCCGGGTAGCTGTCGTGCTTATCGCCGAGCCCTACCAGATCCAACAGCTCTGTGACGCGGCGTTTAATCTCGTCTTTCGGCGTATTGTCCAGTTCCAGCGGCAACGCCACGTTGCCAAAAACGGTACGTGAAGATAACAGGTTAAAATGCTGGAAAATCATGCCAATCTGGCGACGGGCTTTCGTCAACTCAGATTCAGAAAGGGTGGTCAGCTCCTGGCCGCCAACCAATATGCTCCCTTCCGTGGGACGTTCCAGCAGATTCACACAGCGAATGAGTGTGCTTTTACCGGCGCCGGAGGCGCCAATAACGCCATAAATTTGTCCGGCAGGGACATGCAGGCTGACGTTGTTCAGCGCCTGAATGGTGCGAGTCCCCTGTTGGAACACTTTGGTGATATTCGAAAGTTTAATCATTGATTATTTATTATCGTAATTAAGTTAGCCGTGGCATTTTCTTCTGCCTGATACGGTCGAAGCCGTCAACAAAATGGATGTTAAGGCATCCAGACGTCTAAATCAATCAGGCTTTCGATGATGAGCACTTTCTTGCTCGCTGAAACATGCGATACTAACGGCACATGCCTTATTCAGGAGCTATAAAAGGTGGCAAAGTCCGTACCCGCAATTTTCCTCGACCGTGATGGCACTATTAATGTGGATCATGGTTACGTACATGAAATCGATGAGTTCGAGTTTATTGAAGGCGTCATTGACGCGATGCGTGAACTGAAAAAGATGGGCTTTGCGCTTGTCGTTGTTACCAACCAGTCTGGTATTGCGCGCGGTAAATTTACGGAAGCGCAGTTCGAAACGCTGACTGAATGGATGGACTGGTCGCTGGCGGACCGCGATGTCGATCTGGATGGCATCTATTATTGTCCGCATCATCCGCAGGGCAGCGTAGAAGAGTTCCGTCAGGCGTGTGATTGTCGTAAACCGCATCCGGGGATGCTTATCTCTGCGCGTGATTTTCTGCACATTGATATGGCCGCGTCTTATATGGTGGGTGACAAAATAGAAGATATGCAGGCGGCGGCAGCGGCAAATGTTGGTACGAAAGTATTGGTACGCACCGGCAAGCCCGTTACGCCCGAAGCAGAAAATGCGGCAGATTGGGTGTTAAATAGCCTTGCTGACCTGCCATCGGCGATAAGAAAGCAGCAAAAATAAGCGTTGTGATTAAAAGATGAGCGGTTGAGATAAAAATGCATTTTTCCGCTTGTCTTCCTGAGACGACCCCCTATAATGCGCCTCCATCGACACGGCGGATGTGAATCACTTCACACAAACAGCCGGTTGATTAAAGAGAAAAATCCTGAAATTCAGGGTTGACTCTGAAAGAGGAAAGCGTAATATACGCCACCTCGCGACAGAGCGCTAAAGCGCGTCGCAACTGCTCTTTAACAATTTATCAGACAATCTGT
>NZ_JAOWFU010000036.1:0-195102 GCF_030333525.1 Citrobacter sp. CK188
TTTGCTCTTTAAAAATCTGGATCAAGCTGAAAATTGAAACGACACACGTAAAGTGTGTATGAGTCTCTCAAATTTTCGCAACGCGAAGTGTTTCACGAAACATCTTCGGGTTGTGAGGTTAAGCGACCAAGCGTACACGGTGGATGCCCTGGCAGTCAGAGGCGATGAAGGACGTGCTAATCTGCGAAAAGCGCCGGCGAGGTGATATGAACCCTTGACCCGGCGATGTCCGAATGGGGAAACCCAGTGTGATTCGTCACACTATCGTTAGCTGAATACATAGGCTAACGAGGCGAACCGGGGGAACTGAAACATCTAAGTACCCCGAGGAAAAGAAATCAACCGAGATTCCCTCAGTAGCGGCGAGCGAACGGGGAGGAGCCCAGAGCCTGAATCAGCTTGTGTGTTAGTGGAAGCGTCTGGAAAGTCGCACGGTACAGGGTGAAAGTCCCGTACACGAAAACGCACAGGCTGTGAGCTCGATGAGTAGGGCGGGACACGTGGTATCCTGTCTGAATATGGGGGGACCATCCTCCAAGGCTAAATACTCCTGACTGACCGATAGTGAACCAGTACCGTGAGGGAAAGGCGAAAAGAACCCCGGCGAGGGGAGTGAAAAAGAACCTGAAACCGTGTACGTACAAGCAGTGGGAGCCTCTTTATGGGGTGACTGCGTACCTTTTGTATAATGGGTCAGCGACTTATATTCTGTAGCAAGGTTAACCGAATAGGGGAGCCGAAGGGAAACCGAGTCTTAACTGGGCGTTAAGTTGCAGGGTATAGACCCGAAACCCGGTGATCTAGCCATGGGCAGGTTGAAGGTTGGGTAACACTAACTGGAGGACCGAACCGACTAATGTTGAAAAATTAGCGGATGACCTGTGGCTGGGGGTGAAAGGCCAATCAAACCGGGAGATAGCTGGTTCTCCCCGAAAGCTATTTAGGTAGCGCCTCGTGAATTCATCTCCGGGGGTAGAGCACTGTTTCGGCTAGGGGGCCATCCCGGCTTACCAACCCGATGCAAACTGCGAATACCGGAGAATGTTATCACGGGAGACACACGGCGGGTGCTAACGTCCGTCGTGAAGAGGGAAACAACCCAGACCGCCAGCTAAGGTCCCAAAGTCATGGTTAAGTGGGAAACGATGTGGGAAGGCCCAGACAGCCAGGATGTTGGCTTAGAAGCAGCCATCATTTAAAGAAAGCGTAATAGCTCACTGGTCGAGTCGGCCTGCGCGGAAGATGTAACGGGGCTAAACCATGCACCGAAGCTGCGGCAGCGACGCTTATGCGTTGTTGGGTAGGGGAGCGTTCTGTAAGCCGTTGAAGGTGTGCTGTGAGGCATGCTGGAGGTATCAGAAGTGCGAATGCTGACATAAGTAACGATAAAGCGGGTGAAAAGCCCGCTCGCCGGAAGACCAAGGGTTCCTGTCCAACGTTAATCGGGGCAGGGTGAGTCGACCCCTAAGGCGAGGCCGAAAGGCGTAGTCGATGGGAAACAGGTTAATATTCCTGTACTTGGTGTTACTGCGAAGGGGGGACGGAGAAGGCTATGTCGGCCGGGCGACGGTTGTCCCGGTTTAAGCGTGTAGGTGTGTGCTCCAGGCAAATCCGGTGCACTTTAACACTGAGGCGTGATGACGAGGCACTACGGTGCTGAAGTGACAAATGCCCTGCTTCCAGGAAAAGCCTCTAAGCATCAGGTAACACGAAATCGTACCCCAAACCGACACAGGTGGTCAGGTAGAGAATACCAAGGCGCTTGAGAGAACTCGGGTGAAGGAACTAGGCAAAATGGTGCCGTAACTTCGGGAGAAGGCACGCTGATATGTAGGTGAAGTGGTTTACCCATGGAGCTGAAATCAGTCGAAGATACCAGCTGGCTGCAACTGTTTATTAAAAACACAGCACTGTGCAAACACGAAAGTGGACGTATACGGTGTGACGCCTGCCCGGTGCCGGAAGGTTAATTGATGGGGTTATCCCTCGGGAGAAGCTCTTGATCGAAGCCCCGGTAAACGGCGGCCGTAACTATAACGGTCCTAAGGTAGCGAAATTCCTTGTCGGGTAAGTTCCGACCTGCACGAATGGCGTAATGATGGCCAGGCTGTCTCCACCCGAGACTCAGTGAAATTGAACTCGCTGTGAAGATGCAGTGTACCCGCGGCAAGACGGAAAGACCCCGTGAACCTTTACTATAGCTTGACACTGAACACTGGTCCTTGATGTGTAGGATAGGTGGGAGGCTTTGAAGTGTGGACGCCAGTCTGCATGGAGCCGCCCTTGAAATACCACCCTTTAATGGCTGGTGTTCTAACGTGGGCCCGTAATCCGGGTTGCGGACAGTGTCTGGTGGGTAGTTTGACTGGGGCGGTCTCCTCCTAAAGAGTAACGGAGGAGCACGAAGGTCAGCTAATCCTGGTCGGACATCAGGAGGTTAGTGCAATGGCATAAGCTGGCTTGACTGCGAGCGTGACGGCGCGAGCAGGTGCGAAAGCAGGTCATAGTGATCCGGTGGTTCTGAATGGAAGGGCCATCGCTCAACGGATAAAAGGTACTCCGGGGATAACAGGCTGATACCGCCCAAGAGTTCATATCGACGGCGGTGTTTGGCACCTCGATGTCGGCTCATCACATCCTGGGGCTGAAGTAGGTCCCAAGGGTATGGCTGTTCGCCATTTAAAGTGGTACGCGAGCTGGGTTTAGAACGTCGTGAGACAGTTCGGTCCCTATCTGCCGTGGGCGCTGGAGAACTGAGGGGGGCTGCTCCTAGTACGAGAGGACCGGAGTGGACGCATCACTGGTGTTCGGGTTGTCATGCCAATGGCACTGCCCGGTAGCTAAATGCGGAAGAGATAAGTGCTGAAAGCATCTAAGCACGAAACTTGCCCCGAGATGAGTTCTCCCTGACTCCTTGAGAGTCCTGAAGGAACGTTGAAGACGACGACGTTGATAGGCCGGGTGTGTAAGCGCAGCGATGCGTTGAGCTAACCGGTACTAATGAACCGTGAGGCTTAACCTTACAACGCCGAAGATGTTTTGGCGATTTGAGAGACGATTTTCAGCCTGATTACAGATTAGTGTTTAATGCCGGAGGCATTAGACGAACAGAATTTGCCTGGCGGCCGTAGCGCGGTGGTCCCACCTGACCCCATGCCGAACTCAGAAGTGAAACGCCGTAGCGCCGATGGTAGTGTGGGGTCTCCCCATGCGAGAGTAGGGAACTGCCAGGCATTAATTAAGTGAAGAGGCCATCCTGAGGGATGGCCTTTTTGCGTTCATGCGTCCGGGTGCATCCGGATGGCGGCCGCGCCTTATCCGGCCTACAGACTGTGTGCAAAATACCCGGGATGTTTTTACAGGCCGGATAAGGTGTTCACACCGCCATCCGGCATATATGCGCTGTTCTGCCGGATGACTATTCCCTCCGTATACTCCTAAATCGTTTTCCTGCTAACTAAAATATCGATCTCTGTCACAAAATAAATAATAACAATTATATAACATTTCATTCACTAAAAAAGACAGTGAAAAGCACCGACGAGCTCGGGTGGATCTTTGGCGGGAGTATATTTCTAATGACTGAAAGCAGTGTAACTGTAAACGGGTCGCTGGCAAGCAGTGACACCCGTCGTCGCGTATGGGCAATTGTGGGGGCATCATCAGGGAATCTGGTCGAGTGGTTTGATTTCTATGTCTATTCCTTCTGCTCTCTCTACTTTGCGCACATCTTTTTTCCTTCGGGAAATACCACCACTCAGCTTTTACAGACAGCCGGGGTTTTCGCCGCAGGCTTCCTGATGCGTCCCATTGGCGGCTGGCTTTTTGGTCGGATTGCCGATAAGCATGGTCGTAAGAAATCAATGCTTCTCTCTGTTTGCATGATGTGTATGGGCTCGTTAGTCATTGCCTGCCTGCCGGGGTATGCCACGATCGGCACCTGGGCTCCGGCTCTTCTGCTGTTGGCTCGTCTGTTTCAGGGGCTGTCTGTTGGAGGAGAATACGGAACCAGTGCGACCTATATGAGTGAGGTAGCTGTTGAAGGCCGCAAAGGTTTTTATGCATCGTTCCAGTATGTCACTCTGATCGGCGGTCAGTTACTGGCACTGCTGGTTGTGGTTATCTTGCAGCAAACGCTGGAGGAATCTTCCCTCAGAGAATGGGGATGGCGTATTCCTTTTGCATTGGGCGCCGTACTGGCCGTTGTCGCGCTTTGGTTGCGTCGACAGTTGGATGAAACCTCAAAACAAGAAACCCGCGCGCTGAAAGAGGCTGGATCGCTCAAAGGACTATGGCGTAACCGTAAAGCGTTTATCATGGTACTGGGATTTACCGCTGCGGGTTCGTTGTGTTTCTATACCTTCACAACCTATATGCAGAAGTATCTGGTGAATACCGCCGGTATGCATGCCAATGTCGCCAGCGGAATCATGACGGCAGCACTGTTTGTCTACATGATAATTCAACCCCTGTTTGGCGCCCTTTCAGATAAAATCGGCCGACGGACATCAATGCTCTGCTTTGGCGCTCTGGCTGCGCTATTTACCGTACCTATTCTGTCAGCATTACAGAATGTCACTTCACCTTACGCAGCCTTTGGGTTGGTGATGTGCGCCCTGTTGATCGTGAGTTTCTACACCTCAATCAGTGGGATCCTGAAGGCGGAAATGTTTCCTGCCCAGGTGCGGGCATTGGGGGTAGGGCTTTCCTATGCGGTGGCGAATGCGCTGTTCGGCGGCTCTGCGGAATATGTTGCGCTGTCTCTGAAGTCCGTTGGTATGGAGACATCATTCTTCTGGTATGTGACCATTATGGCTATCGTGGCATTTCTGGTGTCGCTGATGCTGCACCGCAAGGGAAAAGGGTTACGTCTCTAGTTCCGCGCCATTTGCCAGACGGCGTAACCTGTGGTTGCGCCTGCAACATCCCAGGCGAAGTCTTTCCAGCTCCAGCCGCTCCCTCCGGGGCGGCTGTCCCACATCTCTTTTGACGCACCGAGACTAATGGAGAACAGCAGCCCAACGGTTGCACTGCGATCGTGGCTCATTCCCTGATGCCGGGCATACTCATTCCCGGCGGCGGAAAGCATGGCTGATGCAATGAAGTGTTGCGCTTTATCCTGCCCGCTCCAGCTGTCATTGGACATATGGCTACAGCCTGAGAGCAACAACATGCCAAAAAGTATAAGGAAACGCACCGTGACCCTCACAGGAAAAACCCCGTCGCAGGGACGGGGCTTTTTGATTTACAGAATACGGCTGATTAATCTGTCGATTCGAATACGACGGAGTCTGCGGATGAGCTTACGGACTTTGACCGGATAGTCAGCGATGCTTTGTAGATCGCGGTAATGCTTAACAACCGTGGTGTGAGTGCGGATAAGCTCCAGCTCTTTCTCTCTCTGGGGAGCAAGTTCCTGTTTTGGATCGTGAATCAGAATTGCGTTTTCCAGATCCAGACGCCATGCTCGCGGGTTAAGGTTGTTCCCGGTGAGCAGCATCCACTTATCATCAACCCACATTCCTTTCAGGTGATAAGTATTGTCGTCATCTTTCCACAAACGCACTACGAGCTGATCGGTGTTGACGTAATACTGCAAGCGGCTGAGGAAGCGACGCAGGTTAATCTCGTAGAGATAGGGAAGCGCGCCGATGATTTTAAACGGCTCATCCTCAGGGATATAAAAGTCGTTGGCGGTTTTATCACCCACGATAATCTCAACCTTTTTCCCTTCGCGCAGCAGTTGGATGATGTTACGAACCAACAGCGCAGGCAAGTTGAAATAAGGTGTGCAAATTGTGAGCTTATGCTCTGCGCAGGGCATAAGATGGAAAATGGTCTTGTTCAGCAGGCTCGATTTTCCCAGCCCAACCAGTGGTGTAACGGAAAGTTGCTCGTTGTCGGCATCGCCCTGGAAATGGTATGACGCATCGCGCAATTCCTGGCGATACAAACGAATGTCGTTTTTAATCTCCGGGCTTTTCGGACGCTGGGCACTGTCCAGGCGATTTACGCCGCGACCGTTAAGCAGATTCTGCGTGACCCACTCATACATGATGTCGGCCATCTTTGCATTACGAATCAACTGGTAACGATCATAACGATATTTATCATGCTGATGCAGATAGACGTCGTTCAGGCTGGCACCGCTGTAAAGGACGCTATCATCAATGATAAAGCCTTTAAAATGCAGTACGCCAAGCGCTTCACGCGTGTTAATCGGCACGCCGTAGACAGGAATATCGATGCCTGGGTTTTCTTGCGCCATTCGGCAATACCAGTCAGCGTTGGTATTAGACGCGGCTGCGCCAATACGTCCACGCTGAGCGCGATGCCAGTCGACAAGTACCCGAACATCCAGCTCAGGACGCTGCCGTTTAGCCTCATAGAGCGCGTCGAGTATGCCCTTGCCGCCGTCATCCTGTTCAAGATACAGGGCAATAATGCAAATACGCTGCGTCGCGCTGGCTATCTTCTCCAGCAGAGTCTCCCTGAAATTAGCGGGAGCATAAAAGAAATCTACATCATCAACTGGCTGAGAGATCTTAGGTAGTTGGGCAAGGTGTTGTTGATGTTTATTACGCTTAAATTTTGACAACATCACAGTGCATTTCTTCTCTGTTCATTGAAGGGTCCTCTGTGCTATGCAGACGACATAAGCGAGCAATGATAACACCAGTACCCGTTAAAGTGGTCAACATTTCCAGTACCTTACTCACGATTCCTCGTATTGGGCCAGATTCAGCGTCAGCCCAACAATCCCCTCTTCGAGCTGGATATCAACATCAAACCCGAGCTTTCGGGCCAGTGCCACCATGCCGCGATTGTTTGGCATCGTAATGCCATTCAGGCGTCTCAGTCCGTGATCTCGGGTATAAGCAATCAATTTTTCCATTAATCGCCGGCCTAATCCTAACCCTTTGAGATCTGAGCGAACCAGCACGGCAAATTCTGCATCAATGTTATCCGGGTCGGAGATAGCGCGCGTTACCCCGAGGATCTCTTCAGTTTGATCAATACGGCGCACGGCAACAAATGCCATTTCCCGATCGTAGTCGATCTGCGTCATGTTGGCTAAATCTTCATGAGTAAATTCATTGATCTCGCTAAAATAACGGTAATACAAATCCTCTTTTGTCACCTGAGAAATGAACTGCTGTAGATAAGGCTCATCTTCCGGCAGGATAGGGCGAAACAGGCAACGTTCGCCGTTTTTCATCTCAACCCACTCTTCAAGCTGCTGCGGATAGGGGCGAATAGCGAGTCGGCTCTCGTTGTCGCCATCATAAGGGGCGATATCCAGCGTGACGTCCAGCGCGGTAAACTCGCCAGCAGAAGCCAGCAAGGGATGGATATCCAGACGCTGAATTTCCGGGCAATCGACAATCAGGTTCGAGACCTGTACCAGCAGCTGGCTTAACCCTGTGATATCCAGCGGGCGTAGCGCGCTCCGGCCACGAATTTTTTTACTTTTGATTCCCTGAATAACCAAATAGCGCGCCAGATTCATGTTTAACGGCGGCAGCGCGACGACGGCCTGCTCTTCGGGTCGCCACTCTACGCCGCCTTCGCCAAGCATAATCAGCGGCCCAAAGACCGGGTCGTGTTCGACGACGACGCGAAGTTCCTGCGCGCCGGCACGGTTCGCCATACTCTGGACTAACAGACCGTGAATGCGCGCCTGAGGCCAGGCCATTTTTACACGATCGAAAATGGCATTCGCGGCTTGCTGAACTTCCGTTGCCGTGCGCAGATAGAGCATTACCCCCTGAACTTCCGATTTATGCGGAATATCCGGCGAACGCAGTTTTAACGCTACCGGGTAGCCAATTTGCTCGGCGATATGCACTGCTTCCGCGCTGTCGCCAGCAATCCAGGTGGGAAGCGTGTGTAACCCATACGCCTGCAGGATGGGCTGAACTTCATGGGTATCCAGCGATGTTGCGCCCTCTGCAATCGCCTGCTGTAACAGGTTATGCGCTTGAGCCGTGTCTGAGGTCAGGTTGCCTGGCAACACCGGGGTTTCCCGTAATTGCTTCTGGTTACGCCGGTATTCCACCATGTGCATAAAGGCAGTGATGGTGCCTTCCGGTGTTCGATAGGTAGGTAATCCCGCTTCACTGAACATTTTGCGGGCTTCCTGAGAGGAAAACTCGCCGCACCAGTTGGTGAGTAAGGTGACGAATTTCCCTCTGGGATGATGTTTCATCGCTTCAATGAGCGCGTGCGCGCTTTCGGTGCCTGGTGCGGCGGCGCTGGGTGAGTGGATCACCATCAGCGCATCAAAATCCTGGCTGGCGAGTAAGATATTCAGCGTTTTGACGTAGTGTTCACAGCTGGCATCATCACGCAAATCCAGCGGGTTGGCGATATCGACGTGAGCAGGTAGCGCTTCGCTTAGCTTAAGTCGGATCTCTTCGCTCAGGGTGGCGAGTTTGCCGTTGCGCGACCACAGCTCATCCAGCGCCAGCGCGGCGGGCGCAGCGCCATTGCTGATGATCATCAACCTGTCGCCACGTAATGGCCGCATATGACTCAGCGTTTCGACCGCCGAGAAGAGTTCGTGAGTATCCTGCACGCGTAAAAGCCCCGCACGCTGGATGGCGGCATCCCATGCCGGGTCCATGCCGACACTGGTATTTAACAAACGTTGCGCCGCCGGGCTGCGACCGCTTTTAATCACCAGAATGGGTTTATTTCGCGATGCGCTACGGGCGGCGGAGACAAAGCGCCGCGCGTCGCTCAGATGTTCGAGATAGAGCAAAATGGCGCTGGTTTTACTGTCGCGCGCCAGATAATCCAGCAGTTCATCAACATCAATGTCCAGACTGTCGCCAAGCGCGATAAAATAAGAAAAGCCCATCTCCCGCTGTTGCGCCCAGTCGAGAATCGTATTGGAGACGGCGGCGGATTGCGAAATAAACGCGAGTTTTCCACGTTTGATCGGAACCGGAGAGAAACTGGCGTTAAGCCCTTGCCAGGGGGCGAGTAAACCCAGGCTGTTTGGGCCGAGTAGTCGCATTTTATAGCGTTGGGCACATGCCAGAAGTTCAGCGTGCTGCGCTGCGGGCGCCGACAAAATAATGCAGGTTTTACAGCCTTTTTCCCCCAGCGCCTCCAGCAACGCGATATTACGGCTGGCGTTGGTGCACAGAACGGCGAGATCCGGTGTAAAAGGCAAACTGGCGACGTCGGGCCAGGCCAGGACGCCTAAGACGGCTTTCCATGCGGGCGTTACAGGTAATACCGGGCCATTAAAGCCTCCTGCCAGCAGGTTACGCATCATCAGGTAACCTGCGCGATTGGGCTTCATCGACGCCCCTAGCACCGCTATCGATTTTGGTCGCAGTAGTGCTTCCAGTCCTCTCTGACTCATGCCGATCTCCCTTACGCAGAAGTGACCGAATGATTTTAAACGCTTTCTGCTGTTCCTGTTGTGACGCTTCCCTGATGTTGCGTTTTTCCTGCCAGATAGCGCGTTTTAAAGCGTGAGAAGTGATCGCCTAAATGGGTTGCCGCGGCCGTGTCGCCCGCCAGATCCAGCAGCGCTATTGCCACTTCGGCAGTGCAATACTGCCCTTCGGCATGAACTTCTCGCAGGTGATAGGCGGAAAGACGCGATAAATCAACGGAAATAACCGGCAGGTTATCGAGATAAGGGCTTTTACGGAACATTTTGCGCGCTTCCGGCCAGGTGCCGTCGAGCATGATAAACAGCGGCGGTTTTCCGGCTGGTGGCGTGAAAATGACCTCGCGTTCTTCCCCGGCATAGGAGGCGGGGAATACGACCATCGGCTGATAATCCGGGTTGTTAACCAGATCGAGCAGCGCCTGCGGCGGTTCGGTACGCGACCATTGAAAGGCCGTTGTATCCGGCAGAATATCGGCAATCAGACGCCCCGTATTGCTGGGTTTCATTGGCTCGGTATCAAACATCACCAGACAAAAACGGCTTGTCGCCTGAGAAGGCGAGAGCGTATCGCACAGGCAGAGTTTCAACGGGAGCAGACAGCGCTGACAGCGACGAATGCGGTTTCCTCTGGCAAGAAAAGGACGCGTGGCGCGTGCGAGGCGTTCGGCGCGTAACTGGAGAACAGCGTTATCAGTCATGGAAGAATACAGTGAAAAACGCTATTGTCGCAGAGGTGAAAACGGGGCACAAGATGCGCCCCGTGGAGATTACAGCGATTCGTTCAGCCAGCTGTCAAATGGCGCTTTAGGAACTGCGCCATTTAACATGTCGATGACTTCGCCGTTCTTAAAGATCATGATGGTCGGGATGCTTCGGATACCGAAACGGGCGCTGAGTTCACGTTCCGCTTCTGTGTTAACTTTCACAAAACGCACCTTACCGCTGCGCTCTTCCGCGACATCTTCAAAAATCGGGGCAAAGTTACGGCATGGGCCGCACCACGGCGCCCAGAAATCGACCACCACAGGGAGATCGTCTTTCAGCAGCTTATCCAGCGTTTCACCGGTCGCATTAATCACCTCTCCATCGAACAGGTCGTGACCACAGCGTCCACATTTTGCCGCATCCTGAATACGATCATCGGGAATGCGGTTGATTGCCTGGCAGCTGGTACAAACGGTATTCATAACTAACCTCTGGATGAGTAGGGTAGACTTTTCCGGCAATCACGCCGATATGTTTCCAATATGTTACATATTATCGATGAGACTGTTTTAAACAACAATGTGTTTTATTCAATGAGTACAATAGTCATTAGCTTTTAAATGAAATAATGGCTAACCGGGTGCACATCGGGTAATCTTCGCGCTTCGCGCAGCGCTGGTGGAGAAAAGCATGAACGATGAATTAAAGAACAAAAGCGGCAAGGTCAAAGTGATGTATGTCCGCAGTGATGATGACTCTGATAAACGCACCCATAACCCGCGTACCGGGAAAGGGGGAGGCCGTCCAGGAAAGTCTCGTACTGACGGTGGCCGTCGCCCCGCCCGCGATGCTCGTGATGAAAGAAGCGGTCAGATTCGCGATCGTAAGCGTGAAGACTCACCGTGGCGTACCGTTTCCCGTGCGCCAGGCGATGAAACGCCTGAGAAAGCCGATCACGGTGGAATCAGCGGTAAAAGTTTTATCGACCCTGAAGTTTTACGTCGCCAGCGTGCGGAAGAGACCCGTGTCTACGGCGAAAATGCCTGTCAGGCCCTGTTCCAGAGTCGCCCGGATGCGATTGTCCGCGCATGGTTCATTCAGAGCGTGACCCCTCGCTTTAAAGAAGCGTTACGCTGGATGGCGGCTAACCGCAAAGCGTACCACGTTGTGGATGAAGCTGAACTGGCGAAAGCCTCTGGAACTGAGCACCACGGCGGCGTTTGTTTCCTGATTAAAAAGCGTAACGGTACGACCGTTAAGCAGTGGGTAAGCCAGGCGGACGCGCAGGATTGCGTACTGGCGCTGGAAGATGTGGCTAACCCGCACAACCTTGGCGGCATGATGCGTAGCTGTGCGCACTTTGGCGTAAAAGGTGTGGTGGTACAGGACGCGGCGCTTCTTGAATCCGGTGCGGCGATCCGTACGGCGGAAGGCGGCGCGGAGCATGTTCAGCCGATCACGGGCGACAGCATTGTGGATGTGCTGGATGATTTCCGTCAGGCGGGTTATACGATCGTCACCACATCCAGCGATCAGGGCAAGCCGTTGTTTAGTACGGCGCTGCCAGCGAAAATGGTGCTGGTGTTAGGGCGTGAGCTGGAGTCCCTGCCGGAAGCCGCGCGTGAACCTGGCGATCTGTGCGTGAAAATTGATGGCACCGGAAATGTTGAAAATCTCAACGTCTCTGTCGCAACCGGCGTATTGCTGGGCGAATGGTGGCGTCAGAATAAAGCATAATCAGGTGTAAGTGCCTGATGGCGCTGCGCTTATCAGGCCTACGGCAATGATTCGTAGGCCGGGTACTCGGCGTAAACGCCTGATGGCGCTGCGCTTATCCGGGCCTGCGGTAATGATTCGTAGGCCGGGTAAGGCGAAGCCGCCACCCGGCGCAAAGCAAAAACTTATTCGCTCTCTGCCGGTAATACCGGCATCCAGTCAATCGGCTTCTCGCCGTGCTGCTCCAGCCACTGATTCGCCAATACAAAATGGTTACAGCCAAAGAATCCCCGATGTGCCGACAACGGCGACGGATGCGGCGCTCTCAACACGTAATGGCGCTGGCGATCGATAATCGCCCCTTTCTTTTGTGCGTGCGAACCCCAGAGTAAAAAGACGACCCCTTCACGATGTTCGTTAACAAGGCTGATCACTTTGTCTGTAAAGGTTTCCCATCCCAGACTGGCGTGAGAATGCGCCTGGCCTGCGCGGACGGTCAGCACGGTATTTAATAACAATACCCCCTGACGCGCCCAGCTCTCCAGATACCCATGAGCAGGGCGGGTAAAGCCCGGTATGGACGTTTCCAGTTCTTTATACATGTTCAGCAGAGAAGGCGGTGTGGCAATACCCGGACGAACAGAAAACGCCAGACCATGCGCCTGCCCAGGGCCGTGATAAGGGTCTTGCCCCAGAATCACCACTTTGACATCACCGAGTTCAGTGAAGCGAAACGCGTTAAATACATCCTTCTGTGGAGGATAGACTGTCATTCCTGACTGACGTTCGCCCGCAACGGTATGGAGTGTGTTAACAAAATAGGGCTGCTGCTTCTCATCTGCCAGCACATCGTGCCAGGTTAAATCGGTGGCCATCTCGCTCTCCTGCGAATTTTTCAATCTGCATAGCTTAACTGCTTATTTCTATGGTGCAAAATCGCGTGCGTCACAAACCCGGCTACCCCTTAAAGATAGTTGAAAATTTATGTAAAAAGTTTATGTGTGGATATAGCGTAAGTTGATGTAAAACAATAAATTCCATACAACACCCTCTTTGCGGTGTGGTTTTTGTTGATTTAAATCAAAGAATCAAGGGTGTGTGAGGGGTATATATACACTCAAGCAACAATGGTTTTACCAATTGGCCGCGAACAGGCCGATCATAATCAAACACTTTTGCCGGGGAGGCATCACATGATTACAGGTATCCAGATTACTAAAGCCGCTAACGACGACCTGCTGAATTCTTTCTGGTTGCTGGACAGCGAAAAAGGCGAAGCACGTTGCATCGCAGCGAAAGCCGGTTTTGCCGAAGATGAAGTGGTTGCAGTGAACAAACTGGGTGAAATCGAATACCGTGAAATTCCGATGGAAGTAAAACCGGAAGTTCGCGTTGAAGGCGGTCAGCACCTGAACGTTAACGTTCTGCGTCGCGAAACGCTGGAAGATGCCGTTAAGCACCCGGAAAAATATCCGCAGCTGACCATCCGTGTTTCTGGCTATGCCGTGCGTTTTAACTCCCTGACGCCGGAACAGCAGCGCGACGTTATCGCTCGTACCTTTACTGAAAGCCTGTAAGGCTGACTGATAACATAAAAACGCCGGGTTAGCCCCCGGCGTTTTTTTTACTCTTCGTTGGACTGCTCCTGCGCGTCCGTACCCGTACCAGCAGGCTTGCGGCGTTTACCAATGTTTTTGGTATCACGGTGACGTTTCTTCACGCGCGGCTTCTCTTTTTCTTGTTTTTTCTTCTCAGCACGTTTAGCCAGCACTTTCTTGGACGGCTTGCCGGTCAGTTTTTCGCTCGGCGCACGAGTGGTTGGACGCAATTCATCAATGACGCGCGCTTTCAGCGTCTCTTCAATATAGCGACCCACTTTTCCCAGCAGCAGATGGTCATGCGCTTCTACCAGGGAAATCGCCGTTCCTTTACGCCCTGCACGTCCGGTACGGCCGATACGGTGCAGATAGGTATCGCTGCTGCGTGGCATATCGAAGTTAAAAACATGGCTTACATCAGGGATATCAATCCCGCGAGCGGCGACGTCGGTCGCGATCAGCACGTTCACGCGGCCATCGGTCAGACGTTTGATCGCTTCGTTACGCTTACCCTGTACCATCTCGCCTTCGAGATAGCAGTTATTGATGCCTGCTTCGCGCAGCCAGCCTGCCAGCTCATGTACACGCTCACGTTTACGCACGAAGACGATAGAACGGGTGGCTTCAGGTTGTTTTAACAGGTGTACCAGCAAAGCCGTTTTGTGCTGGATGTCATCGGCACGGTAGTACCATTGATGAATCTTTTTGCGTTCGCGGGTAGACGGGGTCGCTGAGACCTCGACCGGATCTTCCAGCAGACGTTCAGCAAAATCGTTAATCGCGCCGCCTTCCAGCGTAGCGGAGAACAGCATGGTCTGTTTGCGCCAGCGGGTTTCACCTGCGATATGCTCGATATCCTGGGCGAAGCCCATGTCCAGCATACGGTCGGCTTCATCAAGAATCAGCGTTTCAACCGCGCGGCAGTCAAAGTTTTCTTCTTTAATATATTGCAGCAGGCGACCCGTGGTGGCGACCACAATATCCTGGTTCTCGCTGAACACCTCGGCATGGTTCATATAAGCCACGCCGCCGGTGATTGTCGCAATATCCAGATGGGTGTGTTTCGCCAGTTCACGGGCGTGATCGGCAACCTGCATCGCCAGTTCGCGGGTCGGCGTAAGGATCAGAATACGCGGCGGACCGGATTTTTTACGCGGGAAGTCGAGCAGGTGCTGCAACGCTGGCAGCAGGTATGCCGCCGTTTTACCGGTGCCTGTCGGCGCAGAACCGAGTACATCACGCCCATCGAGCGCAGGCGGAATGGCGGCAGCCTGAATGGCGGTCGGGCGAGTAAAGCCTTTATCCTGGAGGGCATCCAGCAGGCTTTCATCGAGTTCAAGTTCGGAAAAAGTCGTTACAGTCATGTTCTACCTCTGTGTGGGGCGCTGATTATAGACGTTACGGCTGCAATCTTCATCTGTTTGTATGGATATCGCTTCTCAGGTATTGTTTTCACCCTACGCTATTGCCGTTTTTCCAGGAAGGTTGTTCTTTCATGTCCCAGTCTACATCCACACTTCGTCGTAATGGATTTACCTTTAAGCAGTTTTTTGTGGCGCACGATCGCTGCGCGATGAAAGTCGGTACTGATGGTATTTTATTGGGAGCATGGGCACCAGTCGCAGGCGTAACGCGGATCCTTGATATTGGTACCGGCAGCGGTCTGCTGGCGCTGATGTTGGCGCAGCGTACCGACGAAAGCGTCACCATTGATGCCGTTGAGCTGGACAGCGAAGCGGCGACGCAGGCGCAGGAGAATATCACCCACTCACCGTGGCCGCAGCGGATAACGGTGCATACGGAAGATGTCCGGCAGTGGGTGCCGCGCCAGACCGCGCGCTTTGATCTTATCATCAGCAACCCGCCTTATTATGAACAAGGGGTGGAATGCGCAACACCGCAGCGAGAGCAGGCGCGTTATACCACCACGCTCAATCACGAAGCGTTACTTACCACCGCGGCTGAATGTATTACGGAAGAGGGATTCTTCTGCGTGGTGCTGCCGGAACAGACTGGCAACATCTTCACACAGCAGGCGTTAAGCATGGGCTGGCATTTGCGTTTACGTACCGACGTAGCCGAAACGGAGTCGCGATTGCCTCATCGGGTACTGTTGGCATTTTCCCCGCGAACGGGGGAATGCTTTAGCGATCGCCTGGTGATTCGTGGGCCAGACCAGCTTTACTCTGAAGGGTACACGGCGCTGACCCAGGCGTTTTATTTGTTCATGTAAGCGTTGAGCGGCGAAAGCACCGACGGGCCGGATTCCGGCAGCAATGCGGGGTAATCCAGCGTGTAGTGCAGGCCACGGCTCTCTTTACGCATCATCGCGCAGCGCACAATCAGTTCCGCGACCTGCACCAGGTTGCGCAGCTCCAGCAGATTATTCGATACGCGGAAGTTAGCGTAATATTCGTCGATTTCCTGTTGCAGCATCGTAATGCGTCGCAGGGCGCGCTCCAGACGTTTGGTGGTGCGCACAATGCCGACATAGTCCCACATAAACAGACGTAGCTCATGCCAGTTATGCTGGATCACGACCAGCTCATCCGGGTTTTCAACGCGACTTTCATCCCAGGCCGGAAGCGTACTAACGCTACGGGCATACGGCATACGTCTGTCGATATCTTCTGCCGCTGACCAGCCATACACCAGACACTCCAACAGGGAATTGGACGCCATGCGATTCGCACCGTGCAGGCCGGTATAGCTTACTTCGCCAATGGCATACAGACCGTCCACATCGGTTCGGCCAAAATCGTCGACCATCACGCCGCCGCAGGTGTAGTGGGCGGCTGGTACGACCGGAACCGGCTCTTTAGTCAGATCGATTCCCAACCCCAGCAATTTTTCATAAATCATTGGGAAGTGCTGACGGACAAATGCTTCCGGTTTATGGCTGATGTCGAGGAACATGCAGTCTGCGCCGAGACGCTTCATTTCGTGGTCAATGGCGCGGGCGACGATATCGCGCGGAGCCAGTTCGCCACGCTCATCAACATCAGGCATAAAGCGCGTGCCGTCCGGGCGCTTGAGATGCGCTCCTTCGCCACGCAGCGCTTCCGTCAGCAGAAAGTTTCGTGCCTGAGGATGGTACAGCGCGGTAGGGTGGAACTGATTAAATTCAAGATTCGCGACGCGGCACCCGGCGCGCCAGGCCATCGCGATACCGTCGCCGGAAGAGATATCCGGGTTGGTGGTGTACTGATACACTTTCGATGCCCCGCCTGTCGCCAGAACGACTGACTTCGCGTGACATGTTTCGACCGACTCTTTATTCCGATTCCAGATCCAGGCGCCGACGACGCGGCGTGTTCCTGGCAGGCCGATTTTATCGGAGATGATCAGATCGACGGCGTTACTCCGCTCCAGTACGCGAATATTCGGATGGTTCTGCGCCTTGCTGACCAGGGTGGTTTCCACTTCTTTGCCGGTGGCGTCAGCCGCATGCAGGATACGGCGATGGCTATGGCCACCTTCACGGGTCAGATGGTAGCTCTCTTCCCCGTTCGGTTGCACCTGGGTGTCAAATAATACACCCTGATCGATAAGCCACTGTACGCAAGAGCGGGCATTGCTGGCAACAAACTCCACCGCGTGGCGATCGCAAATACCGGCCCCGGCGATCAGCGTATCTTCAACATGCGAATCGATACTGTCCGTCTCGTCGAAAACGGCGGCAATGCCGCCCTGAGCATAAAACGTTGAGCCTTCGCTCACCGGGCCTTTACTCAGGACAATCACCTGATGTTTTTCAGCCAGGCGCAGCGCCAGAGAGAGTCCGGCAGCACCGCTGCCAATAATCAGCACGTCACAGGAAAGTTCAGGAGTCGTAGTCATAGCGTTTGTTTAATTTACTAAACAGTGTTTGGGCAGCATAGCACCATACTGCGCGATACAGCACGTTTTATTTTTGAATGTGTTGCAATGGCTAAACATTAAAGGAAAATTCAAGGGGAAGTAAAACAAAGAAAATATTTTGCGAAGCAGGCCGTTAGCGCCAGATTATGTGATGAAATAAAGTGGCTGTTGGGTTACTCTTCAAGCGGCTAAAAGGGCATTTCTATACAGATAGTGCGTTGTTCAGACTCTGTAGACTTATAATGAGAGATAATGATCTGTCTACAACATGACAAACAAAAACAGATGCGTAACGGAACTTTACGAAAAAGAGACACTCTAAGCTGTTGCTTGCTCATAGTGCAGTTTATGGAGTGGCGTTTCGAGAGCGCGTGGAAATTTGGTTTGGGGAGACTTTACCTCGGATGAGCGAGCAGTTAACGGACCAGGTCCTGGTTGAACGGGTCCAGAAGGGAGATCAGAAAGCCTTTAACTTACTGGTAGTGCGCTACCAGCATAAAGTGGCGAGCCTGGTTTCCCGCTATGTACCGTCGGGCGATGTTCCCGATGTGGTGCAAGAGTCATTTATTAAGGCCTATCGCGCGCTGGATTCTTTCCGGGGGGATAGCGCTTTTTATACCTGGTTGTACCGTATTGCCGTCAATACGGCGAAGAATTACCTGGTTGCTCAGGGACGCAGGCCGCCTTCCAGCGATGTTGATGCGATTGACGCAGAAAACTTCGAAAGTGGCGGCGCATTGAAAGAAATTTCGAACCCTGAGAACTTAATGTTGTCAGAAGAGCTGAGACAGATAGTTTTCCGAACTATTGAGTCCCTCCCCGAGGATTTACGCATGGCAATAACCTTGCGGGAGCTGGATGGCCTGAGCTATGAAGAGATAGCCGCTATCATGGATTGTCCGGTGGGTACGGTGCGTTCACGTATCTTCCGTGCGCGGGAAGCTATTGATAATAAAGTTCAACCGCTTATCAGGCGTTGACGATAGCGGGATACTGGAAAAGGTATTAGGCATGCAGAAAGAAAAACTTTCCGCTTTAATGGATGGCGAAACGCTGGACAGTGAGCTGCTGAAAGAACTGGCTCACGACCCGGAAATGCAAAAAACATGGGAGAGTTATCACCTGATCCGCGATTCCATGCGGGGTGATACCGCTGACGTTCTCCATTTCGATATTTCCGCCCGCGTAATGGCCGCCATCGAAAATGAGCCGGTACGCCAGACGGCGCCGCTGATTCCTGAGGCACAGCCCGCACCGCACCAGTGGCAGAAAATGCCATTCTGGCAGAAAATGCGTCCGTGGGCGGCGCAGCTCACTCAAATGGGTGTGGCTGCATGCGTATCACTTGCAGTTATTGTTGGCGTCCAGCACTATAATGGACAATCTGAAACGTCCCAGCAGCCCGAAACGCCGGTATTCAATACATTACCGATGATGGGCAAAGCCAGTCCGGTGAGCCTGGGAGTACCTTCTGACGCGACGGCTAACGGCGGTCAGCAACAGCAGGTGCAGGAGCAGCGTCGTCGCATTAATGCCATGTTGCAGGATTACGAACTGCAACGCCGACTGCACTCCGAACAGCTTCAGTTTGAGCAGGCGCAAACACAGCAAGCCGCTGTACAGGTGCCAGGAATTCAAACTTTAGGAACGCAATCGCAGTAATGAAGCAACTTTGGTTTGCCATGTCACTTGTGGCGGGTAGCCTGTTCTTCTCTGTTAACGCCTCGGCCAATACTGCGTCCGGGGCGTTATTGCAGCAGATGAATCTGGCCAGCCAGTCACTGAATTACGAGCTGTCATTCGTCAGCATCAATAAACAAGGCGTTGAGTCTCTGCGTTATCGACATGCACGCCTGGACAATCGTCCTCTTGCACAACTGTTGCAAATGGATGGCCCGCGCCGGGAAGTGGTGCAGCGTGGTAACGAAATCAGCTACTTCGAACCTGGGCTCGAACCGTTCACCCTGAACGGCGACTATATTGTCGATTCTCTGCCGTCCCTTATCTATGCCGACTTTAAACGTCTTTCTCCCTGGTATGACTTTATTTCCGTAGGCCGCACCCGCATTGCCGACAGGCTGTGTGAAGTCATTCGTGTTGTCGCGCGCGACGGCACCCGTTACAGCTATATCGTATGGCTGGATACCGAAACAAAGCTGCCGATGCGGGTGGATCTCCTTGATCGGGATGGTGAAACGCTGGAGCAGTTCCGCGTGATTTCCTTCGCCGTGAATCAGGACGTCGGTAATAGCATGCAGATGCTGGCAAAAGCGAATTTGCCGCCATTGCTCTCTGTTCCTGTGGGGGAAAAGGCGAAGTTTAACTGGAGCCCGACGTGGTTGCCGCAAGGGTTTAGCGAAGTCTCCAGCAGCCGACGCCCGCTGCCTACAATGGATAATCTGCCTATCGAGTCACGCCTCTATTCTGACGGCCTGTTCAGTTTCTCTGTGAACGTGAATCGTGCGACGCAGAACAGCACCGATCAGATGCTGCGAACCGGGCGCAGAACGGTCAGCACCAGCGTACGTGAAAACGCTGAAATTACGATTGTCGGCGAACTTCCGCCGCAAACCGCGAAACGCATTGCGGACAATATTAAGTTCGGGGCGGCACAATGATTAAAGAGTGGGCGACCGTTGTCTCCTGGCAAAATGGCCAGGCACTGGTGAGCTGCGACGTCAAAGCATCGTGCAGCAGTTGCGCCTCACGGGCCGGATGCGGCAGTCGTGTGCTGAATAAACTTGGGCCGCAGACCACACATACTATTGTGGTGCCAAGTGCCGAACCGCTGGCGCCTGGTCAAAAAGTGGAACTGGGCATTGCCGAAGGCAGCCTGCTGGGGTCAGCAATGCTGGTTTACCTGTCGCCGCTGGTTGGGCTGTTTATCTTCGCGGCGTTGTTCCAGGTACTGTTTGGTTCTGATATTGCCGCGTTGAGCGGCGCGGTGCTGGGCGGCGTCGGGGGTTTTCTGATTGCGCGCGGCTACTCGCGTAAACTGGCTGAACGCGAGGCCTGGCAGCCGGTCATTCTTAACGTTGCTCTTCCTCCCGGTCTGGTTCGCGTTGAAACACCATCTTCCGAAACGAACCCGTGATATTTTTGCCGGATGGCGGCTTCGCCTGATCCGGCCTGGGAACGATAAGCAGACTCTCCAGGCCCGATAAGCTCGCGCTATCGGGCATCATGCTTCCCTTACGACGTTTTACATTAGAAAAGCGATGCCGTTTCCGGTTCCCGCTATCCTTGCTGTATGAACATTTCCTCGCCTCAGTGTTGTAGTGTAGAATGCGGCGTTTCAGTTAAACAGACGTTAAGCTCAGAACAGCGACTTCTAAGAGCCTGCTCAGGCAGGCGTAAGGCACAATAATTACTCTATATGAAGAACATACGTAACTTTTCGATCATTGCTCATATCGACCACGGTAAATCGACGCTGTCTGACCGCATTATCCAGATCTGCGGTGGCCTGTCTGACCGTGAAATGGAAGCGCAGGTTCTCGACTCAATGGATCTTGAGCGTGAGCGCGGTATTACTATCAAAGCGCAAAGCGTGACGCTGGATTACAAAGCGGCTGATGGTGAAACCTATCAACTGAACTTTATCGACACCCCAGGCCACGTTGACTTCTCATATGAAGTTTCCCGCTCACTGGCTGCGTGTGAAGGCGCACTACTGGTGGTTGACGCCGGGCAGGGCGTCGAAGCGCAAACGTTGGCGAACTGCTATACCGCGATGGAAATGGATCTCGAAGTGGTGCCGGTTCTGAACAAGATTGACCTGCCAGCCGCCGATCCTGAGCGTGTGGCTGAAGAGATCGAAGACATTGTCGGCATTGATGCGACCGATGCCGTTCGCTGCTCGGCAAAAACCGGCGTAGGCGTACAGGATGTGCTGGAACGTCTGGTGCGCGATATCCCGCCGCCGGAAGGCGATCCAGAAGGCCCGCTGCAAGCGCTGATTATCGACTCCTGGTTCGATAACTACCTCGGCGTAGTGTCGCTGGTGCGTATTAAAAACGGCACCATGCGTAAAGGCGACAAAGTCAAAGTGATGAGCACCGGGCAGGTTTATAACGCTGACCGTCTGGGGATCTTCACGCCGAAGCAGATTGACCGTACCGAACTGAAGTGCGGCGAGGTAGGCTGGCTGGTTTGCGCAATTAAAGACATTCATGGCGCCCCGGTTGGCGATACATTAACGCTGGCGCGTAACCCGGCAGAGAAAGCGCTGCCGGGCTTCAAAAAAGTGAAGCCGCAGGTATACGCCGGTCTGTTCCCGGTGAGTTCTGATGACTATGAGAACTTCAGGGATGCGCTCGGCAAGCTGAGCCTGAACGATGCCTCTCTGTTCTACGAGCCGGAAAGTTCAACCGCGCTGGGCTTCGGCTTCCGCTGTGGCTTCCTGGGTCTGCTGCACATGGAGATCATTCAGGAGCGTCTGGAACGTGAATACGATCTGGACCTGATCACCACCGCGCCGACCGTTGTGTACGAAGTGGAAACCACGGCGAAAGAAATTATCTATGTCGATAGCCCGTCCAAGCTGCCGCCGCTGAATAACATCTATGAACTGCGCGAGCCGATTGCCGAGTGTCACATGCTGCTGCCTCAGGCATACCTGGGCAACGTCATTACGCTGTGTGTCGAGAAGCGCGGCGTCCAGACCAACATGGTGTACCACGGTAACCAGGTGGCGCTGACTTATGAAATCCCGATGGCGGAAGTGGTGCTCGATTTCTTCGACCGCCTGAAATCAACGTCTCGTGGTTATGCGTCGCTGGATTATAACTTCAAGCGCTTCCAGGCGTCCGACATGGTGCGCGTCGACGTGCTGATCAACAACGAACGTGTCGATGCGCTGGCGCTGATCACTCACCGTGGTAATTCGCAGAGCCGTGGTCGTGAGCTGGTGGAGAAGATGAAAGAGCTGATCCCTCGTCAGCAGTTCGACATTGCGATTCAGGCAGCGATTGGCACGCATATTATTGCGCGTTCTACCGTGAAGCAGTTGCGTAAAAACGTTCTGGCCAAGTGTTACGGCGGTGATATCAGCCGTAAGAAAAAGCTGCTACAGAAACAGAAAGAAGGTAAGAAGCGAATGAAGCAGATCGGTAACGTCGAACTGCCTCAGGAAGCGTTCCTCGCCATTCTGCATGTCGGTAAAGACAGCAAATAATCCTAAGGAGTTGGCATGGCGAATATGTTTGCCCTGATTCTGGTGATTGCCACACTGGTGACGGGCATTTTATGGTGCGTTGATAAATTTATCTTCGCGCCAAAACGTCGGGAACGTCAGGCAGCGGCACAGGCCGCTGCGGGTGATTCACTGGATAAAGCCACGTTGAAAAAAGTGGCGCCTAAGCCGGGCTGGCTGGAAACAGGGGCTTCGGTTTTTCCGGTACTGGCGATTGTGCTGGTGGTGCGTTCATTTATTTATGAACCTTTCCAGATCCCGTCGGGTTCGATGATGCCGACGCTGTTAATCGGTGACTTTATTCTGGTGGAGAAATTCGCCTATGGAATTAAAGATCCGATTTACCAGAAAACGTTGATTGAAACGGGTCATCCGAAACGCGGTGATATCGTGGTCTTTAAATACCCGGAAGATCCGCGCCTGGACTACATTAAACGCGCTGTCGGCCTGCCGGGTGACAAAGTGACGTACGATCCGGTAGCCAAAGAGGTTACTGTACAGCCAGGGTGCCGTTCCGGTCAGGCATGTGAAAACGCGCTGCCGGTGACTTACTCCGACGTTCAGCCCAGCGATTTCGTGCAGACCTTTGCCCGCCGTAATGGGGGAGAAGCCAGCAGTGGGTTCTTCGAAGTGCCATTAAACGAAACGAAAGATAACGGCATTCGTCTGGCGGAGCGTAAAGAGACGCTGGGCGACGTAACCCACCGTATTCTGACCGTACCGATCGCACAGGATCAGGCGGGGATGTATTACCGTCAGCCGGGGCAGCAACTGGCGACCTGGATCGTACCGCCAGGACAATACTTCATGATGGGTGATAACCGCGATAACAGCGCGGACAGCCGTTACTGGGGATTTGTACCGGAAGCGAATCTGGTTGGTAAAGCGACCGCGATCTGGATGAGTTTCGACAAACAGGAAGGTGAATGGCCGACCGGCGTACGCTTAAGCCGTATTGGTGGGATCCATTAATTTCTGATAATCGTTCATGTTGTCGTCATTGCGGCGACAACATGAATTATTTATTGGATAAATCTCCGCAGACTAACGACATCCCCTGTCGTTGTGTATAGAATATTCCCCCGAAGTTTTAGGTTGGCGCCGTCAGGTTGCCACGGCACACTAAACAGCGTTGGTTTCCTCAGGTCTGTTTCGTGTGCTGAATTGTTGACGCATTCATTTATTGGTATCGCATGAACCCCATCGTAATTAATCGGCTTCAACGGAAGCTGGGCTACACTTTTACTCATCAGGAGCTGTTGCAGCAGGCATTAACCCACCGCAGCGCCAGCAGTAAACACAATGAGCGTTTAGAATTTTTAGGCGACTCGATTTTGAGCTTTGTTATCGCCAACGCGCTTTATCACCGCTTCCCGCGTGTGGACGAAGGTGATATGAGCCGTATGCGCGCCACGCTGGTGCGCGGCAATACGCTGGCGGAATTGGCCCGTGAATTTGATCTGGGTGAATGCTTACGTTTAGGGCCAGGTGAACTGAAAAGCGGCGGCTACCGTCGTGAATCTATTCTGGCGGATATCGTAGAAGCGTTAATCGGCGGCGTTTTTCTCGACAGCGATATTCAAACCGTCGAGAAGTTGATCCTTAACTGGTATCAAACGCGCCTGAATGAAATCAGCCCGGGCGATAAACAAAAAGATCCGAAAACGCGTTTGCAGGAATATTTGCAGGGTCGTCATCTCCCGCTGCCGTCTTATCTGGTGGTGCAGGTGCGCGGCGAAGCACACGATCAGGAATTTACTATCCACTGCCAGGTCAGCGGCCTGAGTGAACCGGTGGTTGGCACGGGTTCGAGCCGTCGTAAGGCGGAGCAGGCTGCCGCCGAACAGGCGCTGAAAAAACTGGAGCTGGAATGAGCGAAGATAAAAGCTATTGCGGATTTATTGCCATCGTCGGACGTCCGAACGTAGGCAAATCCACCCTGTTGAACAAGCTGCTCGGACAGAAGATCTCGATCACGTCCCGTAAAGCACAGACCACGCGTCACCGTATCGTCGGTATCCATACCGAAGGGGCGTACCAGGCTATCTATGTTGATACGCCGGGGCTGCATATGGAAGAAAAACGCGCCATCAACCGCCTGATGAACAAGGCGGCAAGCAGCTCGATTGGCGACGTTGAGCTGGTCATTTTTGTCGTGGAAGGCACCCGCTGGACGCCGGACGACGAGATGGTGCTGAATAAACTGCGCGACGGTAAAGCGCCGGTCATTCTGGCCGTTAACAAAGTGGATAACGTACAGGAAAAAGCCGATCTGCTGCCGCATCTGCAATTCCTGGCAAGCCAGATGAACTTCCTCGATATCGTGCCAGTTTCTGCGGAAACTGGCATGAACGTGGATACCATCGCTGGTATCGTGCGTAAGCACCTGCCAGAAGCGACTCATCACTTCCCGGAAGATTACATCACCGATCGTTCACAGCGCTTTATGGCGTCTGAAATCATCCGTGAAAAACTGATGCGTTTCCTCGGTGCCGAACTGCCGTATTCCGTAACCGTTGAGATTGAACGTTTCATTTCTAACGAACGCGGCGGTTACGATATTAACGGCCTGATCCTCGTTGAGCGCGAAGGGCAGAAGAAGATGGTCATTGGCAACAAAGGGGCCAAAATCAAGACCATCGGTATCGAAGCGCGAAAAGACATGCAGGAAATGTTCGAAGCGCCGGTACACCTGGAACTGTGGGTGAAAGTGAAATCCGGCTGGGCCGATGACGAGCGTGCGCTGCGCAGTCTCGGTTATGTAGACGACCTCTGAGTTAGCACTACGTGGAAGGCTGGCAGAGAGCTTTCGTCCTGCATAGTCGCCCCTGGAGCGAAACCAGCCTGATGCTGGACGTCTTCACGGAAGAGTCGGGACGCGTGCGTCTGGTTGCCAAAGGCGCACGCTCTAAACGTTCCAGTCTGAAAGGCGCATTACAACCTTTTACGCCACTGTTGCTCCGCTTTGGCGGGCGCGGCGAGGTGAAAACCTTACGCAGCGCTGAAGCGGTCTCTCTGGCGCTCCCCTTAAGCGGTATCACGCTTTATAGCGGTTTGTACATCAACGAACTGCTTTCCCGCGTTCTGGAATACGAAACGCGCTTCTCTGAACTCTTTTTTGATTACCTGAACTGTATTCAGTCGCTGGCTGGCGCGACCGGTTCGCCCGAACCTGCGCTTCGCCGTTTCGAGCTCGCCCTGCTGGGACATCTGGGCTACGGCGTGGATTTTCTGCATTGCGCAGGGAGCGGCGAGACGGTCGATGACACCATGACCTACCGCTATCGCGAAGAGAAGGGATTCATGGCCAGCGTGGTCATTGATAACAGCACCTTTACCGGGCGGCATCTGAAAGCGCTGGATGCACGAGAATTTCCTGATGTTGATACGTTGCGCGCGGCGAAACGCTTTACCCGCATGGCGCTAAAGCCGTATCTTGGTGGTAAGCCGTTAAAAAGCCGGGAACTGTTTCGACAATTTATGCCGAAACGGCCAGGGCGGGCAGAAAATACGAATAATGATTAACGAGGATTGTCATGGCTGAATTACTGTTAGGCGTCAACATTGACCATATTGCCACTTTACGTAATGCGCGTGGTACTGCTTACCCCGACCCGGTACAGGCGGCGTTTATCGCCGAGCAGGCGGGGGCGGATGGTATAACCGTACACCTGCGCGAGGATCGTCGCCATATTACCGACCGTGATGTACGCATTTTGCGCCAGACGCTGGATACGCGTATGAATCTGGAAATGGCGGTGACTGAAGAGATGCTGGCGATTGCCGTTGAGACGAAGCCGCATTTTTGCTGCCTGGTGCCGGAAAAACGTCAGGAAGTGACCACCGAAGGCGGGCTGGACGTCGCGGGTCAGCGTGACAAAATGCGTGATGCCTGCAAACGGCTGGCAGATGCAGGCATTCTGGTATCGCTGTTCATTGATGCCGATGAAGAACAGATTAAAGCCGCTGCGGACGTTGGCGCACCGTACATTGAAATCCACTCCGGTTGTTATGCGGATGCTAAAACGGATGCTGAGCAAGCGCAGGAACTGGCGCGCATCGCCAAAGCGGCGACGTTTGCGGCAAGCCTGGGGCTGAAAGTGAACGCCGGTCATGGCCTGACCTATCACAATGTGCAGGCCATTGCCGCACTGCCGGAAATGCATGAACTGAACATCGGTCATGCCATTATTGGGCGGGCGGTCATGAGCGGCCTGAAAGAGGCGGTCTCCGAGATGAAACGCCTGATGCTGGAAGCGCGCGGCTAATGGCGATTCTGGGGTTAGGCACGGATATTGTGGAGATCGCCCGCATTGAGGCGGTGATCTCCCGTTCTGGAGAGCGCCTGGCAAGACGCGTGCTTAGCGACAACGAATGGGCTATCTGGGAGACGCATCAGCAACCGGTGCGTTTTCTCGCCAAGCGTTTTGCGGTAAAAGAGGCGGCGGCAAAAGCGTTCGGCACCGGCATTCGCAACGGGCTGGCGTTCAATCAGTTTGAAGTGTTTAACGATGAGCTGGGTAAACCGCGTTTGCGTTTGTGGGGCGAGGCGTTGAAACTGGCGGAGAGGCTGGGCGTGGCGCATATGCATGTGACATTAGCGGATGAACGTCATTACGCCTGTGCGACGGTGATCATCGAAAGCTAGATTCGGGTCTTTGTAGGCCGGATAAGGCGTTTACGCCGCCATCCGGCCTGGCGTCATCCCATCAGGGAGGGTTACAGCTTATCCGCGTGATGCATCAGAACAAACTTATCCCACAGCTGTTCTTCCGTTTCGACATGCGCCGGGTCTTTGAGAATGGTATTGGGGATCGGGCACACCTTCTGGCAGGTCGGCGTTTCGTAATGGCCCACGCATTCGGTGCACTTGTCGCTGTTAATCTCGTAAATGCTGTCGCCCATTGAAATCGCCTCATTCGGGCATTCAGGCTCGCACATATCGCAATTGATACACTTTTTAGTGATTAACAGGGCCATCAGGAAACTCTCAAAACATCACAAACCGGGCGGGCATTATACGCGCATTCTTTGCTCAGACCAGTTTTTTTACCAGGGCCTCACTGTGGCGAATACGCTCTGGCGCGCGCCCCAAATCCTGCTGTACCAGCGCCATAAAGAGCAAATCCGTCAACATCGTCTGCGCATGCGTAGAGGAGATTGCGGCGCTGCGCGTGGCCTGCTCTTCGGCGATCGTATACAGGCAACGGGTGGCGCGTTGTTGCAGGGCATTCGGTGTAAAGCCGGTGATCGCCAGAACCTTTCCTCCTACCCGCAACGTTTCATCCGCCGCCATATTCAACTCTCTGCGCTCGCCGCTATAGGAGATAGCCAGCAGGAGATCGTCCGGCGCCAGCGCCTGCACGGTGGCTAACAGCGCATGCATATCGTGTTCGGCGACGACATTGAATCCTATCTTCATCAGCTTCCAGGCGAAGTTCTGCGCCACCAGGCCCGATGTGCCAATACCGGTTATGACAACACGCCGGGCATTGCGCAGCATCATGACGCTTTCGAACAATTTCTCTTCGCTGTTAACATCGAGCGTTGCGTGCATTGCGGCGACATTTTCCTCGATCAATTTTTCGCCGACAAGCCGCATCGGATCGTCGCCCCGGATCTGATTATGTACCGGAATAGAGTGAGGATTTGGATTGCTGGCCAGCGCTTCGCTGATCGCCAGCTTCAGTGCCGGAAAGCCTTTGAAGCCCAGTTTCTGCGCGAATTTCACCACGCTGGACTGACTGACGCCCGCCTCAACGGCAAGCTGTTGTGAGCTGAGATGCCGTGTATCATCCGGCTGAGCAAGAATATAATCAGCAAGCTTTTTATCGCTTTGTGCGAGGTCCGGATAACGCTGACGTATACGAATCAAACAGTTCATGAGGACTCCTGGCGAAAAACATGACGGGGATCATAAAAAGATTTTCCCTCGCCCGAAAGAATATAATATTCCATTATTATAGTTATTATGAATTAAAAATTCCTAAGGAACAAAAATGAATCTCGGCTCGTTAGTTTCAGAAACCCGCAATCCACAGACTATGGATCTTGACGCACTCCCTACGCTTGAGCTGGTTCATCGTTTTAATCAACAGGATACGCTTGTAGCGCAAGCAGTAAAAGAGACGCTGCCAGACGTTGCCCGCGCGGTAGATGCCGCCGCCGACGCCTTAAAGGCGGGAGGGCGCATTATTTATATGGGCGCAGGCACCAGCGGACGCCTTGGCGTTCTGGACGCCTCCGAATGCCCACCAACGTTTGGCGTACCGCACGGGCTGGTGATCGGGCTGATTGCCGGCGGGCCTGGCGCGCTGCTGAAAGCGGTGGAAGGCGCGGAAGACAGTCAGCAGTTAGGGGAGGACGATCTCCTGGCGCTTAACGTGACCGCGCAGGATCTGGTTGTCGGGCTGGCGGCGTCCGGTCGTACGCCGTACGTCATTGGCGGGTTGAAATACGCGCGTCAGGTGGGCTGCGTCACGGTGGCTATCTCCTGTAATCCCGATTCTCCCATCGCGCATGAAGCTGACATCGCCATTTCGCCGGTCGTTGGGCCGGAGGCGCTAACCGGTTCGACGCGACTGAAATCCGGTACTGCGCAAAAACTGGTGCTCAATATGATCTCCACCGGGGCGATGGTGAAGTTCGGCAAGGTGTACCAGAACCTGATGGTGGACATGAAAGCCACCAACGTTAAGCTCGTCGACAGAGCGTGCCGGATGGTGGTTGAGGCTACCGGGATTATGCGTGAAGAGGCCGAAGCGTTGCTTAAGCAGACAGATTTTGAGGTTAAACCGGCCATTCTGATGGCGCTTACCGGGCTGAATGCCGAAGACGCAAGGGCGAAATTGTCCGCTCACCAGGGATTTCTACGGGCGGCGTTAGAACGCTAACGTTACCGGAAAATTGAGGTTCTATCTGTTAGTCTATCTGGTAACGATTATCGCCGGGTTGCGGTTAACCCGGCTATTGGGCTTCAACAATCCAGAGGAGTAGGGTTTGGTTAATCACGAGCGTCGTGTCGTATTTTTTGATTTGGACGGTACGTTGCACCAGCAGGATATGTTTGGCAGTTTCCTGCGTTATCTGTTGCGTCGCCAGCCGCTGAATGCGTTGCTCGTGCTGCCGTTATTGCCGGTTATTGGGATTGGCTTGTTGATTAAAGGTCGGGCGGCGCGTTGGCCGATGAGCCTGCTGTTATGGGGTTGTACCTTCGGTCACAGTGAAGCGCGGCTCAAGGCGCATCAGGCGGATTTCGTTCGCTGGTTTCGCGATAACGTCACGGCGTTTCCGGTTGTTCAGGAGCGCCTGACGACCTATCTGTTAAGCTCTGACGCTGATATCTGGCTGATTACCGGCTCTCCGCAATCGCTGGTGGAACAGGTCTATTTCGATACGCTCTGGCTGCCACGCGTGAACCTGATCGCCAGCCAGATGCGGCGTGGCTACGGCGGCTGGCTGCTGACTATGCGCTGTCTGGGGCACGAGAAGGTCGCCCAACTGGAACGCCAGATTGGTGCGCCGTTACGTCTGTACAGCGGCTACAGCGACAGTAAGCAGGATAACCCGCTTCTCTATTTTTGCCAGCATCGCTGGCGCGTCACGCCGCGAGGGGAGCTCCAGCAACTCGAATAGAGTTAACGATAGCGCCCATGTATAATGCGCCCGCTTTTATTACCGGAGTGTCTCCTTTGTCTGATGTTGAATTTAGCCACGAATACTGGATGCGTCATGCGTTGACGCTGGCGAAACGCGCCTGGGATGAGCGTGAAGTGCCGGTTGGCGCGGTATTGGTGCATAACAATCGCGTCATTGGCGAAGGCTGGAACCGCCCGATAGGTCATCATGATCCCACTGCGCACGCTGAAATCATGGCGCTACGTCAGGGCGGGCTGGTGCTTCAGAACTACCGTTTGCTGGATACCACGCTTTACGTGACGCTGGAGCCGTGCGTGATGTGCGCGGGAGCAATGGTACACAGCCGCATTGGTCGGGTGGTATTTGGCGCTCGCGACGCGAAAACCGGCGCGGCAGGGTCGCTGATGGACGTATTGCATCATCCGGGCATGAACCACCGCGTAGAGATCACCGAAGGTGTGTTACGCGATGAGTGCGCAGCGCTGCTCAGTGATTTCTTCCGCATGCGTCGCCAGGAGATCAAAGCGCTAAAAAAATCTTCGCAAGAATCGTTGTAGGGCGGCCAGGGCGTGAAAGCGTCCAGCCCTGTGAGATTAGTTTTCGTCTTTCTTCTTCAGTGAAAACGGCAAAGAAGGAGAGTGTGACAGGTAGTTCGATGACGGCTGCGATAAGAAAGAAGAGAAAGGAAATGTCTCCGTGTCAAACTCGGCCGGAGACACTGCCGGGTAATCCTGCGCCAGCTTTATCGCTTCTGCCGTCTGCTTCTCTTTTTCTTGCAGATAGCCGACCAGGCTAATCTGATACTTCCGAATATTTTCCACATAAGCGTAGGCTTCATGCCCGCGCGCATAGCCGTACGTCAGCTTGCTGTAATATTGTTTCTGGCTGAGCAGCGGCAGCCGTTGTTTTACATCGGCCCAGCTATCCGGGTTGCCCCTGGTCTTGACCGTCAACGCACGGGCGTCAAGCATATGTGCATAACCCATGTTATAGGCGGCGAGCGCAAACCAGATACGCTCCTCTTCCGGCACGGTTTCAGGCACTTTACCCATCATATCCTGGATATAACGCACACCGCCGCTGATGCTCTGTTCCGCATCGGTACGATCCGTCAGCCCCAGACTTTGCGCGGTGTTTTTGGTGAGCATCATCAGACCGCGAACGCCCGTCGGGGAGGTGGCCAGCGGGTCCCAGTGTGACTCCTGATAGGAAATTGCGGCCAGCAGGCGCCAGTCTATCTCCTGCGCGTATTTTTCAAACAATGGCTGGAGATCGGGCAGTACGCCGTCCACGGCCCGCAGGAAGGTGCGGGTATCGACATAATCAAAATCGTCGCCGTGCCCCAGATACTTCTCTTCCATACGCGCCAGTGAGCCGTCTTCATTAATAGCGTTGAAGAAATCGAGCAGCGCAGCGGAAAGCGTGTTGTCATCGTCCAGTTGGCTAAACCAGGTGACAGGCTGCTCATCGGTGACATCCAGCGCGACGGCCAGTTCAGGATGTACGCGCTGGAACAGGCTGATCGCGACAGAATCGGCAATGGTATAGTCCAGATTGCCGCTGATGACTTCGCTGAGCAGCGCCGCCGTCCCTTTTTTGTCATCGACTTTCCAGCTCAGATCGGGAAATTTTGTCTCTTTCAGCGCCTGCAAGTCATTCACCACGACATGCCCAGGCGCGATAGAGAGCTGGCTTTCATTCACCGTGGCCAGCGTGCGAGGCCGGTATTGTCCTACCCGGTAAACCAGCTGTTGCGAAACGGAATAGTAGGTCGGGCCGGGTTGATAATTCTTCACGCGCTCGCTGTTGTAAACCAGTCCTGCCGCCAGCAGATCGGCGTTGCCATTATCTAAATCGTCAAATAGCTGGCTGATATTCTGGCGTACGGTAATTTTCAGCTTTACGCCAAGATAGCTGGCGAACTGCTGCGCCAGTTCGTAATCCAGACCGTACTTTTTTCCGTTAATGCGGGCGTAGGTCAGCGGCGACTCTATTGTCGAGACGCGTAACTCTCCCCGCGATTGGATCGCGGCGATACGATTGTCGGCTTTGCCGAACCAGGGGATTGATGGCCAGAGGGCCGCTGCCAGCAGCAGAGTCAATATGCCGATGAACAGATAATTAATCTTTAATTTTTTCAATTAGTTAATTCTCTGAATCGTGCGTAATCTCAGCCTGCTAATGTCATTTGGGTGGGTTAAAATCATCATGAATGTGCGGCATTTTGCGCAACAATGCGCCAGTTGGCAACTAATTAGAATGATTGGCCGCACCGTATGATAAGAAAAGGCGGCGATTTTATTTCGACGCAAACGGTTTCGTCGGGGCGTCAGATTCTTTATAATGTCGCCCGTTTCCCCCCTTGCGCACACTTAAAGCGCCTCAGGCGCTTCGAAGACGAGAGACTTATGATGGAAATTCTGCGTGGTTCGCCTGCACTGTCTGCATTCCGTATTAACAAACTGCTGGCGCGTTTTCAGGCGGCCAATCTTCAGGTCCACAATATTTACGCTGAGTATGTCCATTTTGCTGACCTGAGCGCCCCCTTAAACGAGGATGAGCACGCGCAACTTGCACGTTTGCTGAAATATGGGCCGAGCTTAAGCAGCCATACCCCTGAAGGAAAGCTGCTGCTGGTCACGCCGCGTCCTGGCACCATCTCCCCCTGGTCTTCCAAAGCGACTGATATCGCCCATAACTGCGGTCTGCAACAGGTAAGCCGCCTGGAGCGCGGCGTTGCATACTACGTTGAAGCCGCTACGCTCACGGCTGAACAGTGGCAGATGATTGCCGCTGAACTGCACGACCGGATGATGGAGACCGTGTTCTCTTCTTTATCTGATGCGGAAAAACTGTTTGTTCATCACCAGCCTGCGCCGGTTGCCAGTGTGGATCTGCTGGGTGAAGGGCGTCAGGCGCTGACTGACGCCAACCTGCGTCTGGGTCTGGCGCTGGCGGATGACGAAATTGATTACCTGCAAGACGCCTTCACGAAGCTGGGGCGCAATCCGAACGATATCGAACTGTATATGTTCGCGCAGGCAAACTCCGAACACTGTCGCCATAAGATTTTTAACGCTGACTGGGTTATCGACGGGAAACCGCAGCCGAAGTCGCTGTTTAAGATGATCAAAAACACCTTTGAAACCACGCCGGATCATGTGTTGTCTGCCTATAAAGATAACGCGGCGGTGATGGAAGGTTCTGACGTGGGACGCTACTTCGCTGACCACGAGAGCGGTCGCTATGACTTCCATCAGGAGCCCGCGCATATCCTGATGAAGGTGGAAACCCATAACCACCCGACGGCGATCTCGCCGTGGCCGGGCGCGGCGACCGGTTCCGGTGGTGAGATTCGTGATGAAGGCGCAACCGGACGCGGCGCGAAGCCAAAAGCAGGTCTGGTGGGCTTCTCCGTGTCTAACCTGCGTATTCCGGGCTTTGAGCAGCCGTGGGAAGAAGATTTTGGTAAACCAGAGCGTATCGTTACCGCGCTGGACATTATGACCGAAGGCCCGCTGGGCGGCGCGGCGTTTAATAATGAATTTGGTCGCCCGGCGTTGAACGGGTACTTCCGTACTTACGAAGAAAAAGTAAACAGCCACAACGGCGAAGAGCTGCGCGGCTACCACAAGCCGATCATGCTGGCGGGCGGGATCGGCAACATCCGCGCCGATCACGTACAGAAAGGCGAGATCGTCGTTGGCGCGAAGCTGATCGTGCTCGGTGGGCCGGCGATGAACATTGGCCTGGGGGGCGGGGCGGCGTCCTCTATGGCTTCTGGTCAGTCGGATGCGGATCTCGATTTTGCCTCCGTACAGCGTGATAACCCGGAAATGGAACGTCGCTGCCAGGAAGTGATCGACCGCTGCTGGCAGTTAGGCGATGCCAACCCGATCCTGTTTATTCACGACGTCGGGGCCGGCGGTCTCTCCAACGCGATGCCGGAGCTGGTGAGCGACGGCGGGCGCGGCGGTAAATTTGAGCTGCGCGATATACTCAGCGATGAGCCGGGTATGAGCCCGCTGGAAATCTGGTGTAACGAGTCTCAGGAGCGTTATGTGCTGGCCGTGGCCGCCGACCAGTTGCCGCTGTTTGATGAGTTGTGCAAGCGTGAGCGCGCGCCGTATGCGGTGATCGGTGAGGCCACCGAAGAACAGCATCTGTCCCTGAACGATCGTCATTTCGATAATCAACCGATCGATCTGCCGCTGGACGTGCTGCTGGGTAAAACGCCGAAAATGACCCGCGACGTGCAGACGCTGACAGCGAAAGGCGATGCGCTGGATCGTGCTGATATCACGATTGCTGACGCGGTTAAACGGGTTCTGCATCTGCCGACCGTGGCGGAGAAAACATTCCTGGTGACCATCGGCGACCGTACCGTGACCGGTATGGTGGCGCGCGATCAGATGGTCGGCCCGTGGCAGGTGCCGGTGGCGAACTGCGCGGTGACCACCGCCAGCCTCGACAGCTACTACGGTGAAGCGATGTCTATCGGTGAACGTGCGCCGGTAGCGTTGCTGGACTTTGCCGCTTCCGCCCGTCTGGCCGTTGGCGAAGCGCTGACGAACATCGCCGCGACCCAGATTGGCGATATCAAACGCATCAAGCTGTCCGCAAACTGGATGGCGGCGGCCGGTCATCCGGGTGAAGATGCCGGTCTGTATGACGCGGTGAAAGCGGTAGGCGAAGAACTCTGCCCGCAGCTTGGCCTGACGATTCCGGTGGGCAAAGACTCTATGTCGATGAAAACCCGCTGGCAGGAAGGCAACGAGCAGCGCGAAATGACCTCGCCGCTGTCGCTGGTGATTTCCGCGTTTGCCCGCGTGGAAGATGTGCGTCATACCATCACGCCGCAGCTCTCGACCGAAGATAACGCGCTGCTGCTGATCGATTTGGGTCAGGGGCATAACGCACTGGGCGCAACGGCGCTGGCGCAGGTGTATCGTCAACTGGGCGACAAACCGGCAGACGTGCGCGATGTGGCACAGTTGAAAGGCTTCTACGATGCGATTCAGGCGCTGGTGGCGCAGCGTAAACTGCTGGCGTATCACGACCGTTCCGACGGCGGCCTGCTGGTCACGCTTGCCGAGATGGCCTTTACCGGTCACTGCGGCATCCAGGTTGATATTGCAACATCTGGCGACGATCGTCTGGCGGCGCTGTTTAACGAAGAGCTGGGCGCAGTGATTCAGGTGCGGGCGGCCGATCGCGAAGCGGTCGAGGCGCTGCTGGCGAAGTACGGTCTGAGTGACTGCGTACACTATTTAGGTCAGGCCGTTTCCGGCGACCGTTTTGTGATTGAATCCAACGGGCAGGTCGTCTTCAGCGAAAGCCGCACCACGCTTCGTACCTGGTGGGCGGAAACGACCTGGCAGATGCAGCGCCTGCGCGACAACCCGGAATGTGCCGATCAGGAACATGACGCAAAAACCAACGATGCCGACCCGGGTCTGAACGTGAAATTGTCGTTCGATATCAATGAAGATATCGCCGCGCCGTATATTGCTACCGGCGCGCGTCCGAAGGTTGCCGTACTGCGCGAACAGGGCGTGAACTCCCACGTTGAGATGGCGGCGGCGTTCCATCGCGCGGGCTTTGACGCGATTGATGTGCATATGAGCGATCTGCTGGCTGGCCGTATTGGGCTGGGTAATTTCCAGGCGCTGGTTGCCTGTGGCGGTTTCTCTTACGGTGACGTGCTGGGCGCGGGTGAAGGCTGGGCGAAATCGATTCTGTTCAACAATCGCGTACGCGACGAGTTCGAAACGTTCTTCCACCGCCCGCAGACGCTGGCGCTTGGCGTATGTAACGGTTGCCAGATGATGTCTAACCTGCGTGAACTGATTCCGGGGAGCGATCTGTGGCCGCGTTTTGTGCGTAACCATTCTGACCGTTTTGAAGCGCGCTTCAGCCTGGTGGAAGTGACCCAAAGCCCGTCTCTGCTGTTGCAGGGAATGGTTGGCTCACAGATGCCTGTCGCGGTGTCCCACGGTGAAGGACGCGTTGAAGTGCGTGACGATGCGCATCTGGCTGGGCTGGAAAGCAAAGGTCTGGTTGCGCTGCGTTATGTCGATAACTTCGGTAAGGTTACGGAAAACTACCCGGCCAACCCGAACGGATCGCCAAATGGCATCACCGCCGTTACCACGGAAAACGGTCGTGCAACCATTATGATGCCGCACCCGGAGCGCGTCTTCCGCACCGTCAGCAACTCCTGGCACCCGGAAAACTGGGGCGAAGACAGCCCGTGGATGCGTATTTTCCGCAATGCGCGTAAGCAGTTAGGTTAATCCGCACGTAAATGGCCCGATAAGCAAAGTACTATCGGGCCTGGACATACGCCGTAGGCCGGATAAGGCGAAGCCGCCATCCGGCAAGGAAGCTTCCGTGAAGGGCGTGTATTTATCCGTTAAACGGAGAACCTTTTTATTCTGGTAAATTTTTCCGTTCACTTTATGTCCCGCATTTCTCTGAAGACTCAGTACCCGTGAACGTGCAAGGGAGGCTCACCGCCGCCTCCCTTGCAACCCTGGCTCTCCGGCAAGGAAAATCGCCGCTGCGCGGTTTATTCGCCTTATTCCGTCTGCCTTTCGGGTCGGGGCCGAGCCTGCATCCCGGCAGGCCGTCCCCTCCGCCCGCGTCCCTGCGGGCGGACCCGGTCAGCCGTCAACGTCTCATCGATTTTCAGCCGGAACAGGGGCATTGCTGTAATGCCCTGATTTTCAGTTGCACCGGTTTTGCTGTTAAAAAAACAAACCGCAGAAATGGTCAGGTGTGGGCAGATCCGGCTGAAAATTGCCGACGTGTTTCCGTAAGGCCGGAGGAACCCGCATGGATGCGGGTTCAGGGCGCGCTTTGCAGGGATGCTACCTCGCGCCCGCCCCGGTAGCCTGGAGGAATAAGCGGAGGGTATTGCGAAGCAACAATTTTCCTGCCGGGAGCGGGGATTGTTAAGGGGGCAGCGATAGCCCCCTTAACGCGTTCACGGGTGATGAAGCGCCAGAGAAATGCGGGACATAAAGTGAACGGCATAATACTCTGGGATACTATGTTCTCTCTTCAGAATAATTCCGCTCACTGGATGGCAATATTTTTTGCCCTGCCATCAACCATAAAGGTGTCGGGAAATGCCGACATCAGCAGATTGTTTGTGTCGCCAAAAGGAGACATTTAACTCATTGATTTACAAAGATGGCGTAAGGTTTGTTTTTAGATGTCTCTGAATGGCGACACCTTGCTGAAATTTTGTTCGTTTTGTAACGGTGATGATTTCTCTATAAAACCAAATAAAATCATAATGTTAATTATTTGTTTTTAAAATTGGCACACTTACTGCATAATAGTAACCAGTGGCTCATTCACCTTCTTATGTCAGCCCCTTCGGGAAGCGCTACATAAACTTCGAATGACGCACAACAAGGTGCCTGCCGTCCAACTTCTGATAATAGCGTCGCTTTATCAACCACCGGGCGAAACGTCGAGTTAGGCACCGCCTTATTCCACAACAAAGCCGGGTTAATCCCGGCTTTGTTGTATCTGATGTTCCCCTCGGTTAGCATCCTTGTATCCTTATCCGATGAGAGTAACGCCTTGAAGCGCTGGTCTGTTTTCCCCCGGTCCTTGCGACAACTGGTTATGCTGGCATTTCTGCTGATTCTGTTGCCTTTGTTGGTACTGGCCTGGCAGGCCTGGCAAAGTCTCAACGCGCTCAGCGCCCAGGCGGCGCAGACTAACCGCACCACGCTGATAGATGCCCGGCGCAGCGAAGCGATGACCAACGTGGCGCTGGAGATGGAGCGCAGCTACCGGCAATATTGCGTGCTCGACGACCGTACGCTGGCGAAGGTGTATCAGAGCCAGCGAAAACGCTACAGCGAAATGCTGGACGCACATGCGGGAGTATTGCCGGACGCTAAACTTTACCAGGCACTACGCGATGATCTGAACGGTCTTGCACAATTACAGTGTAAAAATAGCGGCCCTGACGCTACCGCCGCCGCGCGGCTGGAGGCTTTTGCCAATGCCAATACGGAAATGGTGCAGGCAACGCGCACGGTGGTGTTCTCGCGCGGGCAGCAGTTACAGCAGGAAATCGCAGAGCGCGGACAATTCTTTGGCTGGCAGGCGCTGGTGCTGTTTCTGGTCAGCCTGGCGATGGTGCTGCTTTTTACAAGGATGATCATTGGGCCGGTGAAAGGGATAGAACGGATGATTAACCGGCTGGGAGAAGGGCGCTCTCTGGGGAATACCGTGTCGTTTACCGGGCCGCGCGAGCTGCGTTCGGTGGGGCAGCGCATTATCTGGTTGAGTGAACGTCTGTCCTGGCTGGAATCCCAACGGCATCAGTTTTTACGCCACCTGTCGCATGAGCTGAAAACGCCGCTGGCCAGTATGCGCGAAGGGACAGAGCTGCTGGCCGATCAGGTCGTGGGGCCATTGACGCCGGAGCAAAAAGAGGTCGTCGGCATTCTGGACGATAGCAGCCGCAACTTACAGAAGTTGATTGAGCAACTGCTTGATTACAACAGGAAACTGGCGGACAGCGCGATTGAGATGGAAACCGTGGAGCTTGAACCGCTGGTGGATATGGTGGTTTCCGCTCACAGTTTGCCTGCGCGCGCTAAAATGATGCATACCGAGGTCAGGCTGGCTATCGACAGTTGTCTGGCCGAGCCGATGCTATTAATGAGCGTGCTGGACAATCTTTATTCCAATGCGGTGCACTATGGCGCTGAATCCGGTAACATTTGTATTCGCAGCAATGTATATGGTTCAAAGGCGCACATTGATGTGATCAATACGGGCACGCCGATCCCGGAAGCGGAAAGAGCCATGATTTTTGAGCCCTTTTTCCAGGGAAGCCATCAGCGTAAAGGCGCGGTGAAGGGGAGCGGATTAGGGTTAAGTATCGCCAGGGACTGCATCCGTCGTATGCAGGGGGAACTGTATCTGGTCGATGAGAATGCGCAAGAAGTTTGCTTCCGTATCGAACTGCCGCTATCTGCATCGAAAAACCACTAAAAATGAAGCTAAGCCTGGTGAGTATGCCACACGTTTTTGTTCGAGTTCTGAAGCGATTATTTTCCCGAAGAGGATGGTTAGCGAGTGTGCCTTGCCTGGTGCTGATGGGGTGCGCGCCACATGCCGCGAAGCATGTCGTAAATGATGCGTCGCAGGAAAAAATTCCACCGTATCAGCTGGCGGATTATCTCTCTACCGACTGTTCGGATATCTGGTTACTCAAAGGGCCATCGACGGATAACAATCCGCTTTACTGGCAGCGGGCAATTGATTGTGCCGATCGCCTGTTGCCTGTTCAGTCACGCAATGAAGCGCGAGCTCTGGAAGATGGCAGCTGGCAGAACACGTTCAAACGCGGGATTCTGCTGGCGGATGCTAAAATTACGCCCCTTGAACGGCGCGATATGGTCACTCGCCTCGATGCGCTAAGCGCGCAAATTCCCGCTCAGGTGCGCCCGCTCTATCAGCTCTGGCGCGACGGTCAGGCGCTACAGTTACAGCTTGCCGAAGAGCGCCAGCGTTACAGTAAACTCCAGCAAGCGTCGGATAGCGAGCTTGATACGTTGCGTCAGCAGCATCAGCACTTACAGGCGCAGCTCGATCTCACGACGCGCAAGCTGGAGAATCTGACTGATATTGAGCGCCAGCTCTCCACGCGCAAACCCGCAGGCAACTACAATCCTGACGCGACACACGGAAATGACAAACCCGCAGCGCCTGACGACGGCGCATCTTCCACACTGCCACAAGATGAGGTAACGCCATGATAAGCCGCAAACCGGCACATCTGCTGCTCGTGGACGATGACCCGGGGCTGTTGAAACTGCTTGGGATGCGCCTGACCAGCGAAGGCTACAGCGTCGTGACGGCGGAAAGCGGTCAGGAAGGGCTGCGCGTACTGAATCGCGAAAAAGTGGATCTGGTCATTAGCGATCTGCGAATGGATGAAATGGATGGCATGCAGCTGTTCACGGAAATCCAGAAAGTCCAGCCTGGTATGCCCGTCATCATTTTGACCGCACACGGCTCCATTCCTGATGCGGTGGCGGCGACGCAAAAAGGCGTGTTTAGCTTTCTGACCAAACCGGTCGATAAAGATGCGCTGTATCAGGCCATTGATGACGCGCTTGAACAATCGGCGCCGGCAATGGACGACAGCTGGCGCGAATCAATCGTTACGCGCAGTCCGTTGATGATACGCTTGCTGGAACAGGCGCGGATGGTGGCGCAATCGGATGTCAGCGTGCTGATTAACGGGCAAAGCGGCACCGGGAAAGAGATTTTCGCGCAGGCTATCCATAACGCCAGCCCGCGCAGCAGTAAACCTTTCATCGCCATTAACTGCGGCGCGCTGCCGGAACAGCTACTGGAGTCCGAACTGTTTGGCCACGCGCGCGGGGCGTTTACCGGCGCGGTCAGCAACCGTGAAGGGTTATTTCAGGCGGCGGAAGGCGGCACGCTGTTTCTTGACGAAATCGGCGATATGCCCGCGCCGTTACAGGTTAAGCTGCTGCGCGTTCTGCAAGAGCGCAAAGTCAGACCGCTTGGCAGCAATCGCGATATCGATATTGATGTGCGCATTATCTCCGCAACGCACCGCGATCTGCCTAAGGCGATGGCGCGTGGTGAATTTCGCGAAGACTTATATTACCGTCTGAACGTGGTGAGTCTGAAGATCCCGACGCTGGCGGAGCGTACGGAAGATATTCCGCTGCTGGCGAATCATCTTCTGCGCCAGTCAGCAGAGCGGCATAAACCGTTTGTGCGGGCGTTTTCAACGGATGCGATGAAGCGCCTGATGACCGCAAGCTGGCCGGGAAACGTGCGTCAGTTGGTGAACGTTATTGAGCAGTGCGTGGCGTTAACTTCCTCGCCGGTCATCAGCGACGCGCTGGTGGAGCAGGCGCTGGAAGGCGAAAATACGGCGCTGCCGACGTTTGTTGAGGCGCGTAATCAGTTTGAGCTTAACTACTTGCGTAAACTGCTGCAAATCACCAAAGGGAATGTCACCCATGCGGCGAGAATGGCAGGGCGTAACCGGACGGAATTTTATAAGCTGCTCTCGCGCCATGAGTTGGATGCAAACGATTTCAAAGAGTAGTTTTCATGCCGTAAAGTAGCGTGAATTATGTTACGTTTATCAGATTAAAAGACAGGCGACCTTTTCAAGGAATAGCATGAAAAAGATTGATGCGATTATTAAACCCTTCAAGCTGGACGACGTCCGTGAAGCGCTGGCTGAGGTAGGCATTACCGGTATGACGGTTACTGAAGTGAAAGGCTTTGGGCGTCAGAAAGGCCATACCGAGCTGTACCGTGGCGCGGAATATATGGTGGATTTTCTGCCGAAGGTGAAAATTGAAATCGTGGTGACCGACGATATCGTGGATACCTGCGTTGACACCATTATTCGCACCGCGCAGACGGGGAAAATTGGTGACGGTAAAATTTTCGTCTTTGACGTTGCGCGCGTGATTCGTATTCGTACCGGCGAAGAAGACGACGCGGCAATTTAAGCCGCGTCGTGCTTGCCGGATGGCGGTGTAAACACTTTATCCGGCCTACAAAATCCCGTAGGCCTGATAAGCGCAGCGCCATCAGGCATGACTTAATTACAGCACTTTATGTGGGCCGAAGCATTCGTAATGAATGTTTTCGCTTTTCACGCCCAGCCCTGTCAGCTGCTTCGCAGCAAACTGCATAAAGCCGACCGGACCGCACAGATAAAACTGCATTGCCGGATCGCTGATCGCACTTTCCAGTTTGTTTAAATCCATCAGACCTGTGCTGTCAAACGCGCCATTCGCACGATCGGCTTCTGTCGGTTCGCGATACCAGGTATGTGCGGTAAAGCGCGGCAGGGTTTTACCCAGCTCGCTCACTTCATCTGCAAACGCATGCACGTCGCCGTTTTCCGCCGCGTGGAACCAGTTCACCTGCGCGGTGTGGTTGGCTTTGGTCAGCGTATCCAGCATAGCCAGCATCGGAGTCTGGCCGACGCCTGCGGAAATCAGAGAAACAGGCGTATCCGTTGCGACATCCATGAAGAAATCACCTGCCGGAGCGGCTAAGTGGACGATATCGCCGACGCTTGCGTGGTTGTGCAGCCAGCTGGAAACCTGACCGCCATCTTCACGCTTAACTGCGATGCGATAACCTTTACCATCCGGCTTGCGGGTCAGGGAATACTGACGGATCTCCTGATGCGGGAAGCCTTCCGGTTTCAGCCAGACCCCCAGGTATTGACCCGGATGATATTCTGCGACCGGGCCGCCATCGACCGGTTCAAATTCAAAGCTGGTAATCAGGGCGCTGCGCGGCGTTTTCGCGACGATGCGGAACGGACGAGTGCCTTCCCAGCCGCCATTCTTGCTGGCGTTTTCGCTGTAGATTTGCGCTTCGCGATTGATAAAGACATTGGCCAGAACGCCATACGCTTTACCCCAGGCATCCAGCACTTCCTGGCCTGGGCTGAACATTTCGTCCAGCGTTGCCAGCAGGTGGCCGCCAACGATGTTGTACTGTTCTGGTTTGATCTGGAAGCTGGTGTGCTTCTGGGCGATTTTTTCTACCGCAGGCAGCAGCGCAGGCAGGTTTTCGATATTGCTGGCATAGGCCGCGATGGCGTTAAACAGCGCTTCACGTTGATCGCCATTTCGCTGGTTACTCATGTTAAAAATTTCTTTGAGTTCAGGGTTGTGGGTAAACATGCGATCGTAGAAATGGGCGGTCAGTTTTGGACCGGTTTCAACCAGCAGGGGAATGGTGGCTTTTACTGTGGCGATGGTTTGAGCGTCAAGCATACTGTCTTCCTTTATCTGAGACTTTAATGATGTATGTCAAATACATCTTATAAAAAATAACCCTGTATTGTAAATGGTTCTTTGTAACTTTGCGTTTTTAACGTTACAACGTGAAAAATCTGCATCACAAACCTGAAAAGAAATTCGTTGAAATTCGTAAGGTCTTCATTCGACAAAGCCTTGTACAGCATGAAGGTAATCGTTTGCGTAAAATCCTTTGTCAAGACCTGTTATCGCAGAATGATTCGGTTATACTGTTGGCCGTTGTCCCACGGGATTGCCTTTTTAGGCCAAAAATTTATCGTTAGCTGAGTCAGGAGATGCGGATGTTAAAGCGTGAAATGAACATTGCCGATTATGATGCCGAACTGTGGCAGGCTATGGAGCAGGAAAAAGTACGTCAGGAAGAGCACATCGAACTGATCGCCTCCGAAAACTACACCAGCCCGCGCGTGATGCAGGCGCAGGGGTCTCAGCTGACCAACAAATATGCTGAAGGATATCCGGGCAAGCGCTACTACGGCGGTTGCGAATATGTGGATGTCGTTGAGCAACTGGCGATTGACCGCGCGAAAGAACTGTTTGGCGCAGACTACGCCAACGTCCAGCCGCACTCTGGTTCTCAGGCTAACTTCGCGGTCTACACTGCGCTGCTGCAACCGGGCGACACCGTTCTGGGTATGAACCTGGCGCAAGGTGGCCACCTGACTCACGGTTCTCCGGTAAACTTCTCCGGTAAACTGTACAACATCGTGCCTTACGGCATCGATGAGTCCGGTAAAATTGACTACGAAGAGATGGCGAAGCTGGCTCAGACTCACAAACCGAAGATGATCATCGGCGGCTTCTCTGCTTATTCCGGCGTCGTTGACTGGGCAAAAATGCGTGAAATTGCCGACAGCATTGGCGCGTACTTGTTTGTTGATATGGCGCACGTCGCGGGTCTTATCGCCGCAGGCGTTTACCCGAACCCGGTTCCGCATGCTCACGTTGTGACCACCACCACGCACAAAACCCTGGCGGGTCCGCGCGGCGGCCTGATCCTGGCGAAAGGCGGTGACGAAGAGTTGTACAAAAAACTGAACTCTGCCGTTTTCCCTAGTGCTCAGGGTGGCCCGCTGATGCATGTGATCGCCGGTAAAGCGGTGGCGCTGAAAGAAGCGATGGAACCGGAGTTCAAAGTCTACCAGCAGCAGGTTGCCAAAAACGCCAAAGCGATGGTGGAAGTGTTCCTGAACCGTGGCTACAAAGTGGTTTCCGGCGGTACAGAGAACCACCTGTTCCTGCTGGATCTGGTGGACAAAAACCTGACCGGTAAAGAAGCTGACGCCGCGCTGGGTCGTGCCAACATCACCGTTAACAAAAACAGCGTGCCGAACGATCCGAAGAGCCCGTTCGTCACTTCCGGTATCCGTATCGGTTCTCCGGCCATTACGCGTCGCGGCTTTAAAGAAGCTGAAGCCAAAGAGCTGGCTGGCTGGATGTGCGATGTGCTGGACAACATCAACGATGAAGCGGTTATCGAGCGCATCAAAGGCAAAGTGCTGGACATCTGCGCACGCTTCCCGGTTTACGCGTAAGCGATACGCCTGGCATCGTGAAAAAGGCTTCCTGCGGGAAGCCTTTTTTATTTCCGGGTCACGCCGTGCGGGCGAATCCAGGCGCGGCTTTGATACCCGGTTATATGAATAATTTTAATACTACGCCGGTGGTTTTCGTTCGACAGGCGGATCTCCTTTCATCGCAGGGTGTCGGACTTATACTCAGATCGCGTTTAGCTGTGATTCGACGTACAGATAGCCGATCCCCATCAACTGTTGCGAACGACTGAGTGTGCCAAAGCCGATCCGGGTGGACCTTGCCTGCGGGTTATCGCCATGATCAAAGGGATTAAACCCCGTTTGCTGCACCAGCGTATTCAGCCAGCTTTCGCCAAAGGCGCAACTGCGGCCATAAATCCAGATTTGGTTAATATTCAGGATATTCAGAAAGTTATATAAACTCAGGCCAATCGCGCTGGCGGCGTGTTCCACCCAGGCCTGGATGCGGACATCGCCCTGTTGCCAGGTGGTAATCAGTTGATCGATGGTGATAGTTTCTGGGTCGCAATCCGCCGTGGGCTGCGTTTTCATCCACCGTCGGGCCTGCTTTTTAAGCGCGCTGAGCGAAGCCACGGTTTCCAGACAGCCGTAGCGGCCGCAATCACAGGCCACCCCGTCCGGGTTGACGATGGTATGTCCGATCTGACCGCTGCCATACAAACTGCCGCGCCAGATGTTGTCGTTGATGACAAAGGAGGAACCAATCCCGTAATCGACGTTAATGACGCAGAAATCGCGGTTTGCCGCCGGGTTTTGCCACTTCTCCGCCAGCGCCAGCATCACGCAGTCATTGTCTAACCGCACCTGTACGCCGAGCATCTCTTCCAGCAAATATTTAATCTCAACCGGGGTTTTCCACGGTGCCTGCGGCATGGTTTTTGACGCCCCGGTAATGGGATCGACCTGACCGTGAACGCCTAATGCCAGATTGATGGTCACGTCGGGATAGCGCTGACGATATTCCCGCCAGTGCACGGCAAGCGCGGTCAACAAGGCTTTTGGCGAACCGGCATTGATCTCCGCATGGCGCCAGTCGCCCACGGCGACCAGACGCGCATCTGCCAGCTGGCTGGTGATGCTGGTGGGCGTCACGTTCATACACAGCGTCCAGTCTCCCTGTTCGGGCAGATGATAGCTGCCGCTACTCAGCCCTCGTTGGCTTAACGTCTCCCGGGAATGGCAAATTCTTCCCTCATCGATCAACTCCTCCAGAATATTGCTGACCGCCGGAATCGACAGGCCGCTGAGCTGCGCCAGCCGGGATTTACTGAGCTGTTTTTCACGCCACAGGTGCGACAGAAAGATCTGCTTGTTGGCTTGCCTGACCCGGGCGTTATTGAACCCTGTACGCTGCATACACTTAACTCCCTTAACTATATTGCGTGAGCATTGCGTATTTTAACGCCAGTTATCTGCCCCAGAATAGCAGCAAGGTGAAATTTTACTTTTGTTTGTTTAGTGGAGAATGACATGTACGGTTCAGTTAAGGTCTGGCAGGAAACACTCTCACTCCCTACGTGGACAACCGGCGAAGAAGATCCGAACCCGATGTTCCTGGAAAAGCGGGTTTATCAGGGGTCTTCAGGCGCGGTTTATCCTTATGGCGTCATCGATACGCTGACCGGTGAACGTGAAATGCGCGAGTATCAGGCAGTCTGGATGGAGAATGATTTTATTCGCATCATGCTGTTGCCGGAACTGGGCGGACGTATTCATCGCGCGTATGACAAAGTGCAGCAGCGTGATTTTGTTTACTACAACGAAGTGGTGAAACCCGCGCTGGTCGGGCTGCTGGGGCCGTGGATCTCCGGTGGGATTGAATTTAACTGGCCGCAGCATCACCGTCCTACCACATTTATGCCGGTGGATTTTACCTGTCAGCAGGGCGAACACGGAGAACAAACCGTGTGGATGGGGGAAGTAGAACCCATGCGCGGCTTGCAGGTGATGACCGGATTTACGCTGTACCCCGATCGGGCATTAATTGAAATCACCGGAAAAGTCTTTAACGGCAACGCTACGCCGCGCCATTTTTTGTGGTGGGCAAACCCGGCGGTGAAAGGCGGAGACGACCACCAGAGCGTTTTCCCGCCGGACGTCACTGCCGTATATGATCACGGTAAACGGGATGTCTCCGCCTTTCCGATCGCGACGGGTACTTATTACAAAGTGGACTACTCTGCCGGCGTGGATATCTCGCGTTATAAAAATGTGCCGGTGCCGACCTCTTATATGGCTGAAAAGTCAGATTATGATTTTGTCGGCGCCTGGCATCATGGCGAACGAGGGGGACTGCTGCATGTGGCCGACCACCATATTTCGCCGGGTAAAAAACAGTGGACGTGGGGATACGGTGATTTTGGCGTGGCCTGGGATCGCAACCTGACCGATGACAACGGCCCGTACATTGAACTCATGACCGGGGTCTTCACCGACAACCAGCCAGATTTTACCTGGCTTGCGCCGTATGAAGAGAAAGTCTTCGTGCAGAATTTCCTGCCCTACAGTGAACTGGGCATGGTGCAAAACGCCAGTACGCAGCTTGCGCTGCACCTTGAGCGAGAAGGGAACCAGCTTTCATCCGGCGTTTATGCCGTTGCGCCGCTACATGACGTTCAGGTAACGCTTTGTGCCCAGGGGCAACCGTTCTTTGAAAAAACACTCACGCTGGAACCCGGTCAAAGCTGGCGCGCCGATCTTTCTGACGCGGGCCACGCGCGGGTGAAAATGACCGTTGCCCGTCGTGATGGCGTCACGCTGCTGGCGTATGAGGAGCATATCGCGGAGGACTTGCCGTTGCCGAAAGCGGCCTGTGCGCCCGAACTACCAGAGGCGCTGTCCAGTACTGATGAGCTCTATTTTATTGGTCAGCATCTGGAGCAGTACAACCATGCCAGCCGCTATGCAGAAGAGTATTACCAGCGAGCGCTGGACGTGGATCCGCATGACTATCGCAACAATGTCGCGCTGGGCACGCTGGCGCTGAATCGTGCGGACTGGGCGCAGGCAGAGCGCTGTGCGCAGTCCGCCTTACAGCGGGCGCATAAGCTCAATAAAAATCCGCGTGATGGGGAGGCGAGTATGCTGCTGGCCGCCGCGCTGGAACGCCAGGGCAAGGACGACCTCGCCCGCGAGCACTATTACAAAGCCAGCTGGAGCGGCAACTGTCGTGACGCGGCCTTCTGGTCGCTGGCGCGAATCGCCATGAAGCGGAATGATTACGACGATGCGCTGGAGAAAGTGAATCTGAGTTTGCGCTTTAATGGCAGCAATAATCTGGCGATGGGGCTGAAAGCACTGGTTCTGGCCGGACTCGGGCGCACAGCCGAAGCGCTGGCGTATATTTCACAGCAGCTTATTGAGTACCCGCTGAGTTACACCCTGCATTATGCGCGTTGGGCTATCCGTCAGGATGAGGCGGCGAAAGAGGCGCTTATCGCCATTACCGGGCGCCGTGGCACCAACGCCTGCGAGCTGGCGGGCTGGCTGGTCTCTTGTGGGCAAAAAGAGGCCGCCCGCGCGGTGCTGACGCTGCTCGACAGCCAGGAGACGCTGCCCATGCTGTGGCGCGCATCGCTGAGTGATGATCCGCAACCGTTTATTGCGCAGGCTCGCGACTGTTTGCACAACCGCGTTCGTTTTCCCAACACGCTCGACGAAGTGCAAATGCTGCAAACGCTGTCGGATTGCGCCTTCGCTCGCTATCTGCTGGGTTGTTTCTGGTACAGCAAACGTTGTTATGAAGAGGCGGTGAATTGCTGGCAGTTTACGCTGGAGCAGGAACCGAATTTCGCGCCGGTGCATCGGCTGCTGGGGATTTACGCCTGGAACAAACAGCACGATGCGCAGAAAGCGCTGAAATACCTGTCTCAGGCAGTCGTGCTGGAGCCGAAGAATGCCCGCTTCCTGTTTGAGCTGGATTATCTGAACAAACTGATGGCAGCGCCAGCCGAGGCGCGTTTACAACGGCTGGAGGCCAGCAAAGAGATTGTTTTCCATCGCGACGATCTGACCGTGGAATTGCTTAGCGTATGGAATAGCCTCGGTCGCTACGAAGCGGCCGCCGGGGTGTTGCGCGAACGTGTTTTTCACCCCTGGGAAGGCGGGGAGGGCAAAGCCACCGGGCAATATTTACTGAATCAGATCCATCAGGCGCTGGAGGCTATTCGCCGTGGCGAGCCGCAAAACGCTACCGTTTTGCTTCAGCAGGCGTTGCACTATCCGCACAATCTCGGCGAGGGGCGTTTACCGGGACAAACGGATAATGACATCTGGTATTTGCTGGGCTATTGCGCGCGCCAGCAAGGTCATCATGATGAGGCGCAGCGCTATTTCACCCGCGCGACTCGCGGAGGCAGCTCGCTGGACGCGGGACGTTACTACAATGACCAGCCGGTGGATTATCTCTTCTGGCAGGGGATGGCGCTGAAAGCGTCAGGTGACTGCACTGAAGCGAACCTTCTTTTCCAGAGTTTCCTGCAATGGGTGGAGACGCAGCGTGACAAGGTTCCCGACGTCGATTTCTTCGCCGTATCGTTACCGGATCTGGTGGTGCTGGATACACCCGCGCAGGAGAAACACCAGCAGCACTGTCTGTTCATTACCGCGCTGGGCCATCTGGGGCTGGGTGATATCCCGGCGTGCCAGCAGGCGCTAAACGCGCTCCTGCAACGCAATCCGACGCATGACAAGGCGCAGCTGCTGCGCCATGCGCTCAACATACCGTTATTTCAATAGACCCTGAACAGGTGGAGGCGACTCCACCTGAAACCTGCTGTTCCCTGCGTTTCCCTGAAAGAGGAATCATAATGAATAACACGCAGACACATTTAAGAATCGGTTATGTCTGGACTATCTGTCTGGTTGCCGCCTGCGGCGGCTTGCTGTTTGGCTATGACTGGGTGGTGATTGGCGGCGCCAAACCGTTCTACGAAGCCTATTTTTCAATTACCGATCCCGCGCAGTCCGGCTGGGCGATGAGTTCCGCGCTGGTCGGCTGTATCTTTGGCGCACTGATGTCCGGCTGGTGCGCTGATAAATTTGGGCGAAAAATGCCGCTGATTCTGGCCGCGATCCTGTTCAGCGCATCGTCCTGGGGAACCGCTGTCGCCAGCAATTTCGATATGTTTGTGATTTACCGTATCGTTGGCGGCGTAGGAATCGGCCTGGCGTCCGCCCTTAGCCCGCTGTACATCGCGGAAGTCAGCCCGGCGGAAAAGCGTGGACGTTTTGTGGCGGTCAACCAACTCACGATCGTGATCGGCGTGCTGGCGGCCCAGCTCATTAACCTGATGATTGCTGAACCGGTGGCGACCGACGCGACCCGGCAGGCGATTGTTGAAAGCTGGAATGGGCAGATGGGCTGGCGCTGGATGTTTGGCGCGGAACTGGTGCCTGCGCTGGCGTTTCTGGTTCTGATGTTCTTTGTGCCGGAATCACCGCGCTGGCTGGTCAAAGCGGGCAAACCTGAACGAGCCCGCGCCATGCTGCAACGGATTGGCTCAGCGGAGTATGCCGGGCAGACGTTGCGGGAAATAGAACATACTCTGCTGAAAGACAACCACAAAGTGGCCTGGTCAACGCTGTTGCAGCCGCAGATTAAACCGATTGTCATCATCGGCATGGTGCTGGCCGTCTTCCAGCAATGGTGCGGGATCAATGTGATCTTCAACTATGCGCAGGAGATCTTCGCTTCCGCAGGGTTTGATATCAACGGAACGTTAAAATCCATTGTCGCCACAGGGATCATTAACCTCGTCTTCACCCTCGCAGCGCTGCCGCTGGTCGATAAAATTGGTCGCCGAAAACTGATGCTGTTTGGCGCTTCAGGACTCACGGTGATTTATGTACTGATTGCCGCCGCTTACGGGATGGGGATTATGGGCTGGCCGGTTCTGGTGCTGGTGCTGGCGGCTATTGCGATTTACGCCCTGACGCTGGCGCCAGTCACCTGGGTTCTGTTGTCGGAAATCTTCCCGAACCGCGTCCGTGGTCTGGCGATGTCGCTGGGGACGCTGGCGCTCTGGATTGCCTGCTTCCTGCTGACCTACACGTTCCCGCTGCTTAATGCGGGGCTGGGAGCGGCGGGCAGTTTCCTGCTTTACGGCGTTATCTGCGCGATGGGGTATTTCTACGTGCTGCGCAATGTGCCTGAAACGAAAGGCGTGACGCTGGAGGCGCTGGAAGAGCAACTGGCGGCGCGGCATGTGAAATCCAGCCCGTCAACTCAACAGCGAAGCGCACGGTAATGGACGATACGCTGACATTACAAAACACGCATCTGCGGATGCGTGTTGATCCACAGGGCGGCAGATTGTTGAGTTTGTTTTCATTAGCGCATCAGCAGGCCGTTTTACGTGAGGGATGCGGCGTAAAACCCGGCGAATGCGGCCTGTTCCCCATGCTGCCGGTCGCCAATCGCGTTGCCGAAAACCGTTTTCTGTTCAGGGGAGAGGCGGTGAATCTTCCCCGGCATGAGGAGGATGCCGTTTTCTTTCTGCACGGTGATGGCTGGCTCAGGCGCTGGGATACGATTGCCGTTCATGAGGATGCCTGTCATCTGCGTTCAGGTCGTCAAATGGCGTGCGGTTATGATTATGTCGCAGATCTTCACTATCAGCTGGACGCCTCTGTGCTTCATGCCTCGCTGACGATAACGCACCGGGGGGAACGACCGATGCTTTATGGTTGCGGATTCCACCCGTACTTTGCTTTTGATCGTCACAGTACCGTGCAGTTTGCCGCCAGCGGTCACTGGCCGGAAGGTAAGCAGCATCTGCCGCAGGAATGGCAGAGCGATATTCCCCGGCAGGCAGATTTTTCCGGTGCGCAATATGGCGAGGATGCGTGGCTTAACGTAGGGTATTCCGGCTGGAGCGGGCGGGCGATCGTGCAGCGTGATGTGATGAAGGTCACGCTTTTATCGCAAACGCCCTGGCTTATGCTATTCAGAATGCAAGGGGAGTCATTCTTGTGTCTGGAACCGCAGTCGCACCCGGTAAATGCCCACAACATGCCGGGGCAACCGGGACTCCAGGCTTTAGCTCAGGGAGACCAGTGCCATTTCGCGATGCAAATCGCTGTTGTTTAGGCCAAAAAAGATATTATTCGCCTGTTAATGCTCTCTTGCGCCAGCCTGCATTTATCGCCAGACTATCGCCTCCATACGGGAGGGAATCATGGTTTTGCACTCCACGCGCTGGCTGGCGCTCGGTTATTTTACCTACTTCTTTAGCTACGGTATTTTTCTGCCATTCTGGAGCGTCTGGCTTAAAGGCCTGGGACTGACGCCGGAAACCATCGGTCTCCTGCTGGGGGCGGGGCTGGTGGCGCGTTTCCTCGGTAGCCTGTTGATTGCGCCACGGGTGAGCGATCCTTCCCGCTTGATTTCTGCGTTACGCCTTCTGGCGCTGCTGACGCTGGTGTTTGCCCTCGCATTCTGGGCAGGGACGCACGTCGCGTGGCTGATGGTGGTGATGATCGGTTTTAACCTCTTCTTCTCGCCGCTGGTGCCGCTCACCGATGCGCTGGCCAATACCTGGCAAAAACAGTTAACGATGGACTATGGCCGGGTGCGTTTGTGGGGGTCCATTGCGTTTGTGATCGGCTCGGCGTTGACCGGGAAACTGGTGAGCCTCTTTGATTATCAGGCGATTCTGGGGCTATTGACGCTTGGGGTGGCCTCGATGCTGCTAGGTATGCTGCTGCGACCGAGCGTATTACCGCAGGGGGAAAGCCGTCATCAGGAGAGCGCGGGCTGGCCTGCCTGGCGTACGCTCGTCGTCCAGAGCTGGCGCTTTCTCGCCTGCGTGTGCCTGCTGCAAGGCGCGCATGCCGCTTATTACGGCTTCAGCGCGATTTACTGGCAGGGGGCGGGCTATTCCGCCTCGGCAGTGGGGTATTTGTGGTCGCTGGGCGTGGTGGCGGAAGTGGTTATTTTTGCGCTGAGCAACAAACTGTTCCGCCGTTTTAGCGCTCGCGATCTGCTATTGCTCTCCGCCGTATGCGGCGTCATTCGCTGGGGATTAATGGGCTGGAGCACCGCGCTGCCGTGGTTGATAGCGATCCAGATTCTGCATTGCGGCACCTTTACCGTTTGCCATCTGGCCGCGATGCGTTACATCGCCGCTCGCCAGGGAAGCGAAGTGATTCGTCTACAGGCGGTCTATTCTGCCGTGGCGATGGGCGGCAGCATTGCCATCATGACTGTATTCGCCGGATTCCTGTATCAGCATTTAGGGAACGGCTTATTCTGGGTGATGGCATTGGTGGCGTTGCCTGCTATTTTCTTACGGCCTAACGTCGCCGCGTCATCATGATTCCAGTATTTTGCGGATCTGCTGCTGTTGGTGTGCGGTAAGTGACAGGTCCGCATGAATCAACGGCGGCGAAAAGAGCGGCAGCGGTGTGGCATACGGGGTGACAATCAGCGCCACGCCGCGCGGCGAACCTTCTTTCTGGAAGGTCTGCGTTGGCACATGCTTAATATTGAGCGGCAGGAGCGTCAGTTCTCGTAATTGCTGCTCAATATGTGCCTCCAGTTCGCCGTTATTGCCTGTCAGTAGCACGATCTGCTTTTCGTGCAGGTCGTTCTCCTGCATCAGCCATGCGCCAAAAATTACCGCGACCAGCCCTGTCTCTTCATCAGAGAAACGCACACCGTATTCGCTTTCAAACCCGGCGAGGGCGTCACGCGTGGTGCGCACCAGCCGAGGGTAGAGGCGACTGAACTCTTCCGGCAGCGTGTTATCAATACCAATGGCGAATAAACTTCGGCTCAGCGCCTGGGCAAGGTGCACATAGAGTTGGTCGTTAAGTCCCTGTTCGTCGCTGAAGCGTACCTGCCCCATTTCCCGAAAGCGCAACACCAGCCGGGCGACAGCCAGGCGCAGGCGGCGATCCTGCTGATGGTTGTCGTGGATAGGGTCGGGGATGCGAATCATGGAAAACAGTAAAGCCATAAACAGCGTTTCGTCGGGCGGCGCGTTTTGCATGACGCGGCGCTGCCAGTGACGGCCAATCTCCAGCGCGAGCGGGTATTCGGCGCAGGACTGCGCCCACTGTTTCTGTAGCGGATTAAACGCCGGTGCGATGCCCGCATGATGCTGTAGCAGGCAATATTGTAAAAACAGCCGCAGAAACTGCACATCCCGGCATTCAAACGGTTTTTGCAGCCGCCGCGAGCAAAGGTTGATCAGCGCATGCAGATTGGTATCGTCATACAACGTACGCGCGATCCCTCTCCGTTTAAGCTCGGTTTTTAATGCCGGCGTAAACTGTTGCGTAATGAAGGTCGGGCATATGCGTAAGCCGCGTCTGAGCCAGTGTAAAAGGCACAAACGTTGGTTGAGCGCAGCCCCCTCGATTCGGTAGCGTCCGTTCTGACCCGTTGTGATGGCGAGTCGATGATAGCGCTGGATCTCCAGGCCTGTTTCGGTGATATCCTCACGGGCAATTTCATCATCGACGCCATTGAGCGCGCTGAATGTTTCCGTGGTGGCGATTTGCCCCGGCTGGAAAAGCGTCAGTAAAACCCGGCAGCGGCGCTGGGGAGCAGAAAGTACAGACGGCGGAGTAAGCGTTGGCATCATCTGTCTGGTCTCCCGTTAGTTTGTTTGATAAGGATAGCTAAAGTTTGTGCGTGGAAATGGTTATAAGAGGGCTTTACGCCAGGAATGCTGGCGAGCATCACAGAATTTTTAACGTGAGGAACAGATGCAATTAGTTAAACGCAGCGCTTTAACACTCTTTCTCGCTGTTTTATCTTTCACAGCGCAGGCGCACCCTCATAGCTTTATTCGATTGCAGACGCAGCTGGTGAGTGAAAACGATCGGTTTGTGGCGCTAAAAATGCGCTGGACGATGGATGAAATCACCTCCGCAGACCTGCTTTACGACGCGGGAGACGCGAAGCCCGGTTCGGAGATCTGGAAAAAGCTGGCGGCGGAAGTGATGGCGAACGTGCTCGGCCAGCACTACTTCACCGAAGTGTGGCACAACGGACAAAAGGTCAAGTTTAAAAATCGCCCGACGGAATACGGAATGGAACGGGAAGCGCACCAGGCGGTGTTGACGTTTGTCCTGCCGCTGGCTGAACCGCAGCCGCTGAGCGGCCAGACTTACACTTTTTCGACCTTCGATCCCACATACTATGTGGATATGAGCTACGCCAACGATCGGGACGCCTCGTTGCCGCAGGCGTTAAGCACACAATGCAGCATGAGCGTGCATACGCCGACGCCGAGTGAAGAGACGCTCAGTTTTGCGCAGTCGCTGGATAAAGAAGACGCGCCGCCGGAGGATATGGATTTGGGTAAACAGTTCGCGCAGAAGGTAACGGTGCAATGTCAGTAATCTCCCAACAACGCCCGCGCTCCCGACGCTGGCTGCCGCTGTGGCCGCTGGCGGTATTTCTGTTGCTGGCCATCGCGGGCGGGCTGTGGTTATGGCAGGCCTGGCCGCAGGTGATGGTGAAAAGCATTGTCTGGCAGCGGGAAGTGAATCAGCAGATGAGCGCCTTATTAAAAGCGGTGGCGGCGAATCCGGCGCAGGCGGGCGGTTCGCTGCTGTTGTTTAGCTTTCTGTATGGCGTACTCCATGCGCTGGGGCCGGGTCATGGTAAAGTGGTGATTACCACATGGCTGGCGACGCATCCATCAAAGCTGAAATCAAGCATCGGCCTGACGCTGGCCTCATCGTTGTTGCAGGGGCTGGTGGCCATTGCGCTGGTGGTTGTGGTGCTGACGGTATTGCAGCTTCCGGCGAGGCAGTTACATCTGAGCAGCTTCTGGCTGGAGAAGGGCAGTTATGCGTTAGTCGGCGTGCTGGGAATATTGCTTTGCTGGCGGGCGCTAAAGACGCTTCGCGCGCTGCTGCGCAAGCCGAAATTTATCTCATTTACGCCGCATCATGTTCACCACGAACATTGCGGCTGTGGGCATCAGCATCTGCCGAACCCAGAGCAACTCAGGAATGGCGATGACTGGCGCGCGCGGCTGATGATTATTCTGTCGATGGGGATGCGCCCCTGTTCCGGCGCGATTATGGTGCTGCTGTTCAGTAAAGTTATTGGCGTCTTTAGTTGGGGAATGGCGTCGGCGCTGGCGATGGCGGCGGGAACCTCGCTGACCATTACCTCTCTGGCGTTGCTGGTTCACAGTTTCCGCGCACTGGCGGTAAAATTAAGCGGTAATAAAACGCCGGTACTGTGGCGACAGATTGGCTGGGCAACGCTGGCGTTAGCCGGTGGCGTGATTTTGGTTGTGGCGGCGGTGGTGATGTGGATGAGTGCGGTGCCGGTGGGCAGGGGATTAAGACCGTTTTAGCACAGTTGTAGGATGAATGCCTGATGGCGCTTCGCTTATCAGGCCTACGGGAAACTCCCCTGGTAGGCCGGATAAGGCGCTAGCCGTCATCCGGCATCAAACGATTAGCGCTTCAGCGCATCACTCAATTCGTCGCGCATGCTTGCCAGCATCGCTTTAACCACGCGCGGGTTACCGGCCACGATGTTACCGGTCGTCATGTAGTTATGGCCGCCGGTAAAGTCGCTGACAATACCGCCCGCTTCACGCACCAGCAGTTCGCCGCCGGCGAAATCCCACGGACGCAGACCGATCTCAAAGAAACCGTCAACGCGACCCGCAGCCACATACGCCAGATCCAGCGCAGCAGAACCGGTGCGACGGAAGTCAGCGCATTCGGTGAACAGTTTGCTAACGATATTGATGTAGGTGGTCGCATACTGTTTGGCTTTGAACGGGAAACCGGTCGCCAGGATGGTGCCATCCAGGTCGCGCGCGGTGCTGCCGCGCAGACGGTAACCGTTCAGCTGTGCGCCCTGACCGCGAGTGGCGGTGAACAGTTCGTTACGCATAGGATCGTAAACTACCGCGACTTCAGTACGGCCTTTGATGCGTACGGCGATAGATACCGCGAAGTGCGGCAGACGTTTGATAAAGTTGGTGGTGCCATCCAGTGGATCGATAACCCATTGAACATCCTGATCGGTACCTTCATGTTCACCGCTTTCTTCGGTAATGATGGTGTGCTGTGGGTAAGATTTGCGGATCGTTTCGATAATAATCGCTTCGGCGGCTTTATCGACGTTGGTCACAAAATCATTGCTGCCTTTCTGGCTGGTTTCTACTGAGTCAGGCGTTTCGTAGTGTTTGGCAATTACATTACCCGCCTTGCGCGCTGCGCGCACGGCGATGGTCAGCATCGGATGCATCGGTCTCTCTCACTGGATGTTAAAGAACGGGAAAACGGCGCAGAGTATAGCAGCGAGTTCGGAATATGTCTCCGTTTTATGATAATATGCCCGAATAATCTTTAGCCGAAGAAAGACAATGCTGCAAAATATTCGAATTGTGCTGGTGGAAACCTCTCACACCGGCAATATGGGTTCTGTTGCCCGCGCCATGAAAACAATGGGTTTAACAAACCTGTGGCTGGTAAATCCGTTGGTCAAGCCGGATTCCCAGGCTATCGCGCTGGCGGCTGGCGCCAGCGATGTGATCGGCAATGCGCAGATCGTCGATACGCTCGATGACGCGCTGGCAGGGTGTAGCCTGGTGGTCGGCACCAGTGCGCGTTCCCGCACGCTGCCGTGGCCGATGCTGGACCCGCGCGAATGCGGTCTGAAAAGCGTGGCGGAAGCCGCGAATACGCCGGTTGCGCTGGTCTTTGGCCGCGAGCGCGTTGGTCTGACCAACGACGAACTGCAAAAATGCCATTACCATGTGGCGATTGCCGCAAACCCGGAATACAGCTCGCTCAACCTGGCGATGGCGGTACAGGTGATCGCCTACGAAGTGCGTATGGCCTGGCTGGCAACGCAGGAAAACGACGAGGCGGCGGAACATGAAGAGATGCCATATCCGCTGGTGGACGACCTGGAACGTTTTTACGGCCATCTGGAGCAGACGCTGCTTTCAACCGGCTTTATCCGTGAAGGCCATCCGGGGCAGGTCATGAACAAACTGCGTCGTCTGTTTACGCGCGCGCGCCCGGAAAGCCAGGAACTGAATATCCTGCGCGGCATTCTTGCTTCTATTGAGCAGCAGAATAAAGGCAAGTAAGCGTGTTGATGCCGGATGGCTGCACGATTTGCAGGCCGAATATTGTAGGCCGGATAAGCGAAGCGCCATCCGGCAAACAGAAACGGCACTGAAGGTTAAATACCTGACTAAATTAGTCAAGTAAATAGTTGACTGATTTAGTCGGGAATGTCAGACTTGACCCTGCTATGCAATACCCCCATTTTACAATAAAAAACCCCGGGCAGGGGCGAGTTTGAGGTTAAGTAAGACATGAGACTGACATCTAAAGGGCGTTATGCCGTGACCGCAATGTTGGACGTTGCGCTCAACTCCGAAGCGGGCCCGGTACCGTTGGCTGATATTTCTGAACGTCAGGGAATTTCCCTTTCTTATCTGGAACAGCTGTTTTCACGTTTGCGTAAAAATGGTCTGGTTTCCAGCGTACGTGGCCCAGGCGGTGGTTATCTGTTGGGTAAAGACGCAGGTAGCATCGCGGTTGGCGAAGTGATTAGCGCTGTTGACGAGTCGGTAGATGCGACCCGTTGTCAGGGCAAAGGCGGCTGTCAGGGCGGCGATAAATGCCTGACGCATGCGCTGTGGCGTGATTTGAGTGACCGTCTGACCGGTTTCCTCAACAACATTACCTTAGGCGAACTGGTGAATAACCAGGAAGTTCTGGATGTGTCTGATCGTCAGCACACCCATGACGCGCCACGTAGCACCCGCACGCAAGACGCAATCGACGTCAAACTGCGCGCGTAATTTACCCGCCCTGTTTCGGGGCGCTGCTGCGTTGGCCGCGCTTGTTCATCCCGGTCACTTACTTATGTAAGCGCCTGGGCTTCACAAGCTTGTCGCCTTGCTGCACCGCAAAACAGTTAGGGTAAAAAATTATAATAGATTTCAGAATCAGGCCGGGGCGTTTACTCGCCCCGTGTACTCGGTCGTACATCCAGCCGGTTGCCTGATTCCTTGCATTGAAGCGATGTACGGAGTTTATAGAGCAATGAAATTACCGATCTATCTCGATTACTCCGCAACCACGCCGGTGGACCCGCGTGTTGCCGAGAAAATGATGCAGTTTTTGACCCTGGACGGAACCTTTGGTAACCCGGCCTCTCGTTCACACCGTTTCGGCTGGCAAGCTGAAGAAGCGGTAGATATCGCCCGCAACCAGATCGCAGAACTGGTTGGCGCCGATCCGCGTGAAATCGTCTTTACCTCCGGTGCGACTGAATCCGACAACCTGGCGATTAAAGGTGCGGCCAACTTTTATCAGAAAAAAGGCAAGCACATCATCACCAGCAAAACCGAGCATAAAGCCGTGCTGGATACCTGCCGTCAGCTTGAGCGCGAAGGGTTTGAGGTTACTTACCTGGCGCCGCAGAGCAACGGCATTATCGATCTGAAAGAACTTGAAGCGGCGATGCGTGATGACACCATTCTTGTGTCCATCATGCACGTTAACAACGAAATCGGCGTGGTGCAGGATATCGCGACCATCGGCGAAATGTGCCGTACGCGTGGCATTATCTACCACGTTGACGCCACCCAGAGCGTGGGCAAACTGCCTATCGACCTGAGCCAGCTGAAAGTAGACCTGATGTCCTTCTCCGGCCACAAAATCTATGGCCCGAAAGGGATTGGCGCGCTGTATGTGCGTCGTAAACCGCGTATTCGTATCGAAGCGCAGATGCACGGCGGCGGTCACGAGCGCGGTATGCGTTCCGGTACGCTGCCTGTACACCAGATCGTCGGTATGGGCGAAGCTTACCGTATCGCGAAAGAAGAGATGGAAACCGAGATGGCGCGTCTGCGCACGCTGCGTAACCGTCTGTGGAACGGCATCAACGATATCGAAGAAGTTTACCTGAACGGTGACCTGGAACAGGGCGCGCCGAACATTCTCAACGTCAGCTTTAACTACGTTGAAGGCGAATCCCTGATTATGGCGCTGAAAGATCTGGCGGTGTCTTCAGGTTCCGCCTGTACGTCCGCAAGTCTGGAACCGTCCTATGTGCTGCGCGCACTGGGCATGAATGACGAGCTGGCGCATAGCTCTATCCGTTTCTCTTTAGGTCGTTTCACTACTGAAGAAGAGATCGACTACACCATTGAGCTGGTGCGCAAATCCATCGGTCGTCTGCGTGACCTTTCCCCGCTGTGGGAAATGTTCAAACAGGGCGTGGATTTGAACAGCATCGAATGGGCTCATCATTAATCGGTATCGGAATCAGGAGAATTTATAATGGCTTACAGCGAAAAAGTAATCGATCATTACGAGAATCCACGCAACGTGGGTTCCTTTGACAACAGCGACGAAAACGTAGGCAGCGGCATGGTGGGTGCACCGGCTTGCGGCGACGTGATGAAGTTGCAGATTAAAGTCAACAATGAAGGTATCATTGAAGACGCGCGTTTCAAGACTTACGGCTGCGGTTCCGCTATCGCGTCCAGCTCCCTGGTCACCGAATGGGTGAAAGGGAAGTCTCTGGACGAAGCGCAGGCGATTAAAAATACCGATATCGCAGACGAGCTTGAACTGCCTCCGGTGAAAATTCACTGCTCCATTCTGGCAGAAGACGCAATTAAAGCCGCTATTGCGGATTACAAAAGCAAACGTGAAGCAAAATAAGAAGAGTTGAGGTTGTTATGTCGATTACACTTAGCGACAGTGCTGCAGCGCGAGTAAATACCTTTCTGGCAAACCGTGGTAAAGGGTTTGGCCTGCGCCTGGGGGTGAGAACTTCCGGCTGTTCAGGTATGGCTTATGTACTGGAATTTGTTGATGAACCGGCGGCAGAAGACACCGTGTTTGAAGACAAAGGCGTAAAAGTCGTGATCGACGGTAAGAGCCTGCAATTTCTGGACGGTACGCAGTTAGACTTCGTAAAAGAAGGTCTGAACGAAGGGTTTAAATTCACCAACCCGAACGTAAAAGACGAGTGTGGTTGCGGCGAAAGCTTCAACGTGTAACGTGCTTACCGATAACCCCACCGTGGTCACCTGCGCGTGGGGTTTGTTTTACCTGACTCCCTGAAACATCAGAGAGTCGATGCCCTGAGAATGTTATGGACTACTTCACCCTCTTTGGCTTGCCAGCCCGCTATCAACTCGATACCCAGGCGCTGAGCCTCCGTTTTCAGGATCTTCAACGTCAGTATCACCCTGATAAATTCGCCAGCGGTACACAGGCTGAGCAACTCGCCGCCGTACAACACTCCGCGACCATTAATCAGGCCTGGCAAACGCTGCGTCACCCTTTGACGCGCGCCGAATATTTACTGTCACTACACGGCTTTGATCTGGCCAGCGAGCAGCATACGGTGCGCGATACCGCGTTTTTGATGGAACAGCTGGAACTGCGTGAAGAGCTTGATGAAATAGAACAGGCAAAGGACGAAGCGCGACTGGAAAGTTTCATCAAGCGCGTGAAAACAATGTTTGATACCCGCCATCAGCTGATGGTGGAACAGTTGGACAACGAGACGTGGGACGTGGCGGCGGACACCGTGCGTAAACTGCGTTTTCTCGATAAACTGCGAAGCAGCGCCGAACAACTCGAAGAAAAGCTGCTCGATTTTTAATTCCCGGAAGCGAATATGGCCTTATTACAAATTAGTGAGCCTGGTCTGAGCGCTGCGCCGCACCAGCGTCGTCTGGCGGCAGGCATCGATTTAGGTACTACCAACTCATTGGTTGCGACCGTTCGCAGCGGCCAGGCAGAAACGCTGGCCGATCACGACGGTCGCCATCTGTTGCCGTCAGTCGTTCACTATCAGCAGCAGGGCCACACGGTCGGTTACGCGGCGCGTACGAACGCGGCGCAGGACACGGCTAACACCATCAGCTCGGTAAAACGCATGATGGGCCGCTCGCTGGCGGATATTCAGACGCGCTATCCCCATCTGCCGTATCAGTTCCAGGCCAGTGAAAATGGTCTGCCGATGATTGAAACGGCGGCAGGTCTGCTCAACCCGGTACGTATTTCTGCCGATATCCTGAAAGCGCTGGCGGCGCGGGCGACGGAAGCGTTGTCGGGCGAGCTGGATGGCGTGGTTATTACCGTGCCCGCTTACTTTGACGATGCACAGCGTCAGGGAACGAAAGACGCGGCGCGTCTGGCGGGGCTGCACGTCTTGCGTCTGCTCAATGAACCTACGGCGGCGGCGATCGCCTACGGTCTGGACTCCGGCAAAGAAGGCGTTATCGCGGTTTACGACCTCGGCGGCGGCACCTTCGATATCTCTATTTTGCGCCTGAGTCGCGGCGTGTTTGAAGTGCTGGCGACCGGCGGTGATTCCGCGCTCGGCGGCGACGACTTCGACCATCTGCTGGCCGATTACATCCGTGAGCAGGCGGGCATTGCCGATCGCAGCGATAACCGCGTCCAGCGTGAACTGCTGGATGCCGCCATCGCGGCAAAAATCGCGCTGAGCGATGCCGATTCCGTTAGCGTCAATGTGGCGGGCTGGCAGGGCGACATCACCCGTGAACAGTTTAATGACCTTATCGCCGCTTTAGTTAAACGTACTCTGATGGCCTGTCGCCGCGCATTGAAAGATGCGGGCGTTGAGGCGCAGGAGGTGCTGGAAGTGGTGATGGTCGGCGGCTCCACCCGTGTGCCGCTGGTGCGCGAACGCGTGGGCGAATTTTTTGGTCGTCCGCCGCTGACGGCAATCGACCCGGATAAGGTCGTCGCCATTGGCGCGGCGATTCAGGCGGATATCCTCGTCGGCAACAAGCCGGACAGCGAAATGCTGCTGCTGGACGTGATTCCGCTGTCGCTGGGGCTGGAAACCATGGGTGGCCTGGTGGAGAAAGTGATCCCGCGTAACACCACCATTCCGGTGGCGCGCGCGCAGGACTTTACCACTTTTAAAGATGGTCAGACCGCGATGTCGATCCATGTCATGCAGGGCGAGCGCGAGCTGGTGCAGGATTGCCGTTCGCTGGCGCGCTTCGCGCTGCGCGGGCTCCCGGCGATGCCAGCGGGCGGGGCGCATATCCGCGTCACCTTCCAGGTGGATGCCGATGGCCTGCTGAGCGTCACCGCGATGGAGAAATCCACCGGCGTTGAGGCGTCTATCCAGGTCAAACCGTCTTACGGTCTGACGGACAGCGAAATCGCCACCATGATTCAGGATTCAATGAGCTTTGCCGAGCAGGATGTAAAAGCCCGTATGCTGGCAGAGCAAAAAGTGGAAGCGGCGCGCGTGCTGGAAAGCCTGACCGGCGCGCTCGCTGCTGATGCCGCGCTGCTAAGCGCCGCAGAACGTCAGGTCATTGATGATGCCGCCGCGCACTTGAGCGAGGTTGCGCAGAGCGATGATGTTGACGCGATAGAACAAGCCATTAAAAACGTAGACAAACAAACCCAGGAATTCGCCGCTCGTCGCATGGACAAATCTGTTCGTCGCGCGCTGCAAGGCCATTCCGTGGACGAGGTTTAATATGCCAAAGATTGTTATTCTGCCTCATCAGGATCTCTGTCCCGATGGCGCAGTTCTGGAAGCTGAGACCGGCGAAACCATTCTTGACGTTGCCCTGCGTAACGGTATCGAGATTGAACACGCCTGTGAAAAATCCTGTGCCTGCACGACCTGCCACTGCATCGTGCGTGAAGGTTTCGATTCCCTGCCGGAAAGCACGGAAGACGAAGACGATATGCTGGATAAAGCCTGGGGTCTGGAGCCGGAGAGTCGTTTAGGCTGTCAGGCGCGCGTCACCGATGAAGATTTGGTGGTCGAAATCCCACGTTACACAATCAACCATGCACGCGAGCATTAACAGAGGGTAGTATGGGACTGAAGTGGACTGATAGCCGCGAAATCGGCGAGGCGCTGTACGACACGTTCCCCGATCTCGATCCTAAGACCGTTCGTTTCACCGACCTGCATCAATGGATTTGCGATCTTGAGGATTTTGATGATGACCCGCAGGCATCAAATGAAAAGATCCTTGAGGCTATCCTGCTGGTCTGGCTGGACGAAGCTGAATAAATAAACGGGCTGCCCACGGGTGGCCCGTTTTCCTGTATGCGCGAAGAAGGAAAAGAACAATGACTGAAGCGATGAAAATTACGCTCTCCACCCAACCGGCTGACGCTCGCTGGGGAGACAAAGCCACATACAGCATCAATAACGACGGCATTACCCTGCACCTGAACGGTAAAGATGACTCCGGTTTAATCCAGCGCGCGGCGCGTAAAATTGACGGACTGGGCATTAAACACGTACAACTGACCGGCGCTGGCTGGGATGTGGAGCGTAGCTGGGCATTCTGGCAGGGTTACAAAGGGCCGAAAGGCAGCCGCAAGGTCGAGTGGCCAGATCTTGACGATGAGAAGCAGAAGGAACTGGACAACCGTCTGGCGATCATTGACTGGGTGCGTGACACCATTAACGCGCCGGCGGAAGAGCTGGGGCCGGAACAGCTGGCGCAGCGTGCCGTTGATCTGCTGTGCAGCGTCGCGTGCGATCACGTCTCTTACCGCATTACCAAAGGCGAAGATCTGCGCGAGCAAAACTACATGGGGCTGCATACCGTTGGCCGGGGTTCCGATCGCGCGCCGGTGCTGCTGGCGCTGGATTACAACCCAACCGGCGATAAAGACGCGCCGGTTTACGCCTGTCTGGTGGGCAAAGGCATTACCTTTGACTCCGGCGGTTACAGCATCAAGCAAAGCGCATTTATGGACTCGATGAAGTCCGATATGGGCGGTGCGGCAACGGTAACGGGCGCGCTGGCATTTGCGATTACCCGTGGTCTGAACAAACGCGTGAAGCTGTACCTGTGCTGCGCGGATAACCTGATCAGCGGCAACGCGTTTAAACTGGGCGATATTATTCATTATCGCAACGGTAAGAACGTGGAAGTGATGAACACTGACGCGGAAGGGCGCCTGGTGCTGGCGGATGGCCTGATCGACGCCAGCGCGCAAAAACCAGAGCTGATCATCGATGCGGCGACGCTGACCGGCGCCGCGAAAACCGCGCTGGGTAACGACTACCACGCGTTGTTCAGTTTTGATGACGCGCTGGCGGGGCGTCTGTTGGCGAGTGCGGCAGAAGAAAACGAACCGTTCTGGCGTCTGCCGCTGGCGGAGTTCCACCGCAATCAGTTGCCTTCTAACTTTGCGGAACTGAACAATACCGGTAGCGCGGCGTATCCTGCCGGGGCGAGCACCGCAGCGGGCTTCCTGTCGCACTTTGTCGAAAACTACCAGCAGGGCTGGCTGCACATTGACTGCTCTGCAACCTACCGTAAAGCGCCGGTTGAGCAGTGGTCGGCAGGGGCGACCGGTTTGGGTGTGCGCACCATCGCTAACCTGTTAACAGCATAATTATGTAGGCCGGATAAGCGTTAGCGCTATCCGGCAAGATAACGGCGGGGGCGCTTCGCTTACCCGCCCTACACGCATCTCTATTGTGATCCTTATGTCCGAAACAAAAAACGAATTAGAAACCCTGCTGGAGAAGGCGGCGACTGAACCCGCGCATCGTCCGGCATTTTTCCGTACCTTACTGGAGTCCACCGTCTGGGTGCCAGGCACAGCGGCTGAAGGCGAAGCGATTGTTGACGATAGCGCGCTGGATTTGCAGCACTGGGAAAAAGAAGACGGCACGACGGTCATCCCGTTTTTTACCTCTCTGGAAGCCTTGCAGCAGGCGGTAGAAGACGAGCAGGCATTCGTGGTGATGCCGGTGCGCACGTTATTTGAAATGACGCTCGGCGAAACGCTCTTCCTGAACGCAAAACTGCCTACCGGTAAAGAGTTTATGCCGCGTGAGATCAGCCATCTGATCGGCGAAGAGGGCAATCCGCTGAGTACACAGGAAGTGCTGGAAGGCGGTGAATCGCTGATTCTGTCTGAGGTGGCGGAACCACCTGCGCAGATGATCGACTCCCTGACCACGCTGTTTAAAACCATCAAACTGGTTAAGCGCGCCTTTCTTTGCACTATTAAAGAGAGCAATGACGCTCAGCCGAATCTGTTGATTGGCATCGAAGCGGATGGCGACATCGAAGAGATCATTCATGCGGCGGGCAGCGTGGCGACTGATACCTTGCCCGGCGATGAACCGATTGATATCTGTCAGGTGAAAAAAGGTGAGCAGGGCATCAGCCACTTTATTACCGAGCACATCGCGCCGTTCTACGAGCGCCGCTGGGGCGGGTTCCTGCGCGATTTTAAACAGAATCGGATTATCTGATCCCGGTAGCCGGATGGCGTTAACGTCATCCGGGACAACCCGCACTGTAGGCCGGATAAGCGCAAGCGCCATCCGGCACATTACAAAACGTTAGGCCGGCTCTACCGGTAAATCATTACGCGCGCCCCATTCGCTCCATGCGCCGTCATACAACGCGACATTGGGCACATCCAGCGTGGCGAGCGCCAGCACCACGACCGCCGCGGTGACACCTGAACCGCAGCTGGCGATAATCGGTCTGTCAAAACTGACGCCGTGACTGAAGAAAATGACGTCCAGTTCATCGGTCGTTTTTAATTCCCCTTCACGCACCAGCTCTGTCCAGGGCACGTTCAACGCGCCGGGAATATGGCCACGCTTCAGACCCGGACGCGGTTCATCGGCTTCGGCATTAAACCGTGGCGCCGGGCGGGCATCAACGATTTGCGCGGTTCTTTCATGGCTCGCCAGGAGTACATCGGTCAGACGCACAACCTTCTCCGCCGTGAATTTAACGTCAAATTCCCCTTCCGGGAGTTCCACTTCGCCTTCCTGAAGCGGCAGCTCATCGCGCTGCCAGCCTGCCAGACCACCGGCAAGAATTGAGACGTTTTCTACGCCAAACGTTCGCAGCATCCACCACGCGCGCGGGGCGGAAAACAGGTTGCCTTCATCGTAGACCACCAGATGTCTGTCCTGGTGTACGCCCAGTTCACGCATCGCCACGGCGAAGGCTTCCGGGCGCGGCATCATGTGCGGCAGCGGCGAGGTGTGATCGGAGAGCGCTTCAATATCGAAAAAGAGTGCTCCGGGGATGTGGCCTGAACGATATTCACCCGCAACATCCCTGTCTTCCTGTCCGGGAGGCGCCATGCGGGCGTCGATAATTTGAATTTGCGGATCGTCGATATGCTCTGCCAGCCAGTCGGCGGCGACAAACCAGGAGGTGGACATAGGCGTCTCCATCTTTTGCCATAATAATGCCAAATTGTCGGACGTTTACCGCAAAGGGACAAGTAAAAGAGGCTGATTTGGCTGGTGAAACCACATTTCTGATGAAAAAATCAGAACTTATATAACGAATACTGGCTTTCACAACGGGAAATCTCACGCATAATAGTTACTCTACGTTGCTAACGGGCCACTGTGGCCAGGGATGAAAGAATGAAACACATACGCGTAGCCGCTTGCATGCTTATGCTGGCGTTGGCGGGGTGCGATAACAACGATAACGCGCCAACGGCGGTGAAAAATGATGAGACGCCCGCCGCGCAATCCGCTCCGACGAAAGATCCGGCACAACTGCAAAAGCTGGCGCAACAGAGCGAAGGTAAAGAACTGACGCTGCTGGACGCCTCCGAAGTCCAGTTGGACGGCGCGGCGACGCTGGTGCTGACGTTCTCCATTCCGTTAGATCCTGAACAAGATTTTGCCCGAACCGTGCATGTGGTCGATAAAAAAAGCGGCAAGGTTGATGGCGCCTGGGAGCTGTCGCCGAATCTGAAAGAGCTGCGCTTGCGCCACCTGGAACCCAACCGCGATCTGGTGGTGTCCGTTGAACGTGATTTAACGGCGCTGAATAAAACCGCTTTTGGCCGCGCGTATGAAAAAACCATTACCACGCGGGACGTTCAGCCGAGCGTCGGCTTTGCCAGCCGTGGCTCGCTGCTGCCGGGAAAAGTGGTGGAAGGTTTGCCGGTCATGGCGCTGAACGTGAACGACGTGGATGTAAACTTCTTTCGCGTGAAGCCTGAGTCGCTGGCGGCATTCGTCAGCCAGTGGGAATACCGCAATGCTCTTTCGAACTGGGAATCTGACAACCTGCTCAAAATGGCGGATCTGGTCTATACCGGGCGTTTTGATCTCAATCCTGCGCGTAATACGCGTGAAAAACGCCTGCTGCCGCTGAGTGACATTAAGCCCCTGCAACAGGCGGGCGTGTACATTGCGGTAATGAATCAGGCCGGACATTACAACTACAGTAATCCTGCCACGCTCTTTACCCTCAGCGACATTGGCGTTTCCGCCCACCGTTATCACAATCGCCTTGATATCTTTACGCAGAGTCTGGAAAACGGCGCGGCGCAGCAGGGGGTTGAGGTTGCTCTGCTTGATGAGAAAGGTCAGACGCTGGCGCAAGCCGCCAGCGATGCGCAGGGGCATGTACAGCTGGAAAATAGTCAGCAGGCGGCGCTGTTGCTGGCGCGAAAAGACGGGCAAACCACGCTGTTGGATCTGAAACTGCCCGCGCTGGATCTGGCGGAGTTCGCGATTGCGGGCGCGCCGGGCTACAGCAAGCAGTTCTTTATGTTCGGCCCGCGTGATCTGTATCGTCCTGGGGAAACGGTGATCCTCAACGGACTGCTGCGCGACAGCGACGGTAAAACCTTGCCCGATCAGCCCGTCAAACTGGAAGTGGTAAAGCCGGACGGTCAGGTGCTGCGCACCGTTGTCAGCCAGCCTGAAAACGGGTTATACCGCTTTACGTATCCGCTGGATAGCGGTGCGCCAACCGGCATGTGGCACATCCGCGCGAACACGGGCGATAACCAGCCCCGGATGTGGGATTTCCATGTCGAAGATTTTATGCCGGAGCGAATGGCGCTTAATCTCAGCGCGCAGAAAACGCCGTTAGCCCCGTCGGAGGAAGTGACGTTCTCCGTTGTTGGTTACTACCTGTACGGAGCGCCTGCCAATGGCAACACGTTACAGGGGCAACTCTTCCTGCGCCCGCAGCGTGAAGCGGTACAGGCGCTGCCGGGCTTCCAGTTTGGTGATATTGCGGAAGAAAACCTTTCCCGCAGCCTGGACGAAGTCCAGCTTACGCTGGATGAAAATGGCCGTGGCGACGTCTCCGCCAACAGCCAGTGGCAGGAAGCGCATTCGCCGTTACAGGTGATCCTACAGGCAAGCCTGCTGGAATCAGGCGGTCGCCCGGTCACTCGCCGTGCGGAACAGGCTATCTGGCCTGCCGATACCTTGCCGGGTATTCGTCCGCAATTCGCCTCTAAAGCGGTGTATGACTATCGTACTGACGCCACGGTTAACCAACCCATCGTGGATGAGGGCGGTAACGCCGCCTTTGATATTGTCTACGCCGATGCGCAAGGCAATAAAAAAGCCGCTTCGGGTTTGCAGGTTCGTTTGATCCGTGAACGGCGCGATTACTACTGGAACTGGTCGGAAAGCGAAGGCTGGCAGTCGCAGTTTGATCAAAAAGATCTGGTTGAAGGGGAGCAGACGCTGGATCTCAGCGCCGATGAAACGGGCAAGGTGAGCTTCCCGGTTGACTGGGGATCGTATCGTCTCGAAGTGAAAGCCCCGAACGATGCGATCAGCAGCGTGCGCTTCTGGGCAGGTTACAGCTGGCAGGATAACAGCGACGGCAGCGGCGCGGCGCGCCCGGATCGCGTCACCCTGAAGCTGGATAAACCCACCTATCGTCCTGGGGACACCATCAAACTGCATGTCGCCGCGCCGGTGGCGGGTAAAGGCTACGCGATGGTGGAATCAAGCGACGGCCCGCTCTGGTGGCAGGAAATAGATGTACCTGCCGAGGGCCTCGACCTGTCAATTCCCGTCGATAAAGCCTGGAATCGACACGATCTCTACCTGAGCGCGCTGGTTGTGCGTCCGGGCGATAAGTCGCGTTCAGCGACGCCGAAACGCGCGGTTGGGCTGCTGCACCTACCGTTGGGGGATGAAAATCGTCGTCTGGATCTGACGCTGGAAAGCCCGGCTAAAATACGTCCAAACCAGCCGCTGACGGTGAACGTCAAAGCCAGCGCTAAACATGGCGAAACGCCAAAACAGATCAACGTACTGCTCTCTGCGGTGGACAGCGGAGTGTTGAATATCACCGATTACGTTACGCCAGATCCGTGGCAGGCATTCTTCGGGCAAAAACGCTATGGCGCGGATATTTATGATATCTACGGTCAGGTGATTGAAGGGCAGGGACGTCTGGCGACGCTGCGTTTTGGCGGCGACGGCGATGAACTCAAACGCGGCGGCAAACCGCCGGTCAACCATGTCAACATCGTGGCGCAGCAGGCGCTGCCGGTCACGCTTAATGAGCAGGGCGAAGGTTCCGTTACGTTACCGATTGGTGATTTTAACGGCGAGTTACGCGTTATGGCCCAGGCATGGACGGCAGAGGACTTCGGCAGCAGTGAAAGCAAGGTGATTGTTGCCGCTCCGGTTATTGCGGAGCTGAATCAGCCGCGCTTTATGGCGGGCGGCGATACTTCGCGCCTGACGCTGGATGTCACTAACCTGACAGACAAACCGCAGACGTTGACGATTGAACTCGCCGCCAGTGGGTTACTGGAACTGGTGAGTCAGCAACCTGCTCCGGTAAACCTGGCGCCGGGCGTGCGTACGACCTTGTTTATCCCGGTACGCGCAAAAGAAGGGTTTGGCGAGGGAGAATTGCAGGCCACGCTGACCGGCCTGAACCTGCCTGGCGAGACGCTTCCCGCCCAGCATAAGCAGTGGAAAATTGGCGTGCGTCCGGCCTGGCCTGCGCAGACGGTAAATAGCGGAACGGTGCTTCAGGCGGGGGAAACCTGGCATGCGCCCGCCCAAAATCTGGAGAACTTCTCGCCGGTAACGTTGCAGGGGCAGTTGTTGCTTAGCGGCAAACCGCCGCTGAACCTGGCGCGCTATATTCGGGAGCTGAAGGCTTATCCGTATGGTTGTCTGGAGCAAACTGCCAGCGGCCTGTTCCCGTCGCTCTATACCAACGCGGCGCAACTGAAGACGTTGGGGATCGCGGGTGATACCGATGAAAAACGCCGTGCGGCAGTTGACACGGGGATCTCCCGGATGCTGCAAATGCAGCGTGATAACGGCGGTTTTGCCCTGTGGGATAACAACGGGCCGGAAGAATACTGGCTTACCGCATACGCGATGGATTTCCTCGTGCGCGCTGGCGAGCAAGGGTACAGCGTTCCGGCCGATGCGATTAACCGGGGAAATGAACGCCTGCTGCGCTATTTGCAGGACCCGGGCATGATGTCGGTTCGCTATAGCGACGATACCCAGGCCAGCAAATTTGCCGTTCAGGCGTATGCGGGACTGGTGCTGGCGCGTCAGCAAAAAGCGCCGCTTGGCGCGCTGCGTGAAATCTGGGAACGCCGGAGTCAGGCCGCGTCGGGCTTGCCGCTTCTGCAACTGGGCATTGCGCTGAAAAATATGGGCGATGCCAGCCGCAGTGAACAGGCGCTGACGCTGGCGCTGAACACGCCGCGCCGTGACGCGCAGCAATGGATGGCGGATTACGGTAGCCCGTTGCGTGATAACGCGCTCATGCTGTCGCTGCTGGAGGAAAATAAACTGCAACCCGAGGCGCAAAATACGCTGCTGACGACGCTTTCTGAACAGGCATTTGGTCAGCGCTGGCTTTCGACGCAGGAGAGTAATGCGCTGTTCCTTGCTGCGCGCACGCTACAGGATCTGCCGGGGACATGGCAGGCGCAGACTTCGCTCGCTGATCAGCCGTTGACGGGCGATAAAGCGCAAACGCGTAATCTGGATGCCGATCGGCTTTCCGTGTTGCAGGTGACCAACAGCGGCGACCAACCGCTGTGGCTGCGTCTGGACAGCAGCGGATACCCGCAAACGGCGCCCGTACCTGCCAGTAATGTGTTGCACATCGAGCGCCAGATTCTGGGAACCGATGGTCAGAGTAAATCGCTCAGTTCCCTGCGCAGCGGTGAGCTGGTGCTGGTCTGGCTCGAAGTGAAAGCGAGTCAAAACGTGCCAGACGCGCTGGTGGTCGACCTGCTGCCTGCCGGTCTGGAGCTGGAAAACCAGAACCTGGCAAACAGCAGCGCCAGCCTGCAGGACAGCGGCAGTGAAGTGCAAAACCTGTTAAATCAGATGCAGCAGGCGGATATTCAGCATATGGAATTCCGTGACGATCGCTTTGTCGCGGCGGTGGCGGTTAACCAGGGGCAGCCGGTGACGCTGGTGTATCTGGCGCGCGCGGTGACGCCAGGAACCTATCAGGTTCCTGTCCCGCAGGTGGAGTCAATGTATGTTCCACAGTGGCGGGCGACGGGATCAACCGAGGGGCTTTTGATTGTCACGCCATAAATGATCGTCCTGCGCAGTCTACGCGGTGGCTGGCGCTGGCTGGCCATCGCTCCATTTCTGATGATTCTGACAGTCTGGGCGGCGGACAAAATCTGGCCGCTGCCGCTGCATGAGGTCAATCCGGCACGGGTGGTGGTGGCGCATGACGGCACACCGCTGTGGCGCTTTGCCGATGCGGAGGGGATCTGGCGCTATCCCGTGACGATTGAAGACGTTTCTCCCCGCTATCTTGACGCGTTAATTAATTATGAGGATCGCTGGTTCTGGCAGCATCCGGGCGTGAATCCGTTTTCGGTACTGCGTGCCGCCTGGCAGGATCTGTCGTCAGGACGCGTGATTTCCGGCGGCAGTACGTTGACCATGCAGGTGGCGCGACTGCTGGACCCGCATCCGCGAACCTTTGGCGGTAAATTTCGCCAGCTCTGGCGCGCGCTCCAGCTGGAGTGGCACCTGTCCAAGCGCGATATTCTGACGTTGTATCTGAACCGTGCGCCGTTTGGCGGAACGTTGCAGGGCATCGGCGCCGCCAGTTGGGCTTATCTGGGTAAACCACCAGCGCAACTGAGCTATTCGGAAGCGGCGTTGCTGGCGGTTTTACCGCAGGCGCCGAGCCGCTTGCGTCCCGATCGCTGGCCGGAACGCGCGCAAGCGGCGCGCAATAAAGTGCTGGAGCGGATGGCGGCGCAGGGCGTATGGTCGGCCCGGCATGTTCAGGAGGCCCGCGAAGAACCCGTCTGGCTGGCGCCCCGACAAATGCCGCAACTGGCGCCGCTGTTCTCACGCATGATGCTGGGCAAAAGCAACAGTGACAAAATCGTCACCACGCTGGATGCCGGGTTGCAGCGTCAGCTTGAAGAGCTGGCGCAAAACTGGAAGGGGCGGCTTCCGGCGCGCAGTTCGCTGGCGATGATCGTTGTCGATCATACCGATATGAGCGTGCGTGGTTGGGTTGGATCGGTGGATATGAATGATGACAGTCGTTTTGGTCATGTGGATATGGTCACTGCGATCCGATCGCCGGGATCGGTGCTTAAACCCTTTGTCTATGGGCTGGCGCTGGATGACGGGTTGATCCATCCCGCCTCGCTGTTACAGGATGTGCCGCGCCGTACCGGCGATTATCGTCCGGGAAACTTTGACAGCGGGTTTCATGGCCCCGTCAGCATGAGCGAAGCGCTGGTGCGTTCGTTAAATTTGCCTGCGGTACAGGTACTGGAAGCATATGGCCCAAAACGTTTTGCGGCAAAACTGCGTAACGTTGGCCTGCCGCTGTATCTGCCTGCGGGCGCGGCCCCTAATCTTTCCCTGATTCTGGGCGGCGCGGGCGCAAGGCTTGACGAGATGGTGGCGGCATACAGTGCGTTCGCCCGTCATGGCAAGGCGGCAACATTGCGCTTGCAGCCAGAGGATTCGTTGCAGGAGCGTCCGCTGATGTCGCCGGGCGCGGCCTGGATCATCCGGCGGGTGATGGCCGATGAAGCGCAGCCGTTGCCGGATAGCGCCCTGCCGCGCGTAGTGCCGCTCGCCTGGAAAACCGGCACCAGCTATGGCTATCGCGACGCATGGGCGATAGGCGTTAGCTCCCGCTATGTGACTGGCATCTGGACGGGCAGGCCCGACGGCACACCCGTTGCCGGACAGTTTGGTTTTGCCAGCGCGGTGCCGCTGCTTAATCAGGTGAATAATATGCTGATGGCGCGCGCCGCGACGCAGCCTGAAGATCCGCGTCCGGCGTCGGTGAGCCGGGGCGTTATCTGCTGGCCGGGCGGACAGGCGCTTTCGGCGGGAGACAATAACTGCCGCCGTCGACTGGCGACCTGGCTGCTGGAAAACAGCCAACCACCGACGCTGCTGTTACCTGAACAGGAAGGGATTAGCGGCATTCGTTTTCCTGTCTGGCTGGATAATGACGGAAAACGCGTCGCCGCCGATTGCGCCCAGGCGCGGGAGCAGACGTTGATTGTCTGGCCGTTGCCGCTGGAGCCCTGGTTGCCCGCTGCTGAACGCCGCGCTGCGCGACTACCGACGGCTTCGACGACCTGCCCGCCGCTGGGGCAGGATGCGCCTTTACCTCTACAGTTAACGGGCGTGCGTGATGGCGCGATAGTGAAACGGTTACCTGGCGCTTCCGGGGTGGATTTATCGATTCAGAGCAGTGGTGGCGCGGGGGCGCGCTGGTGGTTCCTCAATGGTGAGCCGTTGGGAGAACGCGAGCGGAATATTACGTTACATCTTGCCGAAAAAGGCGAGTATCAATTACTGGTTATGGATGCCGCTGGACAGATTTCTGCGCTGCGATTTACTCTGCAATAGACCTGATAGCAACAGTTTGTTGCTAATACTCATCTTATTTTAAAAAAATGTTACCTTCATCCATAGGCAATAACCCGGATGCTCTTTATAATCCGCGCCAGGTCGTACAAGCATATATACAACAGCAGAACACATTACAGAGGTAATCATGGCGATTGAACGTACTTTTTCCATCATCAAACCAAATGCGGTGGCAAAAAACGTTATTGGCAACATCTTTGCGCGCTTTGAAGCAGCAGGGTTCAAAATTGTCGGTACGAAAATGCTGCACCTGACCGTTGAGCAGGCGCGCGGTTTCTATGCCGAGCACGATGGTAAACCGTTCTTCGACGGTCTGGTCGAGTTCATGACCTCTGGCCCGATCGTGGTTTCCGTACTGGAAAGCGAAAATGCCGTGCAGCGTCACCGCGACCTGCTGGGCGCAACCAACCCGGCTAACGCGCTGGCGGGCACCCTGCGTGCCGACTACGCGGACAGCTTCACCGAAAACGGCACCCACGGTTCAGATTCTCTGGAATCCGCTCAGCGTGAAATCGCCTATTTCTTTGGTGAAGGCGAAGTGTGCCCGCGCACTCGTTAATAAATCAGTGATGTAGTATGTAGGCCTGATAAGACGCATCTGCGTCGCCATCAGGCAGTCGCGCAATGCCGGATGGCGCTGACGCTTATCCGGCCTACGACTTATCAGGTCTACGACGCTGCTCTGCCTTTACACATTATTTTCGCTAATGTCCCGCGCAGGCGTGGCATCCTTGCGATAGAATTTGTACAATGCAGCGCCCCAGGACGAGCACCGCTCACTGGGGCGCTTCTTTTTTCAACCCTCCAGGGGCCATAACGTGTAATAACGAGGCCGGAATAGAATATGTCTGAACAAATTGTCACGTCTGAAATCATCACCCCGGTTGTTCCTGATAAAAATGGAAAAATTAACCTGCTGGATCTGAACCGTCAGCAGATGCGGGAGTTTTTTAAAGAATTAGGTGAAAAACCCTTCCGCGCCGATCAGGTGATGAAGTGGATGTACCACTATTGCAGCGATAACTTTGATGAGATGACCGACATCAACAAAGTGTTACGTGGCAAACTGAAAGAGGTGGCGGAAATCCGCGCGCCAGAGGTGGTGGAAGAACAGCGTTCTTCAGATGGCACCATCAAATGGGCGATTGCCGTTGGCGATCAGCGCGTGGAAACGGTCTACATCCCGGAAGACGATCGCGCCACGCTGTGCGTCTCTTCACAGGTTGGTTGCGCGCTGGAGTGTAAATTCTGCTCGACTGCGCAGCAGGGCTTTAACCGTAACCTGCGCGTCTCTGAAATTATCGGCCAGGTGTGGCGTGCGGCGAAAATTGTCGGCGCAGCGAAAGTCACCGGGCAACGTCCGATCACCAACGTGGTGATGATGGGCATGGGTGAACCGCTGCTGAACCTGACCAACGTCGTACCGGCGATGGAAATCATGCTGGATGATTTCGGTTTCGGTCTGTCTAAACGCCGGGTTACGCTGTCGACGTCAGGCGTTGTTCCGGCTCTGGATAAACTGGGCGACATGATTGACGTTGCGCTGGCGATCTCTTTGCATGCGCCGAACGATGAAATTCGCGATGAAATTGTACCGATCAACAGAAAGTACAACATCGAAACGTTCCTCGACGCGGTTCGCCGTTATTTGCAGAAATCCAATGCGAATCAGGGACGCGTCACAATTGAATACGTCATGCTGGACCACATCAACGATGGAACGGAACATGCGCATCAGCTGGCGGAACTGCTGAAAGATACGCCGTGTAAGATTAACCTGATTCCGTGGAACCCGTTCCCGGGCGCGCCGTATGGCCGGAGTTCCAACAGCCGCATCGATCGTTTTTCTAAGGTGTTGATGAGCTATGGTTTCACGACCATTGTGCGTAAAACACGCGGCGACGATATTGATGCCGCTTGTGGTCAGCTTGCCGGAGATGTGATTGACCGTACCAAACGTACTCTGCGTAAGCGTATGCAAGGTGAGGCTATCGACATTAAGGCGGTCTGATACGGCTTGCGCCATTGTGTGTTTTGTGTACAGTGGCGCAATGTTGGTTGAATGATGCCTCAAGTTGTACTTATCTGGTCAATATTAACGGTGCGTTTTTGTCAACTTTAGGGCAGTATGTAGCGGTGCAACAATAGTTTAGCCTTAAGGATTAAGCTGTTTTGTCATAAGTAGCCTGACAGTCTTATACTGTCCAACTAAGGTTAACTGACCAGATGTTTCGCGGTGCGGGTGGGCATTGTGTCTCACCGGCGCCTGAACCCCAATTTACGTACCAGCAGCTGTAGCGAATGAATACTGAAGCCACGCACGACCAAAATGAAGCACAATCCACCGGCGTTCGTCTGCGCAATGCCCGTGAACAACTCGGACTCAGCCAGCAGGCGGTTGCAGAGCGACTTTGCCTGAAGGTTTCCACGGTACGCGATATTGAAGAAGATAAGGCCCCGGCCGATCTCGCTTCAACGTTTCTGCGCGGGTATATCCGCTCTTATGCGCGTCTGGTGCACATCCCTGAAGAAGAACTGCTGCCCGGTCTGGAAAAACAGGCGCCGGTTCGTCCTTCCAAAGTCGCGCCGATGCAGAGCTTCTCTTTAGGTAAGCGTCGTAAAAAGCGCGATGGCTGGTTGATGACGTTCACCTGGCTGGTGCTGTTTGTGGTGGTTGGCCTGACGGGGGCCTGGTGGTGGCAAAACCATAAGGCGCAGCAGGAAGAACTCACCACGATGGTCGATCAATCCTCTGCTGAACTGAATGCCGGCGGCGATAGCGCCCAGAGCGTACCGCTGGACACCAGCGAAGCCGCAAGCCAGGATTCGACGCCAGCGCCAACTGCGCCTGTTGACTCTACGGCGACAAACGCCGTGCCGCAGACGCCGGATGCGTCCGCGACGACCACGGCGCCTGCCGCAGACGCTCAGCAGAATGCGGTCGTTGCGCCTTCTCAGGCGAATGTGGATACCGCAACCACGGCGCCTGCCGCGCCGGGTGATGCGGCGTCATTGCCGACCGATCAGGCGGGCGTGGCTACGTCAGCGGTCGATCAGAACGCGCTGGTGATGAACTTTACCGCCGATTGCTGGCTGGAAGTCACCGATGCGACAGGTAAAAAACTGTTTAGCGGAATGCAGCGTAAAGATGGCAATTTAAACCTAACCGGTCAGGCGCCTTATAAGCTTAAAATTGGCGCCCCGGCTGCGGTACAGATCCAGTATCAAGGAAAACCTGTCGATCTGAGCCGTTTTATCAGAACTAACCAGGTTGCGCGTCTGACCCTTAATGCCGAACAATCACCGGCGCAGTAACAGACGGGCAACGCGGGAGATTTTTCATGCATAACCAGGCTCCAATTCAACGTAGAAAATCGAAACGTATTTACGTTGGGAATGTGCCGATTGGCGATGGCGCCCCCATCGCCGTACAGTCAATGACCAATACGCGCACGACGGATGTGGAAGCGACGGTCAATCAAATTAAAGCGCTGGAACGTGTTGGCGCGGATATCGTCCGCGTCTCCGTGCCGACAATGGATGCCGCAGAGGCGTTTAAGCTTATCAAGCAGCAGGTTAATGTCCCGCTGGTTGCTGATATCCACTTCGACTATCGCATTGCGCTGAAAGTGGCGGAATATGGCGTGGATTGCCTGCGAATCAACCCAGGCAACATCGGTAACGAAGAGCGTATTCGTACCGTTGTTGACTGCGCCCGCGATAAAAATATCCCTATCCGTATCGGCGTAAACGCCGGATCGCTGGAAAAAGATCTACAGGAAAAGTACGGTGAGCCAACGCCGCAGGCGCTGCTGGAATCGGCGATGCGCCATGTGGATCATCTCGATCGCCTGAACTTCGATCAGTTTAAAGTCAGCGTGAAAGCCTCGGATGTTTTCCTCGCGGTAGAATCCTATCGTCTGTTGGCGAAACAGATCGAACAACCGTTGCATCTTGGGATCACCGAAGCAGGCGGCGCGCGCAGCGGCGCTGTGAAATCGGCGATCGGCCTCGGTTTACTGCTGTCGGAAGGCATTGGCGATACGCTGCGCGTCTCTCTGGCGGCCGATCCGGTAGAAGAAATTAAAGTGGGCTTCGATATTCTGAAATCGCTGCGCATTCGTGCGCGTGGGATCAACTTTATCGCTTGCCCAACCTGTTCCCGTCAGGAGTTCGACGTCATCGGCACGGTCAACGCGCTGGAACAACGCCTTGAAGACATCATCACGCCAATGGACGTTTCCATCATCGGCTGTGTGGTGAACGGGCCGGGCGAAGCGCTGGTTTCGACGCTGGGCGTAACGGGCGGCAACAAAAAAAGCGGCCTGTATGAAGACGGTGTGCGTAAAGACAGACTCGACAACGATGATATGATTACGCAGCTTGAAGCCCGTATCCGCGCGAAGGCCAGCATTATGGACGAAGCGCGTCGAATCGACGTGCAGCAGGTTGAAAAATAATAACGCGATGGGAAGCGGCGCGCTTCCCGTGTATGATTGAACCCGCATGGCTCCCGTATCGTTTGGGAAGCGCTGAGGGTTCATTTTTATATTCAGAAAGAGAATAAACGTGGCAAAAAACATTCAAGCCATTCGCGGCATGAACGATTATCTGCCTGGCGAAACCGCCATCTGGCAGCGCATTGAAGGCACACTCAAAAACGTGCTCGGCAGCTACGGTTACAGTGAAATCCGTTTGCCGATTGTAGAGCAGACCCCGTTATTCAAACGCGCTATCGGTGAAGTCACTGACGTGGTTGAAAAAGAGATGTATACCTTTGAGGATCGTAATGGCGACAGCCTGACGTTACGTCCTGAAGGGACGGCGGGTTGCGTACGCGCCGGTATCGAACATGGTCTCCTGTACAATCAGGAACAGCGCTTGTGGTATATCGGGCCGATGTTCCGCCATGAGCGTCCGCAGAAAGGGCGTTATCGTCAGTTCCATCAGTTGGGTGTCGAAGCCTTCGGTCTGCAAGGGCCGGATATTGATGCGGAGCTGATTCTGCTGACCGCGCGCTGGTGGCGTGCGCTGGGTATTGCTGAACATGTGAATCTGGAGCTGAACTCCATCGGTTCGCTTGACGCGCGCGCCAACTATCGTGATGCGCTGGTGGCATACCTTGAACAGCATAAAGAGAAGCTGGACGAAGACTGCAAACGCCGCATGTATACCAACCCGCTGCGCGTGCTGGATTCCAAGAACCCGGACGTTCAGGCGCTGCTCAACGATGCGCCTGCTCTGGGCGACTATCTGGATGACGACTCCCGCGAGCACTTTGCCGGTCTGTGCAAACTGCTGGAAGCGGCGGGTATCGCTTACACCGTCAACCAGCGTCTGGTTCGCGGCCTTGATTACTACAACCGCACCGTATTTGAATGGGTAACCAACAGTCTGGGTTCTCAGGGCACAGTGTGCGCCGGTGGTCGTTATGACGGTCTGGTGGAGCAACTTGGCGGTCGCGCAACCCCGGCGGTGGGCTTTGCGATGGGTCTGGAACGACTTGTTTTGTTAGTTCAGGCAGTTAATCTGGAATTTAATGCCGATCCTGTTGTCGATATATACCTGGTAGCCTCAGGCGCGGATACGCAGTCTGCGGCGATGACACTGGCGGAGCGCCTGCGTGATGAAAATCCGGGCGTGAAACTGATGACTAACCACGGCGGCGGCAACTTTAAGAAACAGTTTGCCCGTGCCGATAAATGGGGCGCCCGCGTTGCACTGGTGCTGGGTGAGTCCGAAGTGGCTGACGGCACCGTTGTAGTGAAGGATTTGCGCTCTGGTGAGCAAACGGCAGTCGCACAGGATAGTGTGACCGCACATTTGCGCACGTTATTGGGTTAAGGAGAAGGACAGCGTGGAAATTTACGAGAACGAAAACGACCAGGTTGATGCGATTAAACGCTTCTTTGCTGAAAATGGCAAAGCGCTGGCTGTTGGGGTGATTTTAGGGGTTGGCGCGCTGCTCGGTTGGCGCTACTGGACCAGTCATCAGACGGAGTCCGCACGCTCTGCTTCTCTGGCATATCAAAATGCGGTGACCGCGGTGAGCGCGGGCAAACCGGATAGCATCTCCGCTGCGGAGAAATTCGCCACGGAGAATAAAAATACCTACGGCGCGTTAGCTTCTATGGAACTGGCGCAGCAGTTTGTTGATCAAAATGAACTTGAGAAAGCCGCAGCCCAGCTACAGCAAGGACTGGCGGCCACCAGCGATGAGAACCTCAAAGCGGTGATTAATCTGCGTCTTGCCCGCGTTCAGGTGCAGCTCAAGCAGGCCGATACCGCGCTGAAAACGCTCGATACCGTAAAAGGTGAAGGATGGGCTGCGATTGTCGCCGATCTGCGTGGCGAAGCGTTGTTGAGCAAAGGCGATAAACAAGGCGCGCGTAGCGCATGGGAAGCAGGCGTGAAAAGCGATGCCAGCCCGGCGCTGAGTGAAATGATGCAGATGAAAATCAATAATTTGTCCATCTGAGAGGGACCCGATGCAATTGCGTAAATTACTTCTGCCAGGACTGCTTTCTGTTACGTTATTGAGCGGTTGTTCACTGTTTAGTGGCGAAGAAGATGTTGTCAAAATGTCCCCGTTGCCGACGGTGGAAAACCAGTTTACGCCGTCTACCGCATGGAGTACGTCTGTAGGTAGCGGTATCGGCGAGTTTTATTCCAACCTGCACCCGGCGTATGCCGATAACGTGGTCTACGCGGCTGACCGTAAAGGCACCGTAAAAGCGGTAAACGCGGATGACGGGAAAGAAGTCTGGTCCGTGAACCTGGCGGAGAAAGACGGCTGGTTCTCCAGAGCGCCTGCGTTGCTGTCTGGCGGCGTAACGGTCTCCGGCGGCCATGTCTATATTGGCAGCGAAAAAGCGCAGGTTTATGCGTTGAACGCGGCTGACGGTACGACGGCGTGGCAGACGAAAGTCGCCGGTGAAGCGTTATCTCGCCCGGTTGTTAGCGATGGCCTGGTGCTTATTCATACCAGCAACGGTCAGTTGCAGGCGCTGAATGAGGCGGACGGCGCGATCAAATGGACCGTGAACCTCGACATGCCGTCGCTTTCGCTGCGCGGTGAGTCCGCTCCGGCTACCGCGTATGGCGCCGCCATTGTGGGTGGTGATAACGGTCGCGTCAGCGCCGTGCTGATGCAGCAGGGCCAGATGATTTGGCAACAGCGTATTTCCCAGGCGACCGGTTCGACTGAAATCGACCGTCTGAGCGATGTCGATACCACGCCGGTTATCGTCAATGGCGTCGTTTACGCGCTGGCTTATAATGGTAACCTGACGGCGCTGGATCTGCGCAGTGGTCAGATTATGTGGAAACGTGAGCTGGGCTCGGTGAATGATTTCATCGTTGACGGCGATCGTATCTACCTGGTGGATCAGAACGACCGTATTCTGGCATTGACCACCGACGGCGGCGTGACGCTGTGGACGCAAAGCGATCTGCTGCACCGTCTGCTGACATCGCCTGCGCTGTATAATGGCAATCTGGTGGTAGGCGATAGCGAAGGCTATATGCACTGGATTAACGTTGAGGACGGTCGTTTTGTGGCTCAGCAAAAAGTGGATAGCTCCGGCTTCCTGACCGAACCGGCCTCTGCCGATGGCAAACTGCTGATCCAGGCGAAAGACGGTACGCTGTACTCTATTACGCGTTAATCGTCACGACCGCACGCTTTGAAAAACGGCTCCTGGTGCAGGGGCCGTTTTACTGTTTTTAACAACGGCGCAAAAATCGCGCGCGTTGTTTGATGATTTTTTAAATGAGGCTTTAAACATGGTACCTGTGGTCGCGCTTGTCGGGCGCCCTAACGTCGGAAAATCCACGTTATTTAACCGTCTAACTCGCACCCGAGATGCGCTGGTTGCGGATTTCCCGGGTCTGACTCGTGACCGTAAGTACGGTCGTGCGGAGATTGAAGGCCGTGAGTTTATCTGTATTGATACCGGCGGTATTGATGGCACCGAAGACGGTGTGGAAACCCGCATGGCGGAACAGTCGCTGCTGGCGATTGAAGAGGCTGATGTTGTGCTGTTCATGGTGGATGCGCGTGCTGGCCTGATGCCAGCGGATGAAGCGATCGCCAAACATCTGCGCTCCCGCGAAAAACCCACGTTCCTTGTGGCAAACAAAACTGACGGGCTCGATCCCGATCAGGCGGTTGTCGACTTCTATGCGCTGGGTTTAGGTGAAATTCACCCGATTGCAGCTTCTCACGGTCGTGGCGTGCTCAGCCTGCTGGAGCATGTTCTGCTGCCGTGGATGGACGACGTCGCCCCGCAGGAAGAGGTGGACGAAGACGCCGAATACTGGGCGAAACTGGCAGCGGAAGAGAACGGGGAAGAGGAGCCGGAAGATGACTTCAACCCTCAGGATCTGCCAATCAAACTGGCGATTGTCGGCCGTCCGAACGTAGGTAAGTCCACACTGACTAACCGTATTCTGGGTGAAGACCGCGTAGTGGTCTATGACATGCCGGGAACGACGCGCGACAGTATCTATATTCCGATGGAACGCGATGAGCGTGAATACGTGCTGATTGATACCGCAGGCGTACGTAAGCGTGGGAAAGTCACCGATGCGGTAGAAAAATTCTCCGTCATTAAAACGTTGCAGGCGATTGAAGATGCCAACGTGGTGATGCTGGTTATTGATGCGCGCGAAGGGATTTCCGATCAGGACCTGTCACTGCTGGGCTTTATCCTTAATAGTGGGCGCTCACTTGTCATCGTCGTGAACAAATGGGACGGTCTGACCCAGGAAGTGAAAGAGCAGGTGAAAGAGACGCTGGACTTCCGTCTGGGCTTTATCGACTTTGCGCGCGTACACTTTATCTCTGCGCTGCATGGCAGCGGCGTGGGCAACCTGTTTGAGTCCGTACGTGAAGCGTATGACAGTTCAACCCGTCGCGTCAGCACCGCCATGCTGACCCGCATCATGACTATGGCGGTTGAAGATCACCAGCCGCCGCTGGTTCGCGGTCGCCGCGTGAAGCTGAAATATGCCCACGCCGGGGGATATAACCCGCCAATCGTGGTGATTCACGGCAACCAGGTGAAAGACCTGCCGGACTCTTACAAGCGCTATCTGATGAACTACTTCCGCAAATCGCTGGACGTGATGGGAACGCCTATCCGTATTCAGTTTAAAGAAGGGGAAAACCCGTATGCGAATAAGCGCAATACGCTGACCCCGACCCAGATGCGTAAGCGTAAACGTCTGATTAAGCACATTAAGAAAAGCAAATAATCGTCGCTGACGTTGATAAAACCCGCGCCTGTCGCGGGTTTTTTTGTTTTGCTCCAGCCGATGGTTTCCCTGTGTGATGTCAATGACTATTCGTTTTCTTCCAACTTTAAATCTAAGAAAGTAGACAATTGTCGAATTTTCATCTTAAAGTCCAGGGGTTGGTACTAGACAAAACTGGCTCCAGGTTATCAAATGGTTAAATAACCCTTCGCCGCATGTAAAAAAATCGGCCAGATACGTAACTGGTCGGCGTGCATTGCGGTGTTTATAAGCACAACGACATACCTTTTCGGGAGAATTATGCAATCCTCTGTTAATCAAAAAGAAAGCCGAACGTTCTTCGGCCATCCTTATCCGCTCGGTTCGCTGTTCTTCACCGAGATGTGGGAACGTTTCTCGTTTTACGGCATCCGTCCGTTACTGATCCTGTTTATGGCTGCGACCGTCTATGACGGGGGCATGGGACTGGCGCGTGAAAACGCCTCCGCGATTGTCGGTATCTTTGCCGGTACGATGTATCTCGCGGCGTTGCCGGGCGGCTGGCTGGCGGATAACTGGCTCGGCCAGCAGAAAGCGGTCTGGTACGGCTCGATTCTGATTGCGCTCGGCCACCTGTCGATTGCGCTCTCTGCCGTGATGGGCGACAACCTGTTCTTTATTGGCCTGATGTTTATCGTGCTCGGTTCTGGCCTGTTCAAGACCTGTATCTCGGTCATGGTGGGGACGCTGTATAAAAAAGGCGATGCGCGTCGTGACGGCGGTTTCTCGCTGTTCTATATGGGCATCAATATGGGGTCGTTCATTGCGCCGCTGATCTCCGGCTGGCTGATTAAAAGCCACGGCTGGCACTGGGGCTTTGGTATCGGCGGCATCGGGATGCTGGTGGCGTTGATCATCTTCCGCGTGTTTGCCGTTCCGGCAATGAAACGCTACGACAGCGAAGTGGGGCTGGACTCCACCTGGAACAGCCCGGTAGTGAAGAGAAACGGCGTGGGCGTATGGCTGCTGGCGCTGGCAGTAGGCGTGGTGGTTATCGTTGCGCTGATCGCTCAGGGCGTGATTGTGATTAACCCGGTCGCGGTAGCCAGCATGCTGGTGTACGTGATTGCGGCGTCTGTTGCGCTCTACTTTATCTACCTGTTTGTTTTTGCGGGCCTGAACCGTAAAGAGCGCGCACGACTGCTGGTATGCTTTATCCTGCTGGTTTCAGCCGCATTCTTCTGGTCTGCGTTTGAGCAAAAGCCGACCTCATTCAACCTGTTCGCCAACGACTACACTAACCGCATGATCGGCGATTTTGAGATTCCAGCCGTATGGTTCCAGTCGATCAACGCTCTGTTTATCATCCTGCTGGCGCCGGTGTTCAGCTGGGCATGGCCAAAGCTGGCGAGCATGAACATTCGCCCGAGCAGCATCACCAAGTTTGTTATCGGTATTCTGTGTGCGGCGGCGGGCTTTGGCCTGATGATGCTGGCGGCGCAGAACGTGCTGAATAACGGCGGGGCGGGCGTATCGCCGTTCTGGCTGGTAGGCAGCATTCTGATGCTGACGCTGGGCGAGCTGTGCCTGAGCCCGATTGGTCTGGCGACCATGACGTTGCTGGCGCCGGAAAGAATGCGCGGTCAGATGATGGGGCTGTGGTTCTGTGCGAGCGCGCTGGGTAACCTGGCTGCGGGCCTGATTGGCGGCCATGTGAAGGCCGATCAGCTCGATATGCTGCCGGACCTCTTCGCGCGTTGCTCCGTCGCCCTGCTGATTTGCGCTGCGGTGCTGATCGTGCTTATTGTTCCGGTTCGTCGTATGCTGGAAAATACACAGACTAAAAATGAGCAGAAGCCGGTCACTAACGCCTGATGCAACATTCGACCTGGCCGGGGCGTGAGTGACGCCCTGGCAGTTCAACGAATGAGACGGGAACAGGCGTTCAGGGATTTATTGGTCATGGGTTTTGATGCTCAGCTCGCAACATATCAAAGGAGTTACCGTGTCGATTACCTGCCCGGATTGCCATACAGAGCTGGAACCGCAAAACGGTGCGGCGCACTGCGACAGCTGCAATAAAGATATTGAACTTGAAGCGCGCTGCCCGGAGTGCCATAAGCCGCTCCAGGTGTTAAAAGCCTGCGGCGCGGTGGATTATTTCTGCCAGAATGGTCATGGGCTGATCTCTAAAAAGCGCGTGGAGTTTGTGCCGCTTTAATCCGTCTTTTTCCTGCGCGTTTTCTTCGCGGTCGTCACGCCTTTCACTTCGCTTTCCACCCAGCCGTCTGACAGCCGGGTGGTGAGCACATCACCGGCTTTCACCTGTCTGGTTTGCTTCAGCACCTTGCCGTCCGTCGCCGTGGTTACGCTATAACCACGCGCCAGCGTGGAGAGCGGGCTGACGGCTTCAAGATGCGTTACCGCATTGCCAAAGCGTTCGCGTGTGGCGCTCAGACGTGCGCGCACGTTCTCGGCCAGACGATACTCCAGCTGCTGAATACGCGTTTGCGCACGATAAATTCGCGGCTGCGGGTTTTGCTGGTTTAAACGCTGAAGGACACGTTGCTGGCGCGAGGCCGCGCGCTTGAGTTGATTATCCAGCGCGAAGTTCATCCGCTGGCGCAATCTTTCCAGCATTGTCTGCTGGCGCGCCAGGCGCAGTTGCGGGTGTTGCTGCTGTAACCGATGGAAAAGCTGCGTAAAACGGCGGTTGCGGTTTGCCAGATAGTAATCCATCGCCATCCCGAGGCGTTGTTGCGCGGACTGAATCTGGCGCAGCAACTCCTGCTGATTACGGCTGACTATCTCGGCGGCTGCGGAAGGCGTCGGCGCGCGCAGGTCGGCAACAAAATCGGCGATGGTGACGTCGGTTTCATGGCCGACGGCGCTAACGACCGGAATGCGGCTGGCGAAAATCGCCCGCGCGACGCGTTCATCGTTAAAACTCCACAGATCTTCCAGTGAACCGCCGCCGCGCCCGACGATCAGCACGTCGCATTCACTTCGGGCGTTAGCCCGTTCAATGGCGCGAACAATCTGGCCCGGCGCGTCATCACCCTGAACAGCGGTCGGGTAGATGATAACCGGCAGGGAGGGATCGCGGCGTTTCAGGACATGAAGAATGTCATGTAAAGCGGCACCGGTTTTTGAGGTGATCACCCCGACGCAGTGAGCGGGCGAGGGGAGCGGTTGTTTATACTGCTGATCGAACAGCCCTTCAGCCTGCAATTTTGCTTTCAGCAGCTCATATTTCTGCTGGAGCAGGCCTTCACCCGCAGGCTGCATGCTTTCAACGATGATCTGATAGTCGCCGCGTGGCTCATACAGGGTGATATTGGCGCGAACCAGCACCTGTTGCCCGTGCTGCGGGCGAAAAGTGACGCGGCGGTTGCTGTTACGGAACATCGCGCAGCGTACCTGGGCGGTGTCATCCTTTAGCGTAAAGTACCAGTGACCGGAGGCGGGCTGCGTGAAATTAGAGATTTCACCGCTGATCCATACTTGCCCCATTTCCTGCTCAAGCAGCAGACGAACCGTCTGATTAAGGCGGCTTACGGTAAAGATTGAGGAGGTCTGAGAGGATAACATGTGAGCGGGATCAAATTCTAAATCAGCAAGTTATTCAGTCGATAGTAACCCGCCCACAGGGGATCGCAAGCATTATTTGCAAAAAAGTGTGGATGCAATCGGTTTCGCTCTGTATAATGCCACGGCAATATTTGTCCACCCCCAGGTTAGAGATATTGCCCATGCTACGTATTGCTAAAGAAGCTCTGACGTTTGACGACGTCCTCCTCGTTCCCGCTCACTCCACCGTTCTGCCGAATACTGCCGACCTCAGCACGCAGTTGACGAAAACCATTCGTCTGAACATCCCTATGCTCTCCGCAGCAATGGATACCGTGACGGAAGCGCGCCTTGCAATCGCCCTGGCACAGGAAGGCGGCATCGGTTTTATCCACAAAAACATGTCTATCGAGCGTCAGGCGGAAGAAGTTCGCCGCGTGAAGAAACATGAATCCGGCGTGGTCACCGACCCGCAAACCGTTCTGCCAACCACCACGCTGCGTGAAGTGAAAGAACTGACCGAACGTAACGGTTTTGCTGGCTATCCGGTTGTCACCGAAGATAACGAGCTGGTCGGTATCATTACCGGTCGTGACGTGCGTTTTGTCACTGACCTGAGCCAGCCTGTCAGCGTGTATATGACGCCGAAAGAGCGCCTGGTCACGGTGCGCGAAGGTGAAGCGCGTGAAGTGGTTTTTGCCAAAATGCACGAAAAACGCGTTGAGAAAGCGCTGGTTGTGGATGACAGCTTCCATCTGATCGGCATGATCACCGTAAAAGATTTCCAGAAAGCGGAACGTAAACCGAACGCCTGTAAAGATGAGCAGGGTCGTCTGCGCGTTGGCGCGGCAGTCGGCGCGGGCGCGGGCAACGAAGAGCGCGTTGACGCGCTGGTTGCCGCAGGCGTTGACGTACTGCTGATCGACTCCTCTCACGGCCACTCCGAAGGCGTTCTGCAACGCATTCGTGAAACCCGTGCCAAATACCCGGATCTGCAAATCATCGGCGGCAACGTAGCAACTGGCGCAGGCGCGCGCGCGCTGGCAGACGCTGGCGTCAGCGCGGTGAAAGTGGGTATCGGTCCAGGCTCTATCTGTACGACCCGTATCGTCACTGGCGTAGGCGTTCCGCAGATTACCGCGGTTTCTGACGCGGTTGAAGCGCTGGAAGGTCTGGGCATTCCGGTTATCGCCGATGGTGGTATTCGTTTCTCCGGCGATATCGCCAAAGCGATCGCCGCAGGCGCAAGCGCGGTAATGGTCGGTTCCATGCTGGCGGGTACTGAAGAATCCCCGGGTGAAATCGAACTGTACCAGGGCCGTTCTTACAAATCCTACCGTGGTATGGGTTCTCTGGGCGCGATGTCCAAAGGCTCCTCTGACCGTTATTTCCAGAGCGATAACGCGGCAGACAAACTGGTGCCGGAAGGTATCGAAGGCCGCGTAGCGTATAAAGGCCGCCTGAAAGAGATCATTCACCAGCAGATGGGCGGCCTGCGCTCCTGTATGGGTCTGACCGGCTGTGGTACTATCGACGCGCTGCGTACCAAAGCGGAGTTTGTACGCATCAGCGGTGCGGGTATTCAGGAAAGCCACGTTCATGACGTGACCATCACCAAAGAGTCCCCGAACTACCGTCTGGGCTCCTGATTTTCTTCGCCCGACCTCGTGTCGGGCGATTTATTTAATCTGTTTCACTTGCCTCGGAATTAGCGTCAATGACGGAAAATATTCATAAACATCGCATTCTCATCCTGGATTTTGGTTCTCAGTACACTCAGCTGGTTGCGCGTCGCGTGCGTGAACTCGGCGTTTACTGCGAACTGTGGGCGTGGGATGTTACGGAAGCACAAATTCGCGAATTCAACCCAAGCGGTATTATTCTTTCCGGCGGCCCGGAAAGCACCACTGAAGAAAACAGCCCGCGCGCGCCGGAGTATGTGTTTGAAGCTGGCGTGCCGGTATTCGGCGTGTGCTACGGCATGCAGACGATGGCGATGCAACTGGGCGGCCATGTTGAAGCATCCAATGAACGTGAATTCGGTTACGCGCAGGTGGAAGTGAGAACCGACAGCGCGCTGATTCGCGGCATTGAAGACTCCCTGACCGCAGACGGCAAGCCGCTGCTGGACGTGTGGATGAGCCACGGCGATAAAGTTACCGCTATCCCGTCTGACTTTGTCACCGTTGCCAGCACCGAAACCTGCCCGTTCGCCATTATGGCTAACGAGGAAAAACGTTTTTACGGCGTGCAGTTCCACCCGGAAGTCACACACACCCGTCAGGGTATGCGCATGCTGGAACGCTTTGTGCGTGATATCTGCCAGTGTGAAGCGCTGTGGACTCCGGCGAAGATCATCGACGATGCGGTAAATCGCATCCGTGAACAGGTTGGCGACGACAAAGTGATCCTCGGCCTGTCTGGCGGCGTTGACTCTTCCGTTACCGCGATGCTGCTGCACCGTGCCATCGGTAAAAACCTGACCTGCGTATTTGTTGATAACGGCCTGCTGCGTCTGAACGAAGCCGAGCAGGTAATGGACATGTTCGGCGATCATTTTGGTCTCAACATTGTTCACGTTCCGGCGGAAGAACGTTTCCTGACCGCGCTGAAAGGCGAAAACGATCCAGAAGCGAAACGTAAGATCATCGGTCGCGTATTCGTTGAAGTCTTCGATGAAGAAGCGTTCAGACTGGAAGACGTGAAATGGCTGGCGCAGGGCACTATCTATCCTGACGTTATCGAGTCCGCCGCTTCCGCCACCGGTAAAGCGCACGTCATCAAATCTCACCACAATGTGGGCGGCCTGCCGAAAGAGATGAAGATGGGTTTGGTTGAGCCGCTGAAAGAGCTGTTCAAAGACGAAGTGCGCAAGATTGGTCTGGAACTGGGCCTGCCGTACGACATGCTGTACCGTCACCCGTTCCCGGGGCCGGGTCTGGGCGTACGCGTGCTGGGTGAAGTGAAGAAAGAGTACTGCGACCTGCTGCGTCGTGCGGATGCTATCTTCATCGAAGAGTTGCACAAAGCGGATCTGTACAACAAAGTGAGCCAGGCGTTCACCGTGTTCCTGCCGGTTCGCTCCGTTGGCGTAATGGGCGATGGCCGTAAATACGACTGGGTTGTCTCCCTGCGTGCGGTAGAAACCATCGACTTTATGACCGCGCACTGGGCGCACCTGCCGTATGATTTCCTCGGCCGCGTCTCTAACCGCATCATCAACGAAGTCAACGGCATCTCCCGCGTGGTGTATGACATCAGCGGTAAGCCGCCAGCAACGATTGAGTGGGAATAATCTCCCGCTTCATGACTACTGCGTTGTAATGAATAAAGACCCTCTGCCTGTGCAGGGGGTTTTTCTTTACCAGACTGAGGCACAGCGCTATCTGTCCGGCGAATGCATATGCAATCCAGAAAACAGTATGTTTATGTGAGCAGGAAAAGTTTAGCGTTGAGCAGGCGTCTCGACTGAGAGAGTGGACTGTTGAGCTTCTTTTTTATCCTGATGATGATGCCAGGCACCGATAGAAGAGTAGACGAAGCGTCCGAAGAAGAAGAGAAAACTGATAAACAGTACGATACGGGTCATTCGACTGTTAAATCGATGTCGTTTTCGCATACTGGTTGCCTGACTCACAAAAGGTTCCTTAGGGTATGCCCAGCATAGTGGGCGATGGGTACATTAAGGCACATTGTAAAGGAATGGTCAATTGTCGATTATGTAAAAATACGTCAGTTGATTTATCTCTTATTGTTATGGAAGATAATTTTAGTATTTACATTAATAATAAATTAATGATAACGAAGCAGAAAAAACGTAATTATTAGTTAATGAGAAGGAAATTGATTGATATATATCAAATGTTGCTTCCCGTTGATAACTAGAATCAAGACACATATTGTGACGTTGTTTTTATTATTATTTTAAAGTCAGGTGGGATGCCTGTCTGAAGCACCTTGCAGGAAGCGAGGGTTTTTGCTGAGCATCTATGAAACTAAATCAGACCTATATCAAAATCAGAGATAAATGGTGGGTGCTACCTCTCATTTTACCCTCTTTGCTGTTGCCCATATTAAGCATTGCCAATACCTACGCACATACCAATACGGGTTCCGGTAATGTCACGCTTTTTTACCTTCCTCTGGCATTCACTATCAGCCTGATGTCATTTTTTGACTAGGCGGCATTACCGGGCATTGCGGTCGCAATCTTCTGGAATCGCTATCCGATAGTGGGATTGTATGAGACGCTCTCCATTATCGGACATTTCATTATCCCGGTCGTGCTCTGCTGGGGCGGGTATCGCGTGTTTACTCCCCGGCGTAATCAGGTGTCTCATGGCGATGCTCATCTGATGTTTCAGCGGATGTTCTGGCAGGTGTTTTGCCCGGCGACGTTATTTCTGGTACTCTTTCAATTTGCCGCCTTCCTGGGAATGTATGCGAGCAAATCAAGCATGATGGGCGTAATGCCTTTTAATATCAATACATTGATTAACTATCAGGCTTTGCTGGTGGGAAATCTTATCGGCGTTCCGCTGTGTTATTTTATTATTCGCACTGTCCGCAATCCGCTATATCTGCGTGGATATTATGCGCAGCTGAAACAACAGTTTGATAAGAAAGTCACAAAGAAAGAGGTTGTTATCTGGTTGCTCGTGCTGACATTGCTCATGACAATGCTTTGCATGCCATTGAATGAAAATAGTTCAATATTTAGCACTAACTATACCTTGTCATTATTATTGCCGGTAATGCTATGGGGAGCGATGCGCTACGGTTATCGATTTATTTCGCTGATATGGTCGGCTGTTCTCATTACCGCAATTCATTATTACCAGAGCTACATGCCTTATTATTCCGGGTATGACACACAACTCACTATTACGTCTTCAAGCTACCTGGTTTTCTCTTTTATTGTGAGCTATATGGCGGTGCTGGCGACGCGCCAGAGAATCGTCAGCGGTCGGGCGCGTCGGCTCGCGTATCTTGATCCCGTCGTACATCTGCCTAACCTGCGGGCGCTAAATCGCGCGCTGAAAAATTCGCCCTGGTCAGCACTCTGTTTTTTACGCGTGCCCGGCCTGGAATTACTGGGGAAGAACTATGGCGTTATGCTGAGAATTCAGTACAAGCAAAAGCTCTCCCACTGGATAAACACCTTACTGGCGCCCGGTGAATGCGTGTATCAGCTGTCGGGGCATGATTTGATTCTGCGTCTGAATATGGAGTCGCATCAACAGCGCATTGAAGCGCTGGACAACCATATCAAGCAATTCCGTTTCATGTGGGATGATATGCCGCTCCAGCCGCAGGTTGGGGTCAGCTACTGCTATGTGCGCTCTCCGGTCAGCCATATCTATCTGTTATTAGGCGAATTAAGCACCATCGCCGATCTTTCCCTGATGACCAACAAACCGGAGAATATGCAGCGGCGTGGCGCAATGCATTTGCAGCGGGACCTGAAAGATAAAGTGGCGATGATGAACCGCTTGCAGTATGCACTGGAGCACGATCATTTTTGCCTGATGGCGCAGCCGATTTCAGGCATTCGCGGCGATGTTTACCATGAAATACTGCTGCGACTGAAAGACGATAATGGCGGCATGATCAATCCCGATGGTTTTCTGCCCGTTGCTCACGAATTTGGCCTGTCGTCCAGCATCGATCTGTGGGTGATTGAAAATACCCTGCGCTTTATGGCGCAGAACCGGGATAAGCTGCCAGCCCACCGTTTTGCCATAAATCTGTCACCAACGTCGGTATGCCGCGCCCAGTTTCCGATTGATGTCAGTAACCTGCTGAGCCAGTATGAAGTTGAAGCGTGGCAGCTGATCTTTGAAGTGACCGAAAGCAATGCGTTCTCCAATGCCGAACAGGGTCAGGCAACGTTGTCACAGTTGCAACAGTTAGGTTGCCAGATAGCGATTGATGATTTTGGAACCGGTTATGCCAGTTATGCGCGGCTGAAAAATGTGAGCGCGAATATTCTCAAGATCGATGGCAGCTTTATTCGCAATATCGTCTCTAACAGTCTCGATTACCAGATTGTGGCGTCCATTTGCCATCTGGCGCGAATGAAGAATATGCAAGTGGTGGCGGAATATGTGGAAAGCGAAGAAATTCGTAGCGCGGTGAGCGCGTTGGGGATCGATTACCTTCAGGGCTATTTGCTTGGCGAACCCAGGCCGCTGGCGGCGACTCTGGAAGAGGTGCAGGCACCATTGTCTGGTGCCTGAGGCGAAATTACGCCGCGATAGTGGGCGAACTCTCTTCTTCGATTTTGAGACGCCAGCCCGTGACCGCTTCCCAGTATTGCTGCTCTTTTTCCAGATCGAGCAGGACGAGCGCGTTTTGGCTAAACCAGTCATGCGGGAAGCGCAACGTCCAGTGATTGTCGTCAGTTTTAAGCCGTAGCGTTGGCGGCGTTGTGGTGGCCTGGCGCTGATTATTCAGCAGAACGCCCAGGCGCAATAGCTGAATCAACGGCAGGAATTGTTTTTTCTTGAACAGCGTAAAGCGGGGCAAGTCATCCAGTTTAACGGCTTTACGATGATAACGGACTAATGTCGCCATCATCAGTTGCTGTTCCTGGTTAAAACCCGGCAAATCGCTGTTTTGCAGAATATAGGCAGAGTGGCGGTGCAGGCCGCTGTGGTTGATGTTCAGCCCCACCTCATGCAGCATTGCAGCCCACTTCAGTAACGCTTCCAGCTGTGGATGTGCCAGCTTTGGCTGTTGCATCTGCCACTGTTCATACATCTGCATGGTTGTTTCCAGCACGCGCCGGGCCTGATCGCTGTCGATGTTATACTGATTCGCCAGGCTTTTGGCCGTACGGCTGCGCACATCCTGATGACGGAAGCGGCCTTCCATTTCGTACAGCACGCCTTCGCGCAGCGCCCCGTCGGAAAGGCGGAGTTCGCGGATTGCCAGCGCATCAAAAACGCCGCACAGAATGGCCAGACCCGGTACAAAGACCGCTTTTCGCTCTTCAGACAGACCCGGCAGGCTCAGCGCTTCAAAGGAGCGGTGCCTGAGCACTTCAGCCATCAGTTTATCCAGCCGTTCTGGCGTAATGAAGCCGTCCTTCTCACCCATTTCCAGCAGCACTTCATGGGCGGCTTTGATGGTGCCGGACGCGCCCAGCGCGACGTTCCAGCCCTGAATGCGGAACTGCCAGGTTAACGTCTCCAGTTTTTGCGCAGCGGCCATTCGGGCGCGCTGGAAATTTTCCGGGCTGATGGCGCCGCCAGGAAAATAGATCTGTGCGAAACTGACGCACCCCATGCGACGGCTTTCGACCAGTTTTGGCTCGAAGTTTTCGCCGATGACTAACTCCGTCGAACCCCCGCCGATATCGATCACCAGCTTGCGGCCTTTTTCCGGCTGCGTATGCTCCACGCCCATAAAAATCAGGCGGGCTTCTTCGTTACCGGAAATGATTTCGATCGGGTAGGGGATGACCTTCTCCGCGCGCTTCAGAAAATCGGTGGCGTTCAGCGCCTGGCGCAGGGTATGGGTGCCTACGATACACACGCTTGACGGGGAGAATCCCTGTAGGCGTTCGGCGAATAACGATAAGCAGCTTAACCCGCGTTCTATCGCTTCTTCACTTAACATATTGTCTTCGCCGAGACCATCCGCCAGATGTACGCGCTGTTTCAGCCGACCGATGATCTGCATGGCGCCATCCACCACGCGGGCAATGACCATATGAAAACTGTTCGAACCGAGGTCGACCGCCGCGAACTCCTGCGGCCGGGGTGTCTTGTCATGTATTGGCATAGCGTTAGTCAGGTTGCTCGAGTGATTTGATGTAGTCGTAAATCGCCAGTTGCGACTGCACCTTGCGACGATTTCCGCGCGGCACGTAGCGATTACTCAGTTCTTTATCTATGTAGCGGGCTTTTACCGTGTCGCTAAACAGGATGTCAATAATATCCAGCACGCGTTGCTTAAGACACGGGTCGAGCAGCGGCGCAGCAACTTCGATACGGTAATCGATATTTCTCGTCATCCAGTCAGCGGAGGAAAGATACACCTGCTTATCGCCGCCGTTGGTAAAAATATAAACCCGGTCATGTTCGAGATAGCGATCCACGATACTGATCACGCGGATATTGTCGCTAATGCCTTCCAGATTTGGAATCAGCGAACACATCCCACGAACCAGCAGATTGACCGGCACACCCGAGCTGGATGCAGCGTACAGACGGTCGACCAGCCCCTTGTCCACCAGGTTATTCAGCTTCAGCGTAATGCCGGAGGGGAGACCTTGCTGGGCGTTGGCGATTTCTTTATCGATCATCTCGTACAGCAAGCGTCGTGAATTCTGCGGAGAGACCAGCAAATAGTCGAACGTCACCGGGCGGTAAGGGTTCTCGATAAAGTTGAACACGCGACGGACTTCGTTCGTGATACGCGCATCGGCGGTCAGTAAGGAATAGTCGGTGTACAGGCGTGCCGTTTTTTCGTTGAAGTTCCCTGTGCCGATGTGCGCATAACGCACCACCTCATCGCCTTCTTTACGCGAGATGAGGAACAGTTTGGCGTGAATTTTCAGGCCTGGCGCCGAGAAGATCACATGTACGCCTGCTTCGGTCAGCCGCTTCGCCCAGTGGATATTCGCCTCTTCATCGAATCGCGCCTGCAATTCTACCACCACGGTGACTTTCTTGCCGTTATGGGCGGCGTGAATCATCGAGTCGATGATGCGTGAATCCTTCGCCACACGGTAGATGTTGATTTTGATCGCCAGCACGCTGGGGTCAAAGGAGGCCTGGCGCAGCAATTCCAGCACATGTTCGAAAGTGTGGTACGGATAATAGAGCAGAACGTCGCGCTCGCGAATGGCGTCGAACCCGTTGCGGAACTTCTCTTTATCGAACCAGAGATGGCGCAGTCGCGGCAGCGGCTTGTTCACCAGATTGGCTTTGCCCACGTTGGGGAAGCTAATGAAGTCTTTGAAGTTGTGATACCGGCCGCCGGGTACGATGGAGTCGTAGCGGGAGATGGTCAGCTTTTCACGCAGCACTTCCACCAGCGCGTTTGGCATATCGCGCTGATAAACAAAACGCACCGGCTCGGCGGTCAGGCGTTGTTTCAGGCTGGAGGACATCAGCTCCATCAGGCTCGATTCCATCTCGTGCACCAAATCGTATTCGGCATCACGGGTCATCTTCATTGAGTAGGCATTCAGCGCGTCGTAGTCAAAGAAGCCTTTGAAGATGTCGTCCAGGCAGTAGCGCAAAATGTTATCCAGCAGGATCATCGGCTTACGGCGACGCGGCGCTTCCGGCGGCAGATTCACAAAACGCGGCACTTTGTCGGATGGAATTTCCAGCAGCGCGTAGCGGATAGCATCGCCGCGAATAATCTCTACGGCCAGATAGGTGTAATCATCTTTCAGAAACTGAACTAAATCCGTTTCGCGATTGATCAGAATTGGCGTGATGTGTTGGCGTAAGTAATGTTTAAAATAATGCCGCAGCCAGCTTTGCTGGTTGGCCGACAGTTGGCGTTCGTTGATTAAGAAGATCTGATTACGCGCCATTTCCAGCAGCAATTCGTTGTACAGGCTGTCGAATTCCTGGTCGGCTTTTAGTACCCGGGACTGGATCTTACCTAGCAGATGGCGAGAATGAGAATTAGAACCCTGTTCTTCGCTGATTATGATGCGACGTTTCAGTTCGGCGAAACGAACTTTATAGAACTCGTCAAGGTTATTGGAATAGATGCCCAGGAAGCGCATGCGTTCAATAAGCGGATTTGATTTATCCGCAGCTTCCTGGAGCACGCGTTCGTTGAACGCTAACCAACTTAGCTCTTTCTCGATGTATAGTTTTTCCTGACCCATTACAACTCACACTCCGTTTTATTCACGGGACACTGCCTGATTATTATGGCGAGCATTGCGCTCAGATGTCCAACTGTGCCAGAAAAATATGACAATAAACCGTCAGATAAGCAAAGAGATGAGGGGAATTCCTGAGGCGTAGGCCGGATAAAGCGTTGACGCGCCACCCGGCATTGAAACGTTGGATTGCCTGATGGCGCCGTCCTGCGAGGGAATGTTATTACTCGGCGGCATAGCCTTGCGGCGGCAGGCGATTGCCATCCAGCCAGGCGGCGTTATCACGCATTTCCAGACGGCCATCCACAAACCAACTGATGACCAGCGGATAGATAGCGTGTTCCTGCGTCTGAACGCGGGCCGTAATTTCATCTTCGCTGTCGCCTTCAAAGACCGGAATCTTCGCTTGCAGAATAACCGGGCCGCCGTCGAGTTCATCGGTAACAAAATGGACAGAGGTTCCGTGTTCTTCATCGCCGTTTTCCAGCGCCTGACGGTGCGTATGCAACCCCGGGTATTTTGGCAGCAGGGAAGGGTGAATATTGAGTAGACGCCCCTCATAGTGGGCGACGAACGCGGGGCTCAGGATGCGCATATAGCCCGCCAGCACCACGAGATCGGGGGCGTAAGCGTCTATTTCACGCATCAGTTCGCGGTCAAACGCTTCACGGCTGGCGAATTGATCGGCCGTTAACGCATGTGCCGGAATTCCGGCCTCACGCGCGCGTTCAAGGCCGAACGCGTCGGCCTTGTTGCTGAATACTGCCCGAAGGGTGCCTTTGATTTTTTTCTCTTTGCAGGCATCGATAATCGCCTGCAAATTGCTTCCGTTGCCGGAAATAAGCACCACAAGATTCATCATTGAATAACCACGCGCTGTTCGGAATCAGAGGCTTTAATGATACCGATTTTCCAGGCGTTTTCACCTTTTGCTTTCAGCAGGGCGAGGGCGTTATCCACTTCCGCTTCCGGCAGGGCGATCACCATCCCGACGCCGCAGTTGAAGGTGCGATACATTTCATGCTGGCTGACGTTGCCTGCGGTTTGCAGCCAGTTGAAGACGGCTGGCCATTGCCAGGAAGATTCGTCAATCACCGCCTGGGTGTTGTCCGGCAATACGCGAGGAATATTTTCCCAGAAACCGCCGCCGGTCAGGTGGGCGATGGCGTGCACATCGACTTTTTCAATCAGTTCCAGAATGGACTTCACATAAATGCGGGTTGGCGCCAGCAGGTGATCGGCTAACGGTTTGCCTTCCAGCTCGGTGTTTTCCGGGTCGCAACCGCTGACTTCAACGATCTTGCGCACCAGAGAATAGCCGTTGGAGTGCGGGCCGCTGGAGCCAAGGGCAATCAGCACATCGCCATCGGTCACTTTGGAACCGTCGATAATTTCTGATTTTTCCACCACGCCGACGCAGAAACCGGCGACATCGTAATCTTCGCCATGATACATCCCTGGCATTTCAGCGGTTTCGCCGCCGACCAGCGCGCAGCCTGATTGCAGACAACCTTCGGCAATACCATTGATCACGCTGGCGGCGGTATCGACGTCCAGCTTGCCGGTCGCGTAGTAATCCAGGAAGAACAGCGGCTCCGCGCCCTGAACGACCAGATCGTTGACGCACATCGCCACCAGGTCGATCCCGATGGTGTCGTGGCGTTTCAGATCCATCGCCAGACGCAGTTTTGTCCCTACGCCGTCAGTGCCGGAAACCAGTACAGGCTCACGATATTTTTGCGGCAATGCGCACAGCGCGCCGAAGCCACCCAAACCACCCATGACTTCCGGGCGGCGAGTTTTCTTCACTACGCCTTTGATTCGATCAACCAGAGCATTACCAGCGTCAATATCAACACCGGCATCTTTATAGCTAAGAGAGGTTTTGTCGGTCACTGCTTAGGTCCCCACGCGTTACTTGCGGTGAAAATTAAATTCGGCGCAATTCTAACAGGGAAAGCAAACGTTTGCGAGCCTGCTCTGCATCCGTTTTTATCTGCCGAATTTTTCAGCGTTTTACCGTTGTGTACCCATTTGTTTGAACTGCTCCACGAAAATGAAACCGGGTTCATTACCGTGCTTGAAACCTGCGCCAGTTATGCACAGTATCGTACTGAAACCGGTTTCTGTTTTGCTTCGGGTTGTCAGCGTAGCGGCGTTAACATTGCAATTACAATGAGGGAAACGTATGTCTGGATTTAAAGCGAATTTCATGTGGGGCGGCGCCGTTGCCGCTCACCAGTTAGAAGGCGGCTGGCAGGAAGGCGGAAAGGGGATTAGCGTGGCGGATGTGATGACCGCCGGTGCGCATGGCGTTCCGCGGGAAATTACCGACGGCGTGATCGCCGGGAAAAATTATCCTAACCATGAGGCTATCGATTTCTATCACCGCTACAAAGACGATATTAAGCTCTTTGCCGAGATGGGCTTTAAATGTTTTCGCACCTCTATCGCCTGGACGCGCATTTTCCCGCAGGGGGATGAATTACAGCCGAATGAAGCGGGTTTGCAGTTTTATGATGCCCTGTTTGATGAATGTCTGAAGTACGGTATTGAACCGGTGATTACGCTGTCGCATTTTGAAATGCCTTACCATCTGGTCACGGAATATGGCGGCTGGCGTAACCGTAAGCTGATCGATTTCTTCGTGCGCTTCGCGAAAGTGGTATTTACCCGCTATCAGCACAAAGTGAAATACTGGATGACCTTCAATGAGATCAACAACCAGGCCAATTATCACGAAGATTTCGCGCCGTTCACCAACTCGGGGCTGAAATACCTGCCGGGCGAAGATCGTGAACCGGTGATGTATCAGGCGGCGCACTATGAGCTGGTCGCCAGCGCGCTGGCGGTGAAAGCGGCGCGGGAGATCAACCCGGCATTGCAGGTTGGCTGCATGATCGCCATGTGTCCGATCTATCCGCTGACCTGCGCGCCGGACGATATGATGATGGCGATGAACGCGATGCACCGTCGCTACTGGTTTACGGATGTGCATGTGCGCGGGAAATATCCGCAGCATATCCTCAACTACTTTGCGCGTCGGGGCTTTGCGCTGGATATCACCGATGAAGATCGCGCGGCGCTGTTACAGGGCTGTGTGGACTATATCGGTTTCAGCTATTACATGTCTTTTGCCACGAAAGCGACCGCAGATAACCCACAGCTCGATTACGACGAAACGAAAAGTCTGGTCTCCAATCCGTATGTGCAGAAGTCGGACTGGGGCTGGCAGATCGATCCTGTGGGGTTACGCTACTCGCTCAACTGGTTCTGGGATCACTACCAGCTACCGTTGTTTATTGTCGAGAACGGCTTTGGGGCGATAGATATTCAGCAGGCAGATGGTTCCGTTGACGATCGGTACCGTATCGACTATCTCGCAGCGCACATTCGTGAAATGAAAAAAGCCGTTGTGGAAGATGGCGTTGATTTGATGGGCTACACCCCGTGGGGCTGCATTGATTTGGTGTCGGCGGGGACGGGCGAGATGAAAAAACGTTATGGCTTTATCTATGTCGATAAAAATAATGACGGCAGCGGGACGTTAGCGCGCCATCCGAAGAAATCTTTTGCCTGGTATCAAAATGTGATTAAAAACAACGGAGAAAATATTTAAGATTCAATATGTTGTTATTCAGCCCCGCCATCTGTGCGGGGCGTGTTTTATACTCATTCTCCAGACGTATGTCACTTTGGTTGATCCATGTCAAGCATACGTTGTGTTGCGCCAGAGAGGAAAAGCGGTATAATCCGGCGATTTTTTTTGTGGTTGCCACTCGTCTGAGGAAAGGAGAAGAGTATGAAGATCGTGGAAGTCAAACACCCACTCGTCAAACACAAGCTGGGTCTGATGCGTGAAAACGACATTAGCACCAAACGCTTTCGTGAACTCGCCTCGGAAGTAGGCAGCCTGCTGACCTATGAAGCGACCGCAGACCTGGAAACCGAAACGGTAACCATCGACGGCTGGAATGGCCCGGTTGAAATCGAACAAATCAAAGGTAAAAAAATCACCGTGGTTCCTATCCTGCGTGCCGGTCTGGGCATGATGGAAGGCGTCCTGGAGCATGTGCCGAGCGCGCGTATCAGCGTGGTGGGCATCTACCGTAACGAAGAAACGCTGGAGCCCGTTCCGTACTTCCAGAAACTGGTATCCAACATCGATGAGCGTATGGCGCTGGTGGTTGACCCGATGCTGGCAACCGGCGGTTCAATGATTGCGACGATCGATCTGCTGAAAAACGCAGGCTGCCACAGCATTAAAGTGCTGGTGCTGGTTGCTGCGCCGGAAGGCATTGCGGCGCTGGAGAAAGCGCACCCGGATGTTGAGCTGTACACCGCATCGATTGATAAGGGACTTAACGAGCACGGATACATTATTCCGGGCCTCGGCGATGCCGGTGATAAGATCTTTGGTACGAAGTAAGTGAATGAATAATAAAGAGCCGACTTTAAGAGTCGGCTTTTTTTTGAATAAAACACCCATAACATACAACACTCAGAGGAAAACACTATGACGCGCCGTGCTATCGGGGTAAGTGAAAGACCGCCGCTTTTACAGACAATCCCGCTTAGTTTGCAGCATTTGTTCGCCATGTTTGGCGCAACCGTGCTGGTGCCAGTCCTGTTTCATATCAACCCGGCTACCGTTCTGCTGTTTAACGGCATCGGTACGTTGCTGTATCTCTTTATTTGTAAAGGTAAAATCCCTGCATATTTAGGGTCGAGCTTTGCCTTTATTTCGCCGGTTCTGCTGCTGTTGCCGCTGGGGTATGAAGTGGCGCTGGGCGGTTTTATCATGTGCGGCGTGCTGTTCTGTCTGGTCTCTTTTATCGTGAAGAAAGCCGGAACCGGCTGGCTGGACGTGATGTTCCCGCCTGCGGCGATGGGCGCAATCGTTGCCGTTATCGGTCTGGAACTGGCGGGCGTGGCTGCGGGTATGGCCGGGTTACTGCCTGCTGAAGGGCAATCCCCGGATACCAAAACCATTACCATCTCCCTTGTGACCCTGGCGGTGACGGTCTTTGGCTCCGTGCTGTTCCGGGGTTTCCTGGCCATTATTCCGATCCTGATCGGCGTGCTGGCAGGCTATGCGCTGTCATTTGCGATGGGGGTAGTGGATACCGCGCCGATTGCCGAAGCGCACTGGTTCGCGCTGCCAACGTTCTATACGCCGCGCTTTGAATGGTTTGCCATTCTGACAATCCTGCCAGCGGCGCTGGTGGTGATTGCCGAACACGTAGGCCACCTGGTCGTGACGGCGAACATCGTTAAAAAGGATCTGGTTCGTGACCCTGGCCTGCATCGTTCGATGTTTGCCAATGGGTTATCAACGATGATTTCCGGGTTCTTCGGTTCTACGCCGAACACCACCTACGGTGAAAACATCGGTGTTATGGCGATCACCCGCGTGTACAGCACCTGGGTTATCGGCGGCGCGGCGATTTTTGCCATTCTGCTCTCCTGCGTGGGTAAACTGGCCGCTGCGATTCAGATAATCCCGCTGCCGGTAATGGGCGGCGTATCGCTGCTGTTGTACGGCGTGATCGGCGCATCCGGTATTCGCGTATTGATTGAATCAAAAGTCGATTACAACAAAGCGCAGAACCTGATCCTGACTTCGGTGATTTTGATCATCGGCGTCAGCGGCGCGAAAGTGCATATTGGCGCGGCGGAACTGAAAGGAATGGCGCTGGCGACCATCGTTGGGATCGGCCTGAGCCTGATCTTCAAACTGATCAGCGTTCTGCGCCCGGAAGAAGTGGTGCTGGATGCGAAAGACGCGGATACGCCGCAGCAATAATCCTGAAACCGGGCAGTGCTGCTGCCCGGTTCTATCGTGATGGAATTCTGTGGTAAACTCATCGCGATTTTATGGAATCCTGGATTGAGGTATCTCTGAACACTCCGGCACAGCTCTCTCTGCCACTTTATCTTCCTGACGACGAAACTTTCGCAAGTTTCTGGCCGGGGGATAACGCCTCTTTACTGGCTGCACTGCAAAACGTGCTGCGTCAGGAACATAGCGGATATATTTATCTCTGGTCGCGTGAAGGCGCGGGCCGTAGCCATCTGCTGCACGCGGCGTGTGCTGAACTGTCGCAACGCGGCGACGCGGTAGGCTATGTGCCGCTGGATAAGCGCACCTGGTTTGTACCGGAAGTGCTTGACGGCATGGAACATTTGTCGCTGGTGTGTATTGACAATATTGAATGTGTCGCCGGAGATGAACTATGGGAAATGGCGATCTTTGATCTCTATAACCGCATCCTTGAGTCGGGAAAAACGCGCCTGCTGATCACCGGCGATCGCCCTCCACGTCAGTTAAAGCTGGGATTACCCGATCTGGCTTCTCGTCTGGACTGGGGGCAAATCTACAAGCTGCAACCTCTCTCTGATGAAGACAAACTCCAGGCGTTACAACTGCGCGCCAGACTGCGTGGGTTTGAACTGCCGGAAGATGTCGGGCGTTTTCTGTTGAAGCGGCTGGATCGTGAGATGCGTACGCTATTTATTACGCTGGATCAGCTCGATCACGCCTCAATCACCGCACAGCGTAAACTCACCATTCCGTTCGTTAAAGAGATTCTGACGCTGTAACGCTGCCGTTTTTGCCCGGTGGCCGGGCAAAAAACTCAGGCAATATCTTCCAGTAAGTGCTCAACCAGCAGTGGAATCGGCCTGCCGGACGCGACGCTTCTGCCGTTTTCTCGCCATAGCGCCGTACCGCTAATGTCCAGATGTGCCCACGGGATATCCGACGGGCAAAAATGATGCAGTAACCAGGCTGCGGAAGCGCTGATTGCCGCATTGTTCGTCGGCGTATTACAGAGATCGGCTATGGCGCTTTTGGTCTGCTTTTTCAGTCGTGCATCCAGAGGTAAAGACCAGACTTCATCTCCGCTCTGCCGTCCAGCCTCTGTTAGCGCCTGTCTTAACGCATCGTCCTGAGTCATCAGCCCGCTGAGTTCGTAGCCAAGCGCTTTCACCACCGCACCGGTCAAGGTTGCCATGTCGATGATATAACGGGCCTGCGGCTGTCGTTGGCTCGTCCATGCAATGGCGTCGGCCAGCACCAGTCGTCCTTCAGCGTCGGTGTTATTGATTTCCACTGTCATACCGTTGCAGGCGCGAGCAACGCTGCCAGGCTGCATTGCGTTCGGGCCGATCGCGTTTTCAGCCAGCGCCAGCACGCCCATTATGCGTACGGGCAGTTTTAACTCCGCAACCGTCAGGAGCAGTCCCAACACGTTGGCTGCGCCACACATGTCATATTTCATGGTGTACATACCCGCGCCCTCTTTCAACCACAGGCCACCGGTATCAAACGTTATCCCTTTACCTATGTAGCAGCGTACCGGGCCGTCACTTATGCCGTTGTAATGAATGGCAAGCAAACGCGGTGGACAGGTCGCTCCTTTGCCAACCGCATGGAGCAGTCCGAGACCTTGTTCAACAATTTGTTGTTCATCAAGGACTTCACAGTGCAGCGCAGGAAAAGAGGCGCACAGGGTTTGTGCCTCGTTGACCACGAACTGCGGCGTACAGCAATCGGAGGGGGTATCCGCCAGCCGCCTTGCAGTGATCATGCCGTTGGCAATGGCCTGCTGCTGCCTGAACATTTTTTCACGTTTCTCGTATTGTTCTGGCTGGCAGAACGCGGTGATATGGCGGATGCGAGTGGCGGTGGCATCCGTTTTTTTCAATTGTAAATCATTGAGCGTATACGCCTGATTGAACAGAAAACGCAGCAGCAGCGCCAGTACAGTGTCATTTATTTCGGTGACATCAATCAGCACATTTTCGCTGACTGGCGAGGCCAGCAGCGGTCGTATCGCATTGAGTAAACCTTCGGTCAGGCTGTCCTGCCAGAGCGCATCAGGCAACAGGGTAATTCGCGTAAAAGGCGCGCAGCCAAAGCGGGTATCCGCTACTTTATCTTGCGCCAGTACGCGCATTTCCGCGAGCAGAGCGGAATCCCGCAATAAAGAACAGCCAGGAGGCGCGATAAGATGGCCTTGTGGTTGAACCTCTGCGGGTGAGCAAATCAGTTGGTATGAAATCATTTCTCTTCCTCGACTGGAGCACGTATCCGTGCGGCATAGTCTTGCATCCATTCTTCATCGACGGGGTGATAATGGGTTTTCTCGTGCTGGCGTTCGGCGCGAAATACGGTGAGCGGTTGGCGTGCGGTAGCGACAACGAACGAGAATGTTTTGATGTTAGTGGCTGCGCCAAACTCGCCTTTACGGTTCATGCAGACCACCGAGAGGTCGCCTGTGCGACCAAATCGCGACATCAATTTATCTTCCAGCTCAAACACGACAGAATCAGCCGCTTGTTGCGGTGTCATTCCCTGCGCCATGCGACGAACAATTTCATAGCTGGCGCAGCCTTTCATCAGATCTTCACCAACGCCCGTTGCCGTTGCCGCGCCGACTTCACTGTCGCAATAGAAGCCGGAACCAATAACCGGAGAGTCGCCAATGCGTCCGCGTTTTTTCATAAACAGGCCGCTGGTGGAGGTGGCAACGCTCATCGACCCCAGTTTATCCAGACCAATAATGCCAACCGTATCGTGGCCGTTATATGGACTTAAGCCTTTATCCAGCGTCTCCCGGCAGCGTTTTTGATAGTGCTGGATGGCTCTGTCGGTGAGCATGGTTTTATCCGCAAATCCCTGGCTCAGTGCCCATTCACGCGCACCCTGGCCAACCAGCAGACAGTTATAGCGCTGACGGCTTAACGCATGTGCGACGCGCACCGGGTTGGCAATATCCACCAGATTCCCGACCGCCCCAAACGCCAGGGTATCGCCGTCCATATAGGCGGCATCCAGTTCGACCTCGCCATTTTCAGTAGGCAGTCCGCCATAGCCCACGGATTTATAAAACGGAAAGTCCTCAACGGTTGCGACGGCGTCTACCACCGCCATTGCGACCGGGTTTCCCGCAGCCAGTGCAGACGCGGATTCCGCCACACCTTCAAGCGCCATTCGCCAGGTTGCGATAATTCCCCACATGGTTTACTCCTGTTTTGCAAGTGGTGCATCGGGCTGCGTTACGGCAGCCCGTTCCGCCGCGCGGTACTGTTTATCGACGATCCGCATAAAGGGCAGATACAGCATTGCGCCAATCAGCAGGTTAATGAGCTGCATGACGCTGCCGCTAATATGTCCGGTAACGATAAAACCGCTAATGACTGGCGGCAGCGTCCACGGAATAAAGACGCCCGTGGTGACGGCGACCGCGCCGAGCTTCATCGCGGTATACTGTACGGTGACCAGCACCAGCGGCACCAGGTTGAAGGGGATCAGCATTATCGGATTCATTATCACCGGCAGACCGAACAGAATCGGTTCGTTGATGTTGAACACGGACGCTCCGGCACCGAGCCGCGCCACTTCCCGCATGTTTTTACTGCGCGCAAAGAAAAGCATGGCTAACACCAGCGACAACGTTGCGCCCGCGCCGCCCATCCAAATCATGTCAAAAAACTGTTCCGTAATGATGTGTGTGGGGGGGGTGCCAGCCTGAATAGCCGCAATGTTGTCGGTCTGGTTTTCCATCCACAGCGGGCGGATGATGCCGTTAACCATTGAGCCGGAGTTAATACCGACCGACCACAAAATAGTGATGCTGAACACTGTCATCAGCGCGCCAAAGTAAGAGGTGCCGTAATGACGAACCGGTGTGGCGACCACTTCGTAAATAAACTGATGGATGGTCTGGTAATGGGTGTTTTCAAACAAGATGCGAATGCTCAGTACCAGTATCATGACCAGTAAGGCGGGGATCAGCGCGGCAAAAGATTCTTGCACCGCCGGTGGCACACCTTCTGGCATTTTGATCACCAGATTTTTACGCTTTAGCCAGCAGAAAAGTTCAGTCCACAGCAGCGAACCGATCATCGCGACGAACAACCCTTTTGTGCCAATCCACTCTACGGGGATCACGGTAATACCGCCGTTTTCCGCCACTTTGATAAACGGTGTAAGGATCAGAAAACAGACCAGCGCCAGAATGCCGCAGGAGATGCGATCTTCGCCGTAGTGTTCCGCCAGACGAAATGCGACCAGGAAACTGATAAACAGCGACATCGTTGAGAACACCGCGTTAAACGGGATCTCAATAATTGCACTCCAGCTCTCGCCAAAAGCCTGAGACATAAACTGCTGATAGTTTTGATTCGGAAACGAAGAGATCACCAGCAGAATAGAGCCGACGATAATAAACGGCATAAACGAAACGTATGCGCCACGAATCGCGCCGAGATGCCGCTGCTGAGCGGTTTTCGCCGCCAGAGGCATCAGTTTTGCTTCAAGAAATCCCAGAACATTGTTCATTGTGAACTCCGTACAAGATTAACTCACGTTGTGTGTGCTATGCATGAGGATTATCTGCGAAGGCGTGTGAACGAAAGGTGAAATAGCTCACAATGTGATCGCGATTAACATATAAATCTCATAAGATTAATTATCTGAAAATCGACAGGGATTCTTGCGATGGAAATAAAATTGCACGCCAATGCCACTACCACACCGCGTATTCGTCGCTATCTTCAGCAGTCTGAAAAAAGCGACAGAGAGCTTGCCGCCGAGCTTGGGATTTCTGTTACGACAGTGAGGCGATGGCGACATCGTGATCGGGTTAGTGATGGGCAAACTACGCCGAAGACGATATACAAAGCGATGAGACAAGAGCAGGTTGTTTTGGTGAACGCCTTGCGCGACGCAACAGGTGCGCCGCTGGATGACCTCTTATTGTTGGTGAACGAGGTGCTGGGCATTGTTGTGTCGCGCGCGACGTTGAATCGTTATCTTAAACCGGCGACACCTCGGCGACAGCGGGCGTCGTTACAAGGGAAAAAAGCGTTAAAATCCGGGATGCTGCCGAATCATCTGGCGCTGTATCACCTTCCACTCTCGTTACATATGGACGACGGTGGCGAACATCATTTGTTCTGGGCGCGCGAGCCGATGAGCGGCTGGTGCTTTGCCCGACTGTATGCGGGTATTTCACCGCAGCGGGTCGTGGTCTGGCTGGATGAATTGCTGGAAACCTGCCCGGCTGATATACAATCTATTGAGACAAATATTTCTGATCGCATATGCCCGCAGCTAAAAACGCACCTGGCGACGCGCGGCATGTCATGCCAAATAACCGGTACGATTCCCGGTTGGGTGCCGGTGACAATACCGCTGAATGAGATTGTTCCCCGGCTAAATAGTGAATCTGCCAGCGAGTTGCTTATCCGCTTATGTGAATGCTACAACCGTGGTAAGACGCAGAAAAAACTGGGGGATTGTACGCCGCAGGACTTTCTGGAAGCGCTGCGGCGCATGGATTAGCTCACGATTTCCAGCACCTGCTCCGGCGGGCGGCCAATACGAGCCTGACCGTTGGCGACGACAATCGGTCGCTCCATCAGTTTCGGGTTTTCCACCATCGCCTGAATCAGCGCCTCTTCGCTCAGATGGCTGTCGGCCAGATTGAGAGACTTGTAGAGATCTTCTTTCTGGCGCATCAGTTCGCGTGCGCTGGACATCCCTAACATACGCAGCAGTTCATGCAGCGTCGCTGCGTCGGCAGGTGTTTCCAGGTAAAGCACCACTTCCGGTTCAACGCCGTTGGATTTCAGCAGGCTCAGCGTGTCGCGGCTCTTTGAACAACGCGGGTTGTGGTAGATTTTTACTGCATCAGACATGATTTCTCCTTTCGCGCGAACTGTAGGCCGGATAAAACGCGATAGCGTCGCCACCCGGCAACAGAACGAATACTACATTTTGGTGTATGGCTTAAAGCGTTCCTGCAACTGGCGCAGCTGGTCGATACGGGCATCGTAACGCGCCTGTTGCTGGCTGCCCAGCTTGACCTGAGAACTTGCACTGCTGAGCATAGAGATCGCCTGATCCAGTCGCCCGGCCAGCGCATAGCCTTCGGCGCGCGCCGCCAGCTCCTGATCGCGGTTATTGAGCGCCGCTTCAGCCTGCGCCAGGAGATCCCAGCCGTTGCCGTCGTCTTTATTGTTGAAAGTGTAGCGATTGAGGATGGTCGTGGCTTCTCTGGCTTGCCCGCCCTGTAAATAAGCATTCGCCAGGTTTAGCTGCAATACCGGGTTTGCGCGCAGATCGCGGGCATTTTTCAGACGGTTAATCGCTTCGCTGGTTTTCTTCTGCCCCAGATCGATATCGGTCGCCAGGTCGAGATACCACGCGTTATTCGGTTCAGCCGTCAGCAACGGTTGCAGCGCTTTGCGAGCTTCGTCGTACTTGCTGGCTTCCATTGCCTGTAGCGCCCGGCCATATTGCGCCGCACGCTGTTGGCGCACGTTTCCTTTTTCCCATGCGTCGAGCAGGTCGCTGGTAAGCTGATTACGGCCAGAATTGTACATCCCCAGCGTACGCGCCTTCGCCAGATAAAAATCTTCAGACGACTCCACTACCACCGGGCGCATCTGGTTTGCACGGTTGCGGGCATCCGCCAGACGGCTTTCCGGCAGGGGGTGCGTCAGCAAAATTTCGGGAGGACGCGTGGAGTAGCGCGCCTGGTCGAGCAGTTTTTCCAGGAACGTCGGCATCGCTTGCGGATCGAACCCTGAACGTTGCAGCACCTGAATACCGATTCGATCTGCTTCCTGTTCGTTTTGTTGGGTGAAGCTGATCATCCCCTGACGCGTTCCCGCCAGCGTACCGGTCAGCGCCGCCATACCGGCCTGCGGGCTGGCCATCGCCAGAAGAATAGAGCCTAAGGCACCGACCCAGGTCAGCGGAGCGCTGCGCTTTTGATCTTCCATCGCGCGCGCCAGATGGCGTTGGGTTACGTGGGAAATTTCGTGCGCCATCACCGAGGCTAACTGACTTTCGTTATCGGAATAGCGAAAGAGCGCGGAATGCAGCACAACGTTGCCGCCGAAAAAGGCGAAGGCGTTGATTTCGTCGTTGTTAATCAAAAAGAAATGGAACGGCGTTTTCACGGAGTCTGCATGAGAGACTAAACGCATCCCCAGCGCGTTGATGTACTGACTCAACAGCGGATCGTTGATCAACGGCGCGCTGCCGCGCAACTGGCGAACGTAATAGTCGCCCATTTGCATTTCCTGACCGATAGAAAGCGTGCTTCCTGCTGAGGTCCCCATATCCGGTAGCGTGTCTGCGGAATCTGCAAACGCGGGGGCTATCTGACCGATAGTCAGCGCAGCGATGAGGGTAGCAACCAGGTTTTTCTTCAACAGCCTGAACATAGACCTCTGTCCTGTTTTCTTTAATATAGCCATTTGACCGATGCCGCGACGTATCGTTCCGCCACGCCAGCACAGGGAGTGTAACTGCGAAACCCGGTGGTGAATACCCCGCTCAAATGACTTTTCAGTTTCCTGAATCAGCAACAAAAAGCGAAGTCTTTTTTGTGACATTTAGATACAATTCGGGATCGCAATCCCGCTATTGAGGTTCAGGGAACGGTTTCTATGCTTGAGATGTTGATGCAGTGGTATCGCCGTCGTTTTAGCGACCCGGAGGCGATCGCCTTGCTGGTTATCCTGGTTGCCGGTTTTGGCATCCTTTTCTTTTTCAGTGGGCTTCTGGCGCCGTTGCTGGTGGCTATTGTCCTCGCTTACCTGCTGGAGTGGCCTACGGTCCGTCTGGAGGCGATTGGCTGCTCCCGGCGTTGGGCCACCTCAATCGTACTGATTGTTTTTGTCGGCATTTTACTGCTGATGGCGTTTGTCGTGATGCCGGTGGCCTGGCAGCAGGGGATCTATTTGATTCGCGATATGCCGGGTATGCTCAATAAGCTCTCTGATTATGCCGCCACGTTACCCCGTCGTTACCCGGCGCTGATGGATGCCGGGATCATTGATGCGATGGCGGAAAACATGCGCACCCGGATGCTGACGTTAGGTGATTCGGTCGTGAAATACTCCCTGGCCTCTCTGGTCGGGTTGTTGACGCTGGCGGTGTATCTGGTGCTGGTGCCGCTGATGGTCTTCTTCCTGATCAAAGATAAAGAGCAGATGCTGAATGCCGTGCGCCGGGTTCTGCCGCGCAATCGCGGTCTGGCCGGGCAGGTCTGGATGGAGATGAACCAGCAGATCACCAACTATATTCGTGGCAAAGTGCTGGAGATGGTGGTGGTTGGCGTGGCGACCTGGCTTGGCTTCCTGCTCTTTGGTCTCAACTACTCGCTGCTGCTGGCGGTTCTGGTTGGATTCTCGGTATTAATCCCCTACATCGGCGCGTTCGTGGTGACCATTCCGGTGATTGGCGTGGCGTTATTCCAGTTTGGCCTCGGAACGGAGTTCTGGAGCTGCTTCGCCGTGTATCTGATCATTCAGGCGCTGGATGGAAACCTGCTGGTGCCGGTACTGTTTTCAGAAGCCGTCAACCTGCACCCGCTGGTGATTATTCTGTCGGTGGTGATTTTCGGCGGCCTGTGGGGCTTCTGGGGCGTGTTCTTCGCCATCCCGCTGGCGACGTTAATTAAAGCCGTGGTACATGCCTGGCCGGACGGACAGGTCAGCGACGGTTAAGCACGATTATCACTCTGCCCGGTGGCGCAACGTCATCGGGCGTTCCACGTTTTATCCGCTTTCTCCTTTCCTGAACGTTTTCCGAATGTGCTGTCCCGCCCTCCTTTTTTGCTTTCAACTTACCGGTATAGATGGTTTTTTAATCTCACAAGGACAAGACCAACCGGAGAAAAAAATGGGTCATCAGATGCACACGCAGCAAAAAGTGGGGTGGGGCGGTTATCTCGCCTTTTTTATTACCATTATCCTTTTTTCAGGCATGTTCGCGAAAAGTACGGAATGGTGGCGAGTGTTTGATTTTACCGTGCTCAATGGCGCGTTTGGCCTGGTTAACGCGGCAGGCGACACGGCGGTTTCATTTCGCGGCACTGGCGGTACCGGGGCGAGAGACGGCTTTTTATTCGCACTGGAGCTGGCGCCATCGGTTATTTTATCGCTCGGCATTATTTCCGTGACGGAAGGGCTGGGCGGACTGCGCGCCGCACAGCAGTTGATGACGCCGATACTCAGGCCGATCCTGGGCATCCCCGGCATTTGCTCTCTGGCGCTTATCGCCAATTTACAAAATACGGATGCCGCCGCCGGGATGACCAAAGAGCTGGCGGAAGAGGGGGTGATTACCGAACAGGAACGGGCTATTTTCGCCTGCTGGCAGACAAGCGGCAGCGCGATTCTGACGAACTACTTCTCATCAGGCGCCGCGCTATTTGCCACGATAACCGTACCGGTTATTACGCCGCTGGCGGTCATTTTAGTCTTCAAATTTATCGGTGCGAACCTGTTGCGGGTGTGGATCGCGCAGCTTGAACATCGTCGTATGAAACAGGAGGCCTGAAATGAGCGCACAGGTACGTAAAAATGTTATGGATCTGTTTATCGACGGCGCGCGGCGCGGTTTTACCATCGCCACCACCAGCCTGTTGCCCAACGTCGTCATGGCCTTTGTCATTATTCAGGCGCTGAAGGTGACGGGGTTGCTGGATATCGTCGGGCGAGTGTGTGAACCGGTAATGGCGCTATGGGGGTTGCCGGGAGAATCGGCGACCGTTCTGCTGGCTGCGGTGATGAGTATGGGCGGCGGCGTGGGCGTCTGCGCCAGCCTGGTGGTTACTGGCGCGCTGTCCGGTCACGATGCCACTGTGCTGTTACCCGCCATTTACCTGATGGGCAACCCGGTTCAGAATGTAGGGCGCTGCCTGGGAACGGCGGGCGTTCATCCGCGTTATTACCCGCATATTATTGCGGTGTGCGTGATTAATGCCCTGGTCTCTATTTGGGTAATGCAGGCTATTGTTTAAAAAGGACTATCATGGACTGTTCCATTCTTAATCTGACGCTTTTTCAGCGCGGACACGTATATGCCCCGGACGATCTGGGCCAGCAGGACATTCTGGTTGCCAACGGCAAAATTGTCGCTATTGCGCCGACTATCGCTGCGGAAGACTTCCCCGGTTGCCAGCAGGTCGATCTCCACGGTGATATCGTCTGCCCGGGATTTATCGATCAGCATGTTCATCTCATCGGCGGTGGCGGCGAAGCCGGGCCGCATACCCGTACGCCAGAGGTGCGGCTGTCACGGTTGGTTGAAGCCGGTATTACCTCCGTTGTCGGGCTGCTGGGAACGGACGGCATCACCCGTCATCCTGAATCTCTGCTGGCGAAAACACGCGCGCTGGAATATGAAGGGATCAGCGCATGGATGTTAACGGGGGCGTATTCTCTGCCTTCGCCAACCATCACCGGGAGCGTCGATCGCGATGTGGCGTTGATCGATAAAGTGATTGGCGTGAAATGCGCCGTCTCCGATCATCGTTCTTCGGCGCCGAATTCCGCCGCGCTGGCGACAATGGCGGCGCAGTCCCGCGTGGGGGGATTACTGGGCCAGAAGCCGGGAATCAGCGTCTTTCATATGGGCGACAGCCCACACATGCTGGAACCGCTGTACGATATTCTCGCCAATGCCGATGTCCCCATCACGAAACTGCTGCCGACGCATGTTAACCGCGCCGAACCGCTGTTCCAGGCGGCGCTGGAGTACGCGCTTGATGGTGGCTACATCGATATTACCAGCAGCATTGATGAACCGATCGATCCGGCGACGGCCATCGTGACAGCCTTGCGCCATGAGGTTCCGCTGTCGCGCATTACCCTGAGTTCTGATGGCAACGGCAGCCAGCCGGAATTTGATGAGCATGGAAATTTGACGGGCATTGGCGTGGCGGGTTTTGAGTCGCTGATCGGCACGCTGCGTCAGTTAGTTACGCAGCATAAACTGCCGCTGGAGCAGGCGCTGCGCCCGCTTACCCGCACTGTCGCGGAATTTCTTGGCTTTGAGCATAAAGGACGTCTGGCGGCAGGCTGTGACGCCGACATTCTGGTGCTGAATCAGGCGCTGGAAGTCAGCCATCTGTGGGCGAAAGGCAAAGCGGTGGTGAAAGACGGTAAAGCGTGCGTGAAAGGAACGTTTGAATAAACGACGCGTATGCCGGATAGCGGCGTAAACGCCTTATCCGGCCTACGGGGTTGTGCGAATCAGGCCTGATAAGACGCGTTAGCGTCGCATCAGGCTTTATCCGGCAAAACGCAAATCAGGCGTTTTCTTTCAGCCAGTTCAGCACTACATCGTGGTGGTTACTGGTTTTAAAGTCGTCAAATACGTGTTCGATCTTGCCGTCAGCGTCGATCAGGAAGCTGATGCGATGGATGCCGTCGTAGGTTTTCCCCATAAAGGATTTTTCCCCCCAGACGCCGAATTGCTCGCAGACCTGATGATCCTCATCGGACAGGAGCGTAAAGTTAAGCAGCTCTTTTTCGGCGAAACGAGACAGTTTTTCAGGTTTATCGGTGCTGATCCCCAACACGTCTACGCCTGCTTTTTTCAGATCGTCCATGTTATCGCGTAAACCACAGGCCTGTACGGTACAGCCGGGCGTCATGGCTTTAGGGTAGAAATACACCAGTACGCGCTGTCCCTGGAAGTCGGTCAAATTTACTTGTTCTCCGTCTTGATCCGGCAAGCTAAATTTCGGTGCGATGTCACCGGCTTTCAGTGGATTCATTACTTAACTCCATCCTGTTCATCATGTTGTGAGTAAGTAACAACGTTAATACTGCCTTGCGCATTGAGTTCTGTACATAGTGCTTTAAAGGCATGCTCAATATTTACGGCATCATGAGATGCCGGACTGTGCGCGGTGATTTGAACAAACAGCTGTGCAGCCTTTTCATTTTCAGCAGGTTGCGTGCGGGAGACCAGCTCAGCGATGTTCATCTGATGGCTGTCGAAAAGCGCGGTAAAACGTTCAATTAAATGCGGAGAATCTTCCACCTCGACCTGTACCCATACCGTTGCGGGCATGGCCGGACGGGGGCGAGCGGTGGTGCGCTTCATCACAATCAACAAATCCAGCTCTGCGCCTTTCAACGGCAAGGTTGATTCAATCAGGGTGATGGCGTTCCAGGAGCCAGACAGCAGCATGATAAACGTGAATTCATCGCCCAACATGGCCAGTCGGCTGTCTTCGATATTACAGCCGCAGCTGCTGACATGGCGGGTGATAGTATTCACAATTCCCGGGCGATCGGCACCCAGCGCAGTGATAACCAGGTAATGTTGTGATGACGATGTCAAACCGGTTCTTCCTTTGAGAGGTGAGGTAATCATAAGGAAAGCATAAAAAAAACCTGCATACAATAATCAGAAGGGCTATGGTCTCTTGCTTTTATTGTCGTACCAAACGTACCATTGAGAAACTTGTTTGCACAGAGGATGGCCCATGTTCACGGGAAGTATTGTCGCGCTTGTTACACCGATGGATGAAAAAGGTAATGTCTGCCGGTCAAGCCTGAAAAAACTGATTGATTATCATGTCGCCAGCGGTACCTCGGCGATTGTTTCTGTTGGCACCACCGGCGAATCCGCCACGCTGAGCCATGACGAGCATGGCGATGTGGTCATGATGACGCTGGAGCTGGCGGACGGGCGTATTCCGGTTATCGCCGGAACGGGCGCGAACGCGACGGCGGAGGCCATTAGCCTGACGCAGCGTTTCAACGACAGCGGCGTTGTCGGTTGCCTGACAGTGACGCCTTACTACAACCGCCCGACTCAGGAAGGTCTGTTCCAGCATTTCAAAGCCATCGCTGAACATACTGACTTGCCGCAAATTCTGTATAATGTGCCGTCCCGTACAGGCTGCGATATGCTGCCGGAAACCGTCGGCCGTCTGGCGAAAGTAAAAAATATTGTCGCAATCAAAGAGGCGACAGGGAACTTAAGTCGGGTTCACCAGATCAAAGAGCTGGTTTCAGACGATTTTATTCTGCTCAGCGGTGATGATGCGACCGGGTTGGACTTCATACAGCTCGGCGGTCATGGCGTGATTTCCGTTACCGCGAACGTTGCGGCGCGTGATATGGCGGAAATGTGCAAACTGGCGGCGGAAGGTCGTTTTGCTGACGCGCGGGTGATTAATCAGCGTCTGATGCCGTTACATAACAAACTATTTGTCGAACCCAATCCGATCCCGGTGAAATGGGCATGTAAGGAGTTGGGACTTGTGGCGACCGATACGCTGCGCTTGCCGATGACGCCGATCACCGATACGGGTCGTGAGATTGTCAAAGCGGCGCTCAAGCATGCCGGTTTGCTGTAAAGTTTAGGGAGATTTGATGGCTTACTCAGTACAAAAGTCGCGCCTGGCCAGGGTTGCGGGTGTTTCGCTCATTATGCTGCTCGCGGCCTGTAGCTCTGACTCGCGCTACAAGCGCCAGGTGAGCGGTGATGAATCCTATCTGGAAGCCGCGCCGCTTGCTGAACTTCATGCGCCAGCAGGGATGATTCTGCCGGTAACGACGGGCGACTATAACATTCCGGTGACCAACGGCAGCGGCGCTGTCGGCAAAGCGCTGGACATTCGTCCGCCTGCTCAGCCGTTAGCGCTGGTGACCGGCGCGCGTACCCAGTTTACGGGCGATACCGCAACCTTGCTGGTGGAAAATGGTCGCAATACCAACCTGTGGCCGCAGGTTGTCAGCGTGATTCAGTCCAAAAACTACACGATTGAAAAACGTGATGACGCCAGCCAGACCCTGACGACCGATTGGGTTGAATGGAACCGTCTGGATGAAGACCAGCAGTACCGTGGACGTTATCAAATCTCGGTGAAACCGCAGGGTTATCAGCAGGCTGTAACGGTGAAACTGGTGAATCTGGAACAGGCCGGCAAGCCTGCCGCAGATGCCGCTTCGCTACAGCGTTATAGCGCTGAGATGATGAACGTAATCTCGGCGGGTCTGGATAAAACCGCCACCGACGCTGCGAACGCCGCGCAAAACCGTTCTGCCGCTACGATGGATGTGCAGAGCGCCGCAGATGACACCGGTTTGCCAATGCTGGTCGTCCGTGGGCCGTTCAACGTGGTGTGGCAGCGTCTGCCAGCCGCGCTTGAAAAAGTGGGCATGAAAGTGACCGACAGCACGCGTTCTCAGGGCAGCCTGGCAGTGACCTACAAACCGCTGTCTGACAGCGGCTGGCAGGATCTGGGCGCAACCGATCCGGGGCTGTCGTCCGGCGACTATAAATTGCAGGTGGGCGATTTAGACAACCGCAGTAGCCTACAGTTTATCGATCCGAAGGGGCATACCCTGACGCAGAGCCAGAACGACGCGCTGGTTGCCGTCTTCCAGGCAGCGTTCAGCAAGTAAAAATTGAGGGGCTGGAGCAATCCAGCCCTTTTTTCTGATATGATACGCAAACGTGTGCGTCAGCAGAAAAACGCAATTTTTACCGTAATTTCGCCCCCAGGCTGTAGGTCGGATAAGGCAACGCCGCCATCCGGCAAAGTGTGGCAGAAAATGAATTTTTATCGTTAATTCACACCAGGAGTAATAAAGATGCAAAAGCAAGCTGAGTTGTATCGTGGTAAAGCGAAGACCGTATACAGCACGGAAAACCCGGACCTGTTGGTGCTCGAATTCCGCAATGATACGTCAGCAGGGGATGGCGCGCGCATTGAACAGTTTGATCGCAAAGGGATGGTGAACAACAAGTTTAACCATTTCATCATGACCAAACTGGCAGAAGCGGGCATCCCGACCCAGATGGAGCAGTTGCTGTCCGATACCGAGTGTCTGGTGAAAAAGCTGGATATGGTGCCGGTCGAGTGCGTGGTGCGTAACCGTGCGGCTGGTTCTCTGGTCAAGCGTCTGGGCATTGAAGAAGGCATCGAACTGAACCCGCCGCTGTTCGACCTGTTCCTGAAAAACGATGCGATGCACGATCCGATGGTCAACGATTCTTACTGCGAAACCTTCGGCTGGGTGAGCAAAGAGAATCTGGCGCGCATGAAAGAGCTGACTTACAAAGCCAACGACGTGCTGAAAAAGCTGTTTGACGATGCCGGTCTGATCCTGGTCGATTTCAAACTGGAGTTTGGTCTGTACAAAGGCGAAGTAGTGCTGGGCGATGAATTTTCCCCGGACGGCAGCCGCCTGTGGGACAAAGAGACGCTGGATAAAATGGACAAAGACCGTTTCCGCCAGAGTCTGGGCGGCCTGATCGAAGCCTATGAAACCGTCGCACGTCGCCTGGGCGTGCAGTTAGATTAATTCTTCCCCCATCAGCATCAACCGGAGAGTCAACGCTCTCCGGTTTTTCTCTACCACCATTATTCTAATGGTAATCTTGCGCTGAACCGCCTACGATCATCATCATAATGAATAGTATGTTGAGGTGATTATGCGCTGGCAAGGGCGTCGTGAAAGTGACAATGTAGAAGACAGACGCAATAGCTCCGGCGGCCCGTCAATGGGCGGGCCGGGTTTTCGTTTGCCCAGCGGCAAAGGCGGAATCATTCTGCTGATTGTCGTGCTGGTGGCGGGCTATTACGGGGTGGATCTTACCGGTTTAATGACCGGGCAGCCGATTTCTCAGCAGGAAACGACGCGTTCGATCAGTCCAAATGACGACGAGGCCGCGAAGTTTACCTCTGTCATTCTGGCGACCACAGAAGATACCTGGGGTCAGCAGTTTGAGAAAATGGGGCGCACATATCAGCAGCCTAAGCTGGTGATGTACCGTGGCGCGACGCGCACAGGATGCGGTGCGGGTCAGTCCGTGATGGGGCCATTCTATTGCCCGGCGGATGGCACGGTCTACATCGATCTTTCCTTCTACGATGACATGAAAAACAAACTGGGCGCGGATGGCGATTTTGCCCAGGGTTACGTTATCGCCCACGAAGTGGGGCACCATGTGCAAAAACTGTTGGGCATCGAACCGAAGGTTCGTCAGCTGCAACAGACCGCATCGCAAGCGGAAGTGAACCGACTCTCCGTACGTATGGAGCTACAGGCGGATTGCTTCGCGGGCGTCTGGGGGCACAACATGCAGCAACAGGGCGTGCTGGAATCCGGCGATCTGGAAGAAGCGTTGAATGCGGCGCAGGCGATTGGCGACGATCGTCTGCAACAACAAAGTCAGGGACGCGTGGTGCCGGACAGCTTCACTCACGGCACTTCCGAGCAGCGCTATACCTGGTTTAAACGCGGTTTTGATAGTGGCGATCCGGCGCAATGTAATACCTTCGGCAAAGGTTTTTAACATACCGGGGCAGGGATGTCTGACAATGACGCATTGCGGGCGCTAACCGCACAAATGGCGCAGGAAGGGATTCGTCGGCTGCTGGTGCTCAGCGGCGATGCGTCCTGGTGTCGTGAACGGGCGCTGGCGCTGCGAGAAGCATTGGCTGGCGACTGGCTGTGGGTGGCAACCGATGCGCCCGCCGCGCCGCACTGTACGCCGCAGGCGTTACAAACGCTGCTGGGACGCGAGTTCCGCCACGCGGTTTTTGATGCGCAGTTGGGGTTTGATGCCTCGGCATTCGCGGCGCTGAGCGGCACGCTGCGAGCCGGAAGCTGGCTGGTGCTGCTGACGCCGCCGTATTCTGCATGGGAATCCCGTCCCGATGCGGATTCGCTGCGCTGGAGCGACTGCCCGCAGCCTGTTGCAACGCCACATTTTATCCAGCACCTCAAACGCGTGATGTCCCGTGACGAGCAGGCGCTGCACTGGCAGCAGTCTCAACCGTTTTCATGGCCGCGCTTTCCTGCCCGTCCCCACTGGCGACCCGCTACGGGTGAACCACAGCCTGAGCAGGCCGCGATTTTGCGGCATCTGCTGCGGATGCCGCCTGGCGTGGCCGCCGTTACGGCAGCGCGAGGTCGGGGTAAATCGGCGCTGGCCGGGCAGTTAATTTCGCGGATGAGCGGGACGGCCATTGTAACTGCGCCGTCGAAAGCGGCGACGGACGTGCTGGCGCAGTTTGCCGGTGAGAAATTTTGCTTTCTCGCTCCTGATGCGCTGTTGGCGGGCACGGAGACGGCCGACTGGCTGATTGTCGATGAAGCGGCGGCAATCCCCGCGCCGCAGCTACATCGCCTGGCGTCGCGTTTTTCACGCATATTGTTGACCACCACCGTTCAGGGCTATGAAGGGACGGGACGCGGTTTTTTGCTGAAGTTCTGCGCCCGTTTTCCTCATCTCCGGCGTTTTGAACTGCGACAGCCTGTTCGCTGGGCGCAGGGGTGCCCGCTGGAACAATGGGTCGGCGAAGCGCTGATATTCGACGACGAGACGTTTGCCCATGCGCCGCAGGGGGCGATTCGGTTCTCCGCTTTTACGCAGGCGCTCTGGCATACCGGGCCGACGCAGCCGCTGGCGGTGTATCAGCTGCTTTCCGGCGCGCATTACCGCACCTCTCCGCTCGATCTGCGTCGCATGATGGATGCGCCGGGGCAGCATTTTCTCGGCGCTTTTACGGCTGAGCGGGTAGCGGGGGCCGTCTGGCTGGTGGAAGAGGGCGGATTATCGGCTGCGCTGAGCCAGGCCGTGTGGGCGGGCTATCGTCGCCCGCGCGGAAATCTTGTCGCGCAGTCGTTGGCCGCTCATGGCGGCGATCCGCTGGCGGCGACGCTGACCGGGCGTCGGGTGAGCCGTATTGCCGTCCACCCGGCCCGCCAGCGGGAAGGGATTGGGCAGCAGCTGATCGCTGAGGCATACGGCGGCGCCAGCCAGTGCGACTATCTCTCCGTCAGTTTTGGTTATACCGCCGAACTCTGGCGATTCTGGCAGCGTTGCGGTTTTGTACTGGTGCGGATGGGGAACCACAAGGAGGCGAGCAGCGGCTGTTATACGGCGATGGCTTTGCTGCCCATCAGCGAGGCCGGCGCGCGGCTGGCGCACCGCGAGCACCAGCGTCTGCGCCGGGATGCGGAGATACTGGCTCGCTGGAACGGCGAAGCGATCCCGGTTATCCCGCTGAAAGCGTCTACGCTTAATGATGATGACTGGGATGAACTGGCGGGCTTTGCGTTTGCCCATCGACCGTTGCTCACGTCGTTAGGCTGTCTGAGTCGACTGCTTGAGCGCTGCGAGCTGGCGCTCCCCGCGCTGCGTGGACGCCTGGAGGAGAAGTGCAGCGACGCGAATCTGTGTATCCGGCTGGGTTTGCCTGGGCGTAAAGCGCTGCTTGTCGCCCAGCGCCGGGAAGTCGCCCATGCGCTTACCGCGCTGGATGACGAACGGGCGCAGCGGTTACGCGAACGCGTTTTGCAATGGCAATTTTTTCACTAACTCCTTCAATTTCCTGGCATGGTCATTGTGATTAAGCGGCGTAGAATCTGTTCTATCAGTTAAGGAGATCGCCATGAAACATGACCATTTTGTTGTTCAAAGCCCCGATAAACCCGCGAAACAACTGCTGTTGCTGTTTCATGGCGTGGGCGATAACCCGGTCTCAATGGGAGAAATTGGCTCCTGGTTCGCACCGTTATTTCCAGAGGCGCTGGTGGTCAGCATTGGCGGCGCGGAACCTTGTGGCCCGGCGCCTGGGCGTCAGTGGTTTTCGGTTCAGGATGTGACGGAAGAGAACCGCCAGGCGCGGGTTGATGCGATTATGCCGGTATTTATCGAGACGGTTCACTACTGGCAGAAACAGAGCGGCGTTGGGCCGGAGGCTACCGCGCTGATTGGGTTTTCGCAGGGGGCGATTATGTCTCTTGAAAGCATCAAAGCCGAGCCGGGTCTGGCATCGCGCGTGATTGCTTTCAACGGACGCTACGCCAGATTGCCGGAAACCGCCACGACCGCCACAACGGTACATTTGATTCACGGCGGTGAAGACCGGGTGATTGAGTTATCTCATGCGGTTGCCGCACAGGAAGCGTTAGTCCGTGCCGGAGGCGATGTGACGCTGGATATCGTCGAGGATTTAGGCCATGCGATTGACGATCGCAGTATGCAGTTTGCGCTCGACCATTTGCGCTATACCGTGCCGAAACACTACTTTGATGAAGCGTTGAGCGGCGGTAAGCCGAATGATGATGATATTATCGAAATGATATAAGCCGGAACTGAACCGTAGGCCGGATAGGGGCGAAGCCGCCATCCGGCATTCAGACGGTATGTTGCCTGATGGCGACACGCTTATCAGGCCTACAGGTTTATCTGACTATTTCTTTGGCTGATCTTTCTTCGGCCAGTCGTCGTCATCGTCCCACTTATCGTTAAAATCACGATGCGGGGGCAGCTCCGGTTTATTGGCGAGGAATTTTTTGTGATCGACCCGCTTGAGGTCTTTGATCACATTGATCAGTACACCCACCAAAAACACCAGCACCAGAATCCACCAATATTTTGCCAGCCAGTCCATGCTTATTTCCTCTTACAGGAACACGCGTCAGGCGACGAGTTGTTCCATAATACGTTGATACATGCGGGCAAGCAGTTGCAGATCGGCTGCATTAACACATTCATTAATTTTATGAATGGTGGCGTTGACCGGCCCGAGTTCGACTACCTGCGCCCCCATACGCGCAATAAAGCGCCCGTCGGACGTTCCACCCGTAGTGAGTAACTGCGGTTTTATCTCATTATAGTGCTCAATGGCGTTCACCACCGCATCCACCAGCTTGCCGCGCGCCGTCAGGAACGGCTGGCCGGAAAGCCACCAGTCCACCGTGTAGCGTAATTGATGTTTATCCAGCAGCGCGTGAACGCGCTCTTTGAGAGTCTCATCGGTCAGCTCGGTGCTGAAGCGGAAATTGAACTGAATAAACAGCTCGCCCGGAATGACGTTATTGCTGCCGGTGCCGGCCTGAATGTTGGCAATCTGCATACTGGTCGCCGGGAAAAATTCATTTCCCTGATCCCACTCGATCGCCACCAGTTCATTCAACATCGGCGCTGCGCGATGCACCGGGTTATCCGCCAGATGGGGATAAGCGACGTGCCCCTGCACACCGTGGATCGTCAGGTTACAGGTCAGCGACCCGCGACGGCCATTCTTGACCACATCACCGACGATTTCAGTGCTGGACGGTTCGCCGACCAGGCAATAATCCAGACGTTCGTTACGCGCCATCAGCGTTTCGACCACCTTCACGGTGCCGTTTTTCGCGCTGGCTTCTTCATCCGAGGTGATAAGGAACGCCAGACGCCCCTGATGATCTGGATGCTGGGCGACGAAACGTTCAGCCGCAACGACCATCGCCGCCAGAGAGCCTTTCATGTCCGCCGCACCACGGCCAAACAGCATTCCGTCGCGGATTGTCGGTTCAAAAGGCGGGTTGATCCAGCGATCGACATCACCCGCTGGTACGACATCGGTATGCCCGGCAAAGGCCAGCGTTTCGCCTTGTCCGCGCCATGCCCAAAAATTCTGTGTATCGCCAAAATCCATATGCTCAACGGTAAAACCGATTGCACGCAGGCGTTCAATCATTAACGCCTGGCATCCTGCGTCATCTGGACTCAGGGAAGGGCGGCGAATAAGCTGCTGTGTCAGCTCAATAACCGGGCACGACATAGACTACACCTCATCAAAAAACTGCTGATAACTGGATTCGCTAAAACCCAGCAGCATAGGCTTCCCGGTCGCGCAGAGCAATGGGCGTTTGATAATTGCTGGCATTTCAGTCATTAATGCTGCGGCGGACGCCGCATCCGTGATGCTGTTACGCGTGGCTTCATCAAGTTTACGCCATGTCGTTCCGCGCGTATTCAGCAAGGGCTGCCAGCCTGACTCCGCAATAAACGTATTCAATAACGCGGCATCGATTCCGTCTGCGCGGTAATCGTGAAAGCGGTAGTCAATACCGTGAGCCTCCAGCCAGCGTCGCGCCTTTTTAATCGTGTCACAATTTTTGATGCCGTAGACGGTGATCATGTTGAATCCTTTTACGCGAATTACGAATAATTAAGCAATATTATCGTGGTATCCGTCAGTGCGGAACTGCCATATACCGGTTATTTATCATGACATAATAAACGGTAAATATAACATTGTTGAACTCTTGTGAATAATAATTCTGAAATGTTGCTTAATAAGCATCTCATCGGGAAGTATAAATCCAGCGAACTGCAATAGGCTGTTTCTTAACTGAAATGAGCGCGGTTTTCAGAAGTGGATTAATGTTTCAAAATATTGCAGTAAGTCACATAAAATTTATGGTTACAGGGTCATAGTAATGCCATGAACCCCATTCACCGGAGGATGTAATCACTGCAATCGGTTAAATTATCTTCTCCTGAGGATAATCTTTTCGTAGAATAGCCATAATAATAAGAGAGGTTGTTATGATTGAACGTGAACTGGGGAACTGGAAAGATTTTATCGAAGTTATGCTTCGCAAATAAATTTCTGGAAGATATCCTGATCCTGAAAAGGATAAGAAAAAGGCGACTCAAAGTAAGTCGCCTTTTTTGTGTCTTATTCCGGCTTCGGTTTCAGCGGGAAGCGGCGACGCACCAGCACAAAGAACAGCGGTACGAAGTAAATCGCCAGGATGGTGGCGGAGATCATCCCGCCCATGACGCCTGTCCCGACGGCATGCTGGCTCCCGGAACCCGCCCCGTTGCTAATCGCCATCGGCAGCACCCCGAAAATAAAGGCCAGAGAGGTCATCAGAATTGGGCGTAAACGCTGGCGGCAGGCATGCAGCGTGGCATCCAGCAGATCGTGGCCTTTCTCGTTCATCTCATTGGCGAATTCGACAATCAGGATCGCGTTTTTCGCGGAAAGACCGATCACCGTTAGCAATCCGACCTGGAAGTAAACGTCATTTTCCAGTCCGCGCATCCAGGTGGCGAGCAGCGCGCCAATGACGCCCAGCGGCACCACCAGCATGACCGAGAACGGCACCGACCAGCTTTCATACAGCGCGGCCAGACACAGGAAAACGACCAGCAGCGAAATGGCGTACAGCGCAGGCGCCTGCGCGCCAGAGAGGCGTTCCTGATAAGACATCGCCGTCCATTCAAGCCCAAACCCCGTTGGCAACTGGCGAACCAGCGACTCCATTACATCCATTGCCGTACCGGTACTGACGCCAGGCGCCGCTTCGCCGACAATCTCGACCGCCGAGTAGCCGTTATAGCGCTCCAGACGCGGAGAGCCCGTTTCCCAGCGTGACGTCGCAAAGGCGGAGAAAGGCACCATGCCGCCGTCTTTATTACGCACATACCAGAGATTGATATCGTCCGGCAGCATGCGGTATTTCGCCGCCGCCTGTACATAGACCTTCTTCACGCGACCCCGGTCCATAAAGTCATTGACGTAACTGGAGCCCCATGCGGTTTGCAGCGTGTCATTGATGTCGTCGATAGAGACGCCCAACGCCTGGGCTTTGCGCTGATCGATATCAATTTGCAACTGTGGACTGTCGTCCAGACCATTGTGACGCACGCGGGTCAGCGAACTGTCCTGCGCCGCCAGCTCAATCAACCGATCGCGCGCGGCCATTAAGGCATCGTGACCGGCGCCCGCATGGTCCTGAAGTTCCATATCAAACCCTGCGGAACTGCCCAGACCGCTGATTGCCGGTGGACTGCTGGCGTAAACGCGCGCTTCTTTAATCTTGTTAAAGGCTTTCGTGGCGCGTTCAATAATGGCAAACGAGGTGCCGGTTGTGGCGTTGCGTTCGTCCCAGTCTTTTAAGCGGACAAACATGCGCGCCACGTTTTGACCGTTCCCGCCAGGCCCCGATCCCACCGTCGAGAAGACGGACATGACGTTGTCTTTCTCCTGGGTGAAGTAATATTTTTCAACTTCCTGCACCACTTTTAAGGTCTGCTGCTGCGTGGAGCCGCTTGGCAACTGTACCGAGGTAATAAACATCCCGCGATCTTCCTGCGGCAAGAAGGAGGTCGGCAGACGCAGGAACAGCACCACCATCGCGCCGAGCAACAGAACGTAGATCAGTATCCAGCGCAGGCTGCGATGCAGGATCTTCGCAACGCCTTTCTCGTAGCGTTCAGCGTTGCGGTTGAACGTCCGGTTAAACCAGCCGAAGAAGCCTTTCTGTCCGTGATGCTCGCCTTTGTGCAGGGGTTTTAGCAGCGTGGCGCACAGGGCGGGCGTCAGGATCATCGCCACCAGCACGGAGAGCACCATCGCGGCGACAATCGTGATGGAGAACTGGCGATAGATAGCCCCGGTCGTACCGCCAAAGAAAGCCATCGGCACAAATACGGCTGACAGCACCATCGCGATACCGACCAGCGCGCCTTGTATCTGCCCCATCGATTTTCTGGTGGCTTCGCGCGGCGAGAGACCTTCCTCGCTCATGATGCGCTCGACGTTTTCCACCACCACGATGGCATCATCGACCAGCAGGCCGATCGCCAGCACCATCGCGAACATCGTCAGCGTGTTAATGCTGTAGTCGAAGGCATACAGGACGGAGAACGTCCCCATCAATACCACCGGTACGGCGATAGTGGGGATCAGCGTGGCGCGGAAGTTTTGCAGGAACAGGTACATCACCAGGAACACCAGCGCGATGGCTTCCAGCAGGGTTTTCACCACATCGATAATCGAGGCTTTGACGAAGGAAGTGGTTTCATACGCCACCTTATACTCCAGACCGTGCGGGAAGTATTCGGCCAGCTCGTCCAGGCGGTTAAGCACCAGTTTGGCGGTTTCCATTTCGTTGGCGCCAGAGGCCAGTTTTACCCCCAGACCGGAGGCCGGATTACCGTTGAAGCGGCTGAGATAATCATATTTTTCAGCGCCCATTTCGACGGTCGCCACATCGCCCAGCTTGACCTCTGAACCGTCCTGGTTGACGCGCAGCGTGATATCACGGAACTGCTCGGGCGTTTGCAGCAGCGACTGGGCGTTGATTGTCGCATTGAGCGCCTGCCTGTCGACCGAAGGCGTGCCGCCAAGCTGCCCGACGGCAATTTGCGCGTTCTGTGATTCGATGGCATCCGTGACATCTTTCGCGGTCATCTGGTAGCTGTTGAGTTTGGCCGGGTCCAGCCAGATACGCATCGAATATTGCGAACCGTAGGCGTCGATATCCCCTACGCCGTTTACGCGGCTGAGCGGGTCCTGGATATTACTGGCGACATAGTCGGCGATGTCCTGTTTATCCATTGAGCCGTCGGTGGAGACAAACGCAATGGTCAGGATGTTGGTGTCCCCGGTTTTACGGACCGTGACGCCCTGGTTCTGTACCGCCTGCGGCAATTTACGCATTGCCGATTGCAGCTGGTTTTGTACCTGCTGGACGGCTTCATCGGGGTCGGTTCCGGCCACAAAACTGAGCGTCACCGTTGCCTGGCCCGTCCCGCTGCTTTGCGACGACATATACATCAGATTATCGAGGCCGGTCATATTCTGTTCGATAACCTGAGTGACGGTATTTTCCAGCGTCTGCGCGGATGCCCCCGGATAATTCGCGGTAATGCGGACGTTTGGCGGCGCCAGGTCGGGATATTGCTCTACGGGCAAAGAGAGAATGGCCAGGGTGCCCGTCAGACACAACAGGATTGCCAGCACCCAGGCAAAAATGGGGCGATCGATAAAGAAATTCGCCATTAAAGGAGGACCTCGTGTTTCTGCGTATAATTATTGGGTATGACCTGCTTCACTGTAGCGGCAAGGTACGTGTCAAACGTGGAGAAAAAAAGAAGATAATGTAAATTATCATGCACGTTTACAGCATACATTTTGTGCCAGTGCCGCCCTGTCTGTATTCCCGCCGTGCGGTGCTTTGCCGTTCTTTACGCTAATTGACCCTCTTCATCTTCCGATGAGCGAAAACTGATGCTGACCAGCGTCCCGCCCCCTGACGGTTGCGAGAAATTCAGCGTGCCGCTAAGTCTTTCCGCACGCTCGCGCATAATGTTCAGACCGTAGTGCCCCGTTGGTTCGTTCGGTTCGCCAATACCGACGCCGTTATCCCGAATATAGACCGTATGGTTGCCATCGGGGGCGGTGACGCAGCTAACGGCGATCTCCGTGGCGCTGGCGTGTTTAATCGCATTCAGCACCGCCTCGCGAACGATTTGTAACAGGTGCACCTGCATTTGCGCATCCAGCGCCAGCGTCGGTAAACGGCAATCCAGCGTCAGTTTCGCGGAGGTCTGGCTTTGCAGGGTATCCAGCATTTCATGCAGCGCAGAAGGTAAGTCGGCCTGCTGTAACGTCAGGCGGAAGGTGGTCAGCAGCTCGCGCAACTGACGATAAGCGTCGTTCAGCGCCCGGGAGAAATCCGCCATGATGCTTTGTGCGGGGAGATTATCTTCTGGAATTGAGCGCTTCAGCAGCGTCAACTGAATGCGCAAATAGGAGAGCACCTGCGCCAGTGAGTCATGCAGCTCGCGGGCGATAGTCGCGCGCTCTTCCATCAGCAGCAGTTGCTGGAAATGTTTTTGCGCCTGATTAAAGTACAAACCGCGCCCCAGCATGGTCGATACGCTGTGCAGCAGCGGGGTGGAGGCGCTGACGTTGGGGCTTTGCCAGTGCAGTTCGCCGTAGACCGTTTCCTGCATCGTGACCGGTAGAATCTGCATGGGCAAATCAGCGCTTTCCGTTCCTTCGCTGATCCGCCAGTTATCGCCCACGGTTAATTCCAGATAGTAAGCGGCGTCATGTTCGCGGACGATCTGTAGAATATGGCGGAAACAGTGAACGTCGATTTGGCTGGTATTGAGCGCCTGTGAGCACTGGTACAGCACTTCCAGACGGCGGTTGGCTTCGTGCAGATCGTGGGTTTTTTCTTCTACCGAAGCTTCGAGAGAGCGGTACAGCTTATGTAACTCGCTCGACATCTGGCTAAATGTTTTGGCCAGCAGCCCCAGCTCATTCGGCAAGTGGGTATTCAGCGGCGGGATGTCGAACTGACCATGTTCAATGTGCTGGCTGGCGGCGACCAGTTGGTTAAGCGGCTGGACTACCTGCTGGCGAATACGCCGCAGGGTGAAAAAGACCAGCGTGAAGATCCCGATGCCGCCCGCCAGCGATATGCCGACCACCAGCATCACCTTGCGCTCGGCATAGTGTTGCAGCGCCAGAACGAAGAGATCGATCTGATCGACATAGTTATTGATATTGGCGCGATACCATTTTATATCCGCATCTACCAGCCTCGTGTTCATCTCCAGCCAGTTCGCATGCAGTTGCCCGTAACGGCTTTTAACCGTCTGTGGGACGTACCAGGCGTTCAGGTTACTTAACGCGGGAGAGTTGAGCGCTTGCTGAAAAAGCTGACGGTGCGCGTTCAATTGCGGACTGCCGCTTTGCAGATCGTAACCCAGTCGGTAGCTCTGCATACGCAGTGAACCGGCCACGTTAATGGCCTCGGCATCCCGCAAACTGCTCGCCAGCGTCAGCAGGGCGATACCGGTTGAGAGAATCGACAGCAGCACAATGTAAAAAAAGGCCCGGGCCAGGCTGGCCGAGACAGGGCGTTTGACGACCACGCGCGTAATCCCCGAAAAATATGCTCACAGTGAACGGATAAATATTGGCATTGGCAAGTGTAACTGAAACGCAATTTCACCAGCGATGAAATAAATTGATCTGCCACAGGTTCTGGATAAATAGTTGTGCGTCCTGGGCAAATGAACATTGCCGACCCCTTCGGCGTCGGTTAATAACATTCATATAAAGAATAAGGTTTTTGCCACCAAAACAGAAGGACGCCATGAATCGTTTTATTATGGCCAATAGCCAACAGTGCCTGGGATGCCATGCCTGTGAGGTCGCTTGCGTAATGGCCCACAATGATGAGCAACACGTACTGCACCAGCGGCATTTTCAGCCCCGAATTACGGTGATCAAACATCAGCATCAGCGCAGCGCGGTAACCTGCCACCACTGCGAGGATGCGCCTTGCGCCCGGAGTTGCCCAAATGGCGCAATCCGTCATGTCAAAGACAGCGTTCAGGTCAACCAGCAAAAATGTATCGGCTGTAAATCCTGCGTGGTTGCCTGTCCCTTCGGCACAATGCAGATAATCCTTACACCAACAGGTCAGGATCAGGTCAAAGCCACAGCGCACAAATGCGATTTGTGTCTGGATCGCGAAGACGGCCCGGCCTGTGTTGAAAACTGCCCGGCAGATGCGTTGCAGCTGGTAACGGAGGCGTCGCTGACCCGGCTGTCGAAAGCGCGGCGTCTGCGCACCGCGCGTCAGGAAAATCAGCCCTGGCATGCCTGTGCGACGGGAGTCACTCCTTATGCGCTCAATAAAGTTGAACAGATGCGGGCGACGCCCCCACGCGGCGAGCCGGATAAGCTGGCGATTGACGCGCGAAAAACCAGCTTTGATGAAATCTACCTGCCGTTTCGTACCGCGCAGGCTGAACGCGAAGCGGCCCGTTGCCTGAAGTGCGGTGAACACAGTATCTGCGAGTGGACGTGTCCGCTGCACAACCATATTCCGCAGTGGATTGAGCTGGTAAAAGCGGGAAACATTGACGATGCGGTGGCGCTGTCGCACCAGACTAACTGCCTGCCGGAAATTACCGGGCGCGTATGCCCGCAGGACAGGCTGTGCGAAGGCGCCTGTACGGTGCGCGATGAGTATGGCGCGGTGACGATCGGCAATATTGAACGCTACATTTCCGACCGGGCGCTGGACAAAGGCTGGCGGCCAGACCTGAGCGGCGTTCAGCAGCAGGATAAACGTGTGGCGATTATTGGCGCGGGCCCGGCCGGGCTGGCCTGCGCAGATGTGCTGGCGCGTCATGGCGTGAGCACGACCGTGTTCGATCGCCACCCTGAAATTGGCGGCCTGCTGACCTTTGGCATTCCCTCTTTTAAGCTGGATAAATCACTGCTGGCGCGCCGTCGCGAAATCTTCAGCGCGATGGGAATTCATTTTGAACTGAACTGCGAAGTCGGCAAAGACGTCAGACTGGCGTCGCTGCTGGATGAGTACGATGCGGTTTTTGTCGGCGTCGGCACATACCGTTCCATGAAGGCCGACCTGCCAAATGAAGATGCGCCGGGCGTATATGATGCGCTGCCGTTCCTGATTGCCAACACGAAACAGGTTATGGGGCTGGATGAATTGCCTGACGAACCTTTTATCGACACCGCCGGGCTTAATGTTGTGGTGCTGGGCGGCGGCGATACCGCGATGGACTGCGTGCGTACCGCGCTGCGTCATGGCGCAAGCCAGGTGACCTGCGCATATCGTCGCGACGAGGCGAATATGCCGGGGTCGAAAAAAGAGGTAAAAAACGCACGGGAAGAGGGGGCGCACTTTGAATTTAACGTACAGCCGGTTGAACTGGTGCTGAATGCCGACGGTTGCGTCAGCGGCGTGCGTTTTTTACGTACTCAGCTTGGCGAACCCGATGCGCAGGGGCGTCGCCGCCCGATGCCCATCGCGGGCAGCGAGTTTGTCATGCCCGCTGATGCGGTAATTATGGCGTTTGGTTTTCATCCGCATGGTATGCCGTGGCTGGAAGCGCACGGTGTGAAAGTGGACGACTGGGGGCGCATTGCGGCAAATGTCGAAAGCGCGTTCCGTTACCAGACCAGTAATCCTAAAATCTTCGCGGGCGGTGACGCCGTGCGCGGCGCCGATCTGGTGGTGACGGCGATGGCGGAAGGGCGTCACGCCGCGCAGGGGATTATTCAGTGGCTGGGGATCATGCAAACCGGATAAGTCTCCATTCGGCGCGAGCAGCATGATAGCGCGCAGACAAAACCGGCCTTGCGGCGTAAGATTACCTGTCTTCTTACGCTGTGGAGCCGGTATGTCGCAAAAAATTACTCTCATCAAAGACAAAGTTCTCTCTGATAACTACTTTATCCTGCGCAATATTACCTACGATCTGACCCGTAAAAATGGCGATGTGATTCGCCATAAGCGCGAGGTTTACGATCGCGGCAATGGCGCAACGATCCTGCTGTATAACCGCGAAAAACAAACCGTGGTGCTCATCCGCCAGTTTCGCGTTGCCACCTGGGTGAACGGCAATGAAAGCGGCCAGTTGATAGAAACCTGCGCCGGGCTGCTGGATAACGACGAGCCGGAAGCGTGCATTCGCAAAGAAGCGATTGAAGAGACCGGCTATGAAGTGGGTGAGGTGCGTAAACTGTTTGAGTTATACATGTCGCCTGGCGGCGTGACGGAACTGATTCACTTCTTCATTGCAGAATACAGCGACAGTCAGCGGGCAAACGCAGGCGGCGGTGTGGAAGATGAAGATATTGAGGTACTGGAACTGCCATTAACACAGGCGCTGGCGATGATCAAAACCGGTGAGATACGAGACGGTAAGACCGTGTTATTGCTCAATTATTTGCATTCTTCCTCGCTAATGGATTGATAAATAAGGTTTATATTTCTTTACATAATGATGCCGCTATCCGACAAATCTGATTGAGCCACAGGAGTCGCGCAAGGAAGATACCGCCTAAAGCCGTTTCGTTTTTCTTCTGGGGTTGTACCGTCCATGCGCAATCGCGTTATTTTCGTTTTCCTGCTCGGCCTGCTGCCGACGTCGCTGACGTGGGCGGCGCCAGCGCAGCAGACTTTTTCTGACTGGCAGGTCACCTGTAACAATCAGAATTTTTGCGTGGCGCGTAATACCGGCGAACATCGCGGGCTGGTGATGACCTTAAGCCGCAGCGCCGGGGCGCATACCGATGCGGTACTTCGCATTGATTTGGGGGGGCTGACCTCGCCCGGTGCGAAAGAGGCGGAGATTGCGCCGCGTCTGCTGCTGGATGAAAAACCGCTGCCGCTAAATGCCGGGCAATGGCGTATCACGCCCTGGCATCTGATGACGGACGACACCGCCACCATTGCCGCGTTTTTACAGACCATTCAGGAAGCCCAGGCGATTACTCTGAAAAAGGGAAAACAGACGATTTCTCTGGTGGGGCTTAAAGCTGCGCTGTTGTTTATCGACGCACAGCAAAAACGCGTTGGCAGCGAAACGGCGTGGATTGATAAAGGGAATGATCCACCGCTCAGCGTGCCGCCCGCGCCAGCGCTGAAAGGCGTGGCTATCGTCAACCCAACGCCGACGCCGCTCTCTTATGATGAACGCAACGATCTGCTGGATTACGGTAACTGGCGGATGAACAGTATTCACTGCTCGCTTGACCCGATGCGCCGGGAAGTGCGCGTCGCGGCCCTGACCGATGACAAAGCCCTGCTGATGACCGGTTGCGAAGCCGGAGCCTATAATACGGTCGATCTCGCGTGGATTGTCTCACGCAAAAAACCATTCGCCTCCCGCGCCGTACGGTTGCGTTTACCCTTTAACTCCGGGGCTGAAAGCAATGATATGGAGCTGATGAACGCGGTTTTTGACGAGAAATCCCGGGAATTAATCACGCTGGCAAAAGGGCGTGGGTTGGCCGATTGCGGTATCCAGACGCGCTGGCGTTTTGACGGCCAGCGTTTTCGTTTGGTGCGTTATGCCGAAGAGCCAAGCTGCGATAACTGGCATGGGCCAGATGCCTGGCCCACGTTGTGGATCACACGTTAGGGGCGCCCGGTGGCGCTAACGCTTACCGGGCCTACGGACTGTTTTGTAGGCCGGATAAGACGCATCGCGTCGCCATCCGGCTTCCGACCCACTCATCCATTTTTACGCTTTAAGCACCTTATGCGCTTTTTCGACGATATTCTCGACCGTAAAGCCGAAATAAGGGAACAGTTTTTCGGCCGGGGCCGATTCGCCATATCCCGTCATCCCGACAATCGCGCCTTTCAGCCCGACATATTTGTACCAGTAGTCGGCAATGCCCGCCTCAATCGCCACGCGAGCGGCAACGTTCGACGGCAGCACGGATTCGCGATACGCCTCATCCTGAGCATCAAAAATATCCGTCGAAGGCAGGGACACCACCCGGACGTTATGGCCTTCTCCGGTCAGCTTTTCCGCCGCCAGCAGGGTGATTTCCATTTCAGACCCGGTGGCAATCAGGATCACATCCGGCTTACCGCCGCTGTCTTTCAGCACATAACCACCACGGGCGATCTCCTTCACCTGCTCCGGGGTACGCTCCACCTGCGCCAGATTCTGCCTTGAGAGAATCAGCGCCGTCGGGCCGGTATGGCGCTCAACCGCCAGCTTCCAGCCGACTGCCGCCTCAACCTGATCGCACGGACGCCAGGTGCTGAAATTTGGCGTCAGACGCAGGCTGGCCAGCTGCTCCACGGCCTGGTGCGTCGGCCCATCTTCACCCAGCCCGATGGAGTCGTGGGTATAAACCATGATCTGCCGGGCTTTCATCAACGCCGCCATTCGCGCCGCGTTACGGGCGTATTCCACAAACATCAGGAAGGTCGCGGTGTAAGGCACAAATCCGCCGTGGTGGGCAATGCCGTTGGCAATGGCCGTCATACCAAATTCGCGCACGCCGTAGTGAATGTAATTCCCGGCCGGATCTTCTTTCAGCGACGTCGAACCTTTCCAGATAGTCAGGTTACTGGGCGCGAGATCCGCCGAGCCGCCGAGCAGTTCCGGCAGTATTGGGCCGTAGGCGTTCAGCGTATTTTGCGATGCCTTGCGGGTGGCGATTTTGGCCGGGTTGGCCTGCAATTCAGCAATGTATTTTCGCGTCGTGGTTTCCCAGGACTCTGGCAACTCGCCGCGCATTCGTCGGGTAAACGTTCTTGCCAGATCGGGATATGCTTTCTGATACGCTGCGAACTTCTCCTGCCATGCCTGCTGCGCTTTTTCACCTTTTTCACGCGCATCCCAGGCTCGGTAAATCTCTTTCGGGATCTCAAAAGCAGGGTGATGCCAGCCCAGTTTCTGGCGGGTCAGCGCCACCTCTTCTTCTCCCAGCGCTGCGCCGTGAGACTCCTCTTTCCCAGCTTTATTCGGTGAGCCGAAGCCGATTACCGTCCGGCAAATAATCAACGACGGTTTGTCTTTTACACTCTGCGCTTCAAGAATCGCTTTCTTCACGGCTTCGGGATCGTGTCCGTCGATTTCATGCACTACATGCCAGTGATACGCTTCGAACCGTTTGGCGGTATCGTCGGTAAACCAGCCTTCGGTTTCGCCATCAATTGAGATGCCGTTGTGATCGTAGAAGCCGATTAGCTTGCCCAGCCCCAGCGTACCCGCCAGCGAGCAGACTTCGTGCGAAATCCCCTCCATCAGGCAGCCATCGCCCATAAAGACATACGTGTAGTGATCGACGATGTCATGATCGGGCTGATTAAACTGCGCGGCCAGCGTGCGTTCGGCAATCGCCAGGCCGACGGCGTTCGCCAGTCCCTGACCCAATGGCCCGGTGGTGGTTTCAACGCCTGGCGTATAGCCGATTTCCGGGTGTCCCGGCGTTTTTGAATGGAGCTGACGGAAGTTTTTCAGCTCCTCGATTGGCAGATCGTAGCCGGTCAGGTGCAGCAGGCTGTAGAGCAGCATTGACGCGTGGCCGTTGGAAAGAATAAAGCGATCGCGGTCATACCAGGTGGGGTCGGTCGGGTTGTGGCGGAGAAAATCATTCCACAACACTTCAGCAATATCCGCCATGCCCATTGGCGCGCCGGGATGACCGGAATTGGCTTTTTGTACGGCATCCATACTGAGCGCACGAATGGCATTGGCAAGGTCTTTTCGGGACATAAATCACTCCGTGGCAAGGTTTACAGTTTGGCGGCGAGCAGGTCTTCCAGTTTGCGTTGGTCAACGGCGAACAGGCGGATACCTTCCGACAGTTTCTCAACGGCCATCGCGTCCTGATTATGTTCCCAGCGGAATTCCGCTTCGGTCATCGGGGTCGGGCGATGGAACGTCTGCGATGACGGCACCAGTTTGCGGATCACCAGCTCTTCTTTTTCTTGTAGCGCTTTCAGTAGGTTGGGAGAAATGGTCAGGCGGTCGCAGCCTGTCAGCGCCAGGATTTGCTCGGTGCGACGGAAACTGGCCCCCATGACGATGGTTTCGTAGCGGTGACGTTTGAAGTAGTCATAGATATTACGTACCGATTTCACCCCCGGATCTTCTTCCACGACGTAGGGGTCCATCGGGCTGTGCGCCTGATACCAGTCATAGATACGCCCGACAAACGGCGAAACCAGAAAAACGCCCGCTTCCGCGCAGGCGCGCGCCTGTGCAAAAGAGAACAGCAGCGTCAGGTTACAGTTGATGCCTTCTTTCTCCAGCTCTTCCGCCGCCCGTATCCCTTCCCAGGTTGACGCGAGCTTAATTAAAATGCGCGATTTTTCCACGCCCTGCTGCTGGTAGAGATCAACCAGGTGGCGGGCCTTCTGCATACTTTTTTCTTTATCGAAGGATAAGCGCGCGTCCACTTCCGTAGAGACCCGTCCGGGGACGATTTTCAGAATTTCCGCACCGAAATTGACGGCCAGTTTATCGCTGGCCTCGGCGACCTGCTGCTCCTGGGTTTTACCGCGTTTCTTGCCCCAGGCGATCGCGTCATCAATCAAATGGCTGTATTGCGCAAGGCCAGCCGCTTTTAGCAGCAGCGAGGGATTGGTGGTGGCGTCCTGAGGCTGATAATGGCGAATGGATTCGATATCGCCGCTGTCTGCCACGACAGTGGTGAATTGTTTGATGCCGTCTAACTGGTTCATAGGAAATACTCCTTGAAAAGTAAAGCGTTAGGTGAGTGCGTTGATTCACACTTCTGAGAAATTCATGCAGTACACAACAAAAAAGCATAGCAGACAGGCATGGTAATGCGGGTTTAAGCGGGTAACATGGATGCTATAAATTGATAACAAATTCTTTCTTTGAGTAGTGAGAGTATGGCTACCTTCAAAGTTTATGCCGCGCAGGGAGGTGATAATGTGCGGCGCACCAGAGGTTACCCGCGCCACTTTTTTGATCGATACGTGAAAGGAACAACAAGATGGATGACCAATTAAAACAAAGCGCCCTCGATTTCCACGAATTTCCCGTTCCAGGTAAAATCCAGGTTTCCCCGACCAAGCCCCTTGCCACACAGCGCGATCTGGCGCTGGCCTATTCGCCTGGCGTAGCGGCGCCGTGTCTTGAAATTGAAAAAGACCCGCTGGCGGCTTACAAATACACCGCTCGCGGCAATCTGGTCGCGGTGGTCTCTAACGGAACGGCGGTGCTCGGCCTGGGCAACATCGGCGCGCTGGCCGGTAAACCAGTAATGGAAGGTAAGGGCGTTCTGTTTAAGAAATTCGCGGGCATCGACGTGTTTGATATTGAAGTCGATGAACATAACCCGGATAAATTCATTGATGTCGTTGCCGCGCTGGAGCCGACGTTCGGCGGGATTAACCTCGAAGATATTAAAGCGCCTGAATGTTTCTATATCGAGCAGAAACTGCGTGAGCGCATGAATATTCCGGTATTCCATGATGACCAGCACGGAACGGCGATTATCAGCACCGCCGCGATTCTTAACGGCCTGCGCGTGGTGGAAAAAAATATCTCTGACGTGCGGATGGTGGTTTCCGGGGCAGGGGCGGCGGCAATCGCCTGTATGAACCTGCTGGTGGCGTTGGGGATGCAGAAACACAATATCGTGGTCTGTGACTCGAAAGGCGTTATCTATAAAGATCGCGAACCCAACATGGTGGAGACCAAAGCGGCCTATGCGGTGGTGGATGACGGCAAACGCACGCTGGATGATGTGATCGACGGGGCGGACATTTTCCTGGGCTGCTCCGGCCCGAAAGTGCTGACCCAGGAGATGGTGAAAAAAATGGCGCGTGCGCCGATGATCCTGGCGCTGGCGAACCCGGAGCCGGAAATTCTGCCGCCGCTGGCGAAAGAGGTGCGTTCAGACGCCATCATCTGTACCGGACGTTCCGACTATCCGAACCAGGTCAACAATGTGCTCTGCTTCCCGTTCATCTTCCGTGGCGCGCTGGATGTCGGCGCAACCGCGATCAACGAAGAGATGAAACTGGCGGCGGTACACGCCATTGCTGAACTGGCGCACGCCGAACAAAGTGAAGTGGTCGCTTCCGCCTATGGCGATCAGGATTTGAGCTTCGGCCCGGAATACATCATTCCAAAACCGTTCGACCCGCGCCTGATTGTGAAGATTGCGCCTGCCGTGGCGAAAGCGGCGATGGACTCCGGCGTGGCGACGCGGCCGATCGCTGATTTCGATGCCTACATCGATAAGCTGACCGAATTTGTCTACAAAACCAACCTGTTCATGAAGCCAATCTTCTCTCTGGCCCGTAAAGCGCCGAAGCGCGTGGTGCTGGCGGAAGGGGAAGAGGCGCGTGTCCTGCATGCGACGCAGGAGCTGATTACGTTAGGTCTGGCGAAACCGATCCTGATTGGTCGTCCGAGCGTGATCGAAATGCGCATTCAGAAGCTGGGGCTACAGATCAAATCGGGTGTGGATTTCGAGATCGTTAACAATGAATCCGATCCGCGCTTCAAAGAGTACTGGGGTGAATACTATAAGATCATGAAACGCCGTGGCGTGACGCAGGAACAGGCGCAGCGGGCGGTGATCAGCAATACCACGGTGATTGGCGCGATCATGGTTCTGCGCGGTGAAGCGGATGCGATGATCTGCGGCACCATCGGCGAATACCACGAACACTTCAGCGTGGTGCAGGAACTGTTTGGCTACCGTGAGGGCGTCCACGCGGCGGGGGCGATGAACGCCTTGCTGTTGCCGAGCGGCAACACCTTTATCGCCGACACCTATGTCAATGACGATCCGACGCCGGAGCAACTGGCGGAAATTACGTTAATGGCTGCGGAAACGGTGCGCCGCTTTGGTATTGAGCCGAAGGTGGCGCTGTTGTCGCATTCCAACTTTGGTTCGTCTAAGTCTGTCGCTGCTTGCAAAATGCGTCAGACGCTGGAGTTAGTACGCGAGCGCGCGCCTGAGCTGATGATCGACGGCGAAATGCACGGTGATGCCGCGCTGGTTGAAAGTATTCGCAACGACAGGATGCCGGACAGCCCGCTGAAAGGGGCGGCGAATATTTTAATTATGCCTAACGTGGAGGCCGCGCGTATTAGTTACAACTTACTGCGTGTCTCCAGCTCGGAAGGCGTGACGGTAGGGCCGGTATTGATGGGCGTTGCCAAACCGGTGCATGTATTAACGCCGATCGCTTCTGTTCGCCGTATCGTTAATATGGTGGCGCTGGCGGTGGTCGAAGCGCAAACGCAGCCACTGTAATTTCACTTTAATTCATTTCGGCGCGGGGTTCCCCGCGCTTTTTTATTTCCTCCTTTCTTAGTGATCTACTTCACCTTTTAAATCAGCTTGCCGAATTTTGTTATTTACTCTGACAAAAAATTGCCACGATGAGGTCAGTTTCAGCGGAGGCGGTGAGCAATGGATAAAGAACGCATTATTCAGGAATTTGTGCCGGGGAAACAGGTCACGCTGGCGCATCTGATTGCCCACCCGGGTGAAGAACTGGCGAAAAAGATCGGCGTTCCCGAAGCGGGCGCCATCGGCATCATGACGCTAACGCCAGGGGAAACGGCGATGATCGCGGGTGATTTAGCCATGAAAGCCGCCGATGTTCATATCGGTTTTCTCGATAGATTCAGCGGCGCGCTGGTGATTTATGGCTCCGTTGGCGCCGTCGAGGAAGCCTTATTGCAAACGGTCAGCGGGCTGGGACGCTTATTAAATTTCACGTTGTGCGAATTAACAAAAAGTTAATTGGGGGGCGGCAATGAAACGTATTGCGTTTGTCGGCACCGTTGGCGCGGGGAAAACAACGCTTTTTAACGCCTTGCAGGGAAATTATTCCCTCGCCCGAAAAACACAAGCCGTGGAATTTAATGACAACGGCGATATCGATACGCCGGGAGAATATTTTAGCCATCCTCGCTGGTATCACGCCTTAATTACCACGCTACAGGATGTGGATACGCTGATTTATGTACATGCGGCAAATGACCGCGAAAGTCGCTTACCCGCCGGGTTATTGGATATTGGTGCCAGTAAACGACACATCGCCGTCATCAGCAAAACGGACATGCCGGATGCCGACGTCGCCGCCGCGCGACAGCTACTGAGCGGGCTGGGATTTCAGGAGCCGATTTTCGAGCTTAACAGCCATGACCCGCAAAGTGTGCAGCACCTGGTGGATTATCTGGCAGCACTCACCGAACAGGAGGAAGGCGCAGGTGAAGAAACTCATCACAGCTAACGATATTCGTGCGGCTCACGCACGCGGCGAACAGGAAATGTCGGTTGTTCTGCGCGCCAGCATCATTACCCCGGAAGCCCGCGAAGTTGCGGAACTGCTGGACTTCACGATCGTGGAATGCGACGAATCGGCACCGGCTGTCGCGCCGGTGGAAGACGCGAAAACCGAAAGTCAGCGCATTCGTGAAACCATCATCGCGCAACTGCCGGAAGGGCAATTTACCGAAAGCCTGGTCGCGCAGCTGATGGACAAAGTGATGAAGGAAAAACAGTCGCTGGAGCAGGCTGACATGCAGCCGGGCTTTAAGTCGGTCACCGGCAAGGGCGGCGTAAAAGTGATCGACGGCAGCAGCGTGAAGTTTGGTCGCTTCGACGGCGCGCAGCCCCACTGCGTCGGCTTAACGGATTTGGTCACCGACAAGGACGGCAGCAGCATGGCAGCCGGGTTCATGCAGTGGGATAACGCGTTTTTCCCGTGGACGCTGAACTACGACGAGATCGATATGGTACTGGAGGGCGAACTGCATGTGCGTCATGAAGGCGAAACCATGATCGCGAAAGCTGGGGACGTGATGTTTATCCCGAAAGGCTCCAGCATTGAGTTTGGCACACCGTCGACCGTGCGCTTCTTATACGTTGCCTGGCCTGCGAACTGGCAGTCCTGCTAAGGCGGATGTATGAAGGATTTCATTACCGAAGCATGGCTCAGAGCGAATCATACGCTCAGCGAAGGGGCGGAGATCCATCTTCCCGCTGACGCTCGCCTGACGCCATCTGCCCGGGAATTGCTGGAAAGCCGCCATTTGCGCATCAAGTTTCTGGATGAGCAAGGCCGTCTTTTCGTCGATGACGATGAGCAGCAATTACAACCGGTGCACGGTTTGACCAGCAGCGATACGCACCCTAAGGCGTGCTGCGAACTGTGTCGCCAGCCGGTGGCGAAAAAGCCCGATACGCTGACCCACCTGACCGCCGACAAAATGGTTGCGAAAAGCGATCCGCGCCTGGGATTTCGCGCCGCGCTGGACAGCACCATCGCGCTGGTGGTGTGGCTGCAAATTGAGTTACCGGAGCAGTGGCAGCCCTGGCTTGCCGACATTCGTTCCCGCCTGGGCAACATCATGCGTGCTGATGCGATGGATGAACCGCTGGCCGCGCAGGCCATTGTGGGGCTAAACGAAGACGAATTGCATCGTCTGTCCCATCAGCCGCTGCGCTATCTCGATCACGATCATCTGGTGCCGGAAGCCAGCCACGGCCGCGATGCCGCGCTGCTGAATCTGCTGCGTACCAAAGTACGTGAAACGGAAGTCGTGGCCGCTCAGGTCTTTATCACTCGCAATTTTGACGTGCTGCGCCCGGATCTTCTACAGGCGTTGAACCGCCTCTCCAGTACGGTCTACGTGATGATGATTTTGTGCGTGACGAAGCATCCGCTCACCGTCAGCCAGATTCAACAGCGACTGGGAGGGGAGCAATGATCATTGAACGTTGCCGCGAACAGGCCTTACGCGCGCCCGCCAGAGTGGTCTTCCCGGATGCGCTGGATGTCCGTGTCCTGAAGGCGGCGCACTATCTGCAACGGCATGGTCTGGCGCGACCGGTTCTTGTCACCAGCCCGTTTGCGCTACGCCAGTTTGCGCTCACTCACCATATCGCGATGGATGGCATTCAGGTGATTGACCCACAGAGCAATCTGTCTATGCGTGAGGTGTTCGCCGGGCGCTGGCTGGCGCGGGCGGGAGAGAAAACACCGCCGGATGCGCTGGAAAAACTGAACGATCCGCTGATGTTCGCCGCCGCGATGGTGAGCGCCGGTCATGCCGATGTGTGCATTGCCGGCAACCTCTCTTCGACAGCGAACGTGCTGCGGGCAGGGCTACGCCTGATCGGTTTGCAGCCGGGCTGCAAAACGCTGTCGTCGATCTTCCTGATGCTGCCGCAGTACACCGGGCAGGCGCTGGGATTCGCCGATTGCAGCGTGGTGCCGCAACCCACAGCGGCGCAACTGGCGGATATCGCCATCGCCAGCGCGCAGACCTGGCGAACCATTACCGGAGAGGAGCCTCGGGTCGCCATGCTGTCGTTCTCCAGTCATGGCAGCGCGCGTCACCCCAATGTCGCCAATGTGCAGCAGGCGACAGAGATCGTTCGTGAGCGCGCGCCGGATTTGATTGTTGACGGCGAGTTGCAGTTCGACGCCGCTTTTGTCCCGGACGTCGCCGCGCAAAAAGCGCCCGCCAGTCCGTTACAGGGCAAAGCCAATGTGATGGTCTTTCCGTCACTGGAAGCGGGCAACATTGGCTACAAAATCGCCCAGCGTCTGGGAGGATATCGCGCCGTTGGGCCGCTGATTCAGGGGCTTGCCGCACCGCTTCACGATCTCTCCCGAGGCTGTAGCGTACAGGAAATTATCGAACTGGCGTTGGTGGCAGCAGTGCCGCGCCAGACTGACGTGAGTCGTGAACACGACTCGCAAACACTGGTTGTATAAAGGTCCCGTCTGGACCCCCTTACCGAAGAGGAAAACACAATGGAAGCATTAGGAATGATTGAAACCCGGGGCCTGGTTGCACTGATTGAGGCCTCTGATGCGATGGTTAAAGCAGCACGCGTGAAACTGGTTGGCGTGAAGCAGATTGGCGGCGGTCTGGTCACCGCGATGGTGCGTGGCGATGTGGCAGCGTGCAAAGCCGCTACTGATGCCGGCGCCGCAGCGGCGCAGCGTATTGGCGAACTGGTTTCCGTACACGTCATTCCGCGCCCGCACGGCGATCTGGAAGAGGTGTTCCCGATCAGCTTCAAAGGTGACAGCAATATCTAAGCTGGATGGCTACGTCTGATCGTGTAGGCCGGAGAAGACGCAAACGCGTCGCCATCCGGCAATGAGATGGCATCGATGCCGGATGGCGCCTCGCTTATCCGGCCTACAGTTTCGGCACGCAACACACAACACATGGAGGCGGGTATGAAGCTGGCAGTCGTCACAGGACAAATTGTTTGTACGGTGCGCCATGAAGGACTCGCGCATGACAAATTGCTGATGGTGAAAATGATTGATGCCGAAGGGAATCCCGACGGGCAGTGCGCCGTTGCAATCGACAGCATTGGGGCGGGAACCGGGGAGTGGGTGCTGCTGGTTAGCGGCAGTTCTGCCCGCCAGGCGCATCGGAGCGAATCCTCACCTGTCGATCTGTGCGTGATTGGTATTGTCGATGAAGTGGTGGCTGGCGGGAAAGTCGTTTTCCATAAATAGGACTGAACATCATGAATCAACAGGATATTGAACAGGTGGTAAAAGCGGTATTGCTGAAAATGAAAGACAGCAGTCAACCTGCCGCCGCCGTTCATGAAATGGGCGTCTTTGCCTCCCTGGATGACGCCGTTGCCGCAGCGAAAGTGGCTCAGCAGGGGCTGAAGAGCGTGGCCATGCGCCAGCTCGCTATTCATGCGATACGTGAGGCGGGTGAAAAGCACGCCAGAGAACTGGCGGAACTTGCCGTGTCAGAAACCGGCATGGGACGCGTCGAAGATAAATTAGCGAAAAACGTGGCGCAGGCGCGCGGTACGCCGGGCGTGGAATGCCTCTCGCCGCAGGTACTGACCGGCGATAACGGTCTGACCTTAATTGAAAATGCGCCGTGGGGGGTTGTGGCATCGGTCACGCCGTCCACCAATCCGGCGGCAACCGTGATTAACAACGCCATCAGCCTGATTGCCGCAGGCAACAGCGTGGTCTTTGCGCCGCATCCGGCGGCGAAAAAGGTTTCTCAGCGCGCCATTACGCTGCTTAACCAGGCGGTTGTTGCCGCAGGCGGCCCGGCTAACCTGCTGGTGACCGTTGCGAACCCGGATATCGAAACCGCCCAGCGCCTCTTTAAATATCCCGGTATCGGTCTGCTGGTGGTGACCGGCGGCGAAGCGGTCGTTGAAGCTGCCCGTAAACACACCAACAAACGTCTGATTGCCGCAGGCGCCGGGAACCCGCCGGTGGTGGTGGATGAAACCGCTGACCTGGCGCGTGCCGCGCAGTCCATCGTCAAAGGCGCATCCTTCGATAACAACATCATTTGCGCCGACGAGAAGGTGCTGATTGTTGTCGATAGCGTTGCCGATGAACTGATGCGCCTGATGGAAGGGCAGCATGCGGTGAAACTCACCGCCGCACAGGCCGAACAGCTTCAGCCGGTATTGCTGAAAAATATCGACGAGCGTGGCAAAGGAACGGTCAGCCGCGACTGGGTTGGGCGTGACGCCGCCAAAATCGCCGCCGCGATTGGGCTGACGGTGCCGGAGCAAACGCGCTTGCTGTTTGTGGAAACGCCTGCCACGCACCCGTTCGCGGTCACGGAACTGATGATGCCGGTACTGCCGGTGGTGCGGGTCGCCAATGTAGAAGAGGCCATTGAGCTGGCGGTCACGCTGGAAGGCGGTTGCCACCATACGGCGGCGATGCACTCGTGCAACATCGACAACATGAACCGGATGGCAAACGCCATTGATACCAGCATCTTCGTCAAGAATGGGCCGTGTATCGCCGGGCTGGGTCTGGGCGGCGAAGGCTGGACCACCATGACCATTACTACGCCAACCGGGGAAGGGGTGACCAGCGCGCGCACCTTCGTGCGTCTGCGTCGCTGCGTGTTGGTGGATGCGTTTCGCATTGTCTGATACCGACCCAGCAGACTGTCTATAAGGAGAAAAGAGATGGCGCACGATGAACAACGTTGGCTGACGCCGAGACTCCAGAAAGCCGCTGAGCTGTGTAATCAGCATCCCGTCGCCAGCGATTCGCCGCTGTGGCTGGGTATTGATTTAGGGACGTGCGATGTGGTGTCGATAGTTGTCGACCGCGACGCGCAGCCGGTCGCCGTTTGTCTGGACTGGGCTGACGTCGTGCGTGACGGCATCGTCTGGGACTTCTTCGGCGCCGTCACCATCGTGCGTCGCCATCTCGACACGCTCGAACGCCAGCTTGGCTGCCAGTTCACCCACGCGGCGACCTCATTTCCGCCAGGCACCGACCCGCGTATCTCCATCAATGTTCTGGAATCCGCCGGGCTGGAGGTTAGCCATGTGCTGGATGAGCCGACCGCCGTGGCGGATCTGCTGCGACTGGATAACGCGGGCGTGGTGGATATCGGCGGCGGTACGACGGGGATCGCCATTGTGAAGCAGGGCAAGGTGACTTACTCCGCTGATGAAGCGACTGGCGGACATCATATTTCCCTGACGCTGGCCGGAAACCGCCGCATCGAACTGGAAGACGCTGAGCAGTTCAAGCGCAGCAACGCCCGGGAGATTTGGCCGGTGGTAAAACCGGTGTACGAAAAGATGGCGGAGATTGTTGCCCGGCATATCGAAGGGCAAGGTATAGCCGATCTGTGGCTGGCGGGCGGCTCCTGTATGCAACCGGGCGTGGATGAACTATTCCGTAAACGCTTCCCGGAACTGCGGGTGCATTTACCTGAACACAGCCTGTTTATGACGCCGCTGGCGATTGCCAACAGCGGGAAAGAAAAAGCGGAGGGGATCTATGCAAAGTGAATTGCAGACCGCGCTCTTTCAGGCATTCGATACCCTGAATCTGCAACGGATAAAAACGTTCAGCGTTCCGCCCGTCACGCTGTGCGGCCTGGGGGCGCTCAGCGCCTGCGGGCAGGAAGCGCAAACGCGCGGGCTGACGCATCTGTTTGTCATGGTTGACAGTTTTCTGCATCAGGCAGGGATGACCGCCGGGCTTGAACGGAGTCTGGCGATGAAAGGCGTGGCGATGAGCATCTGGCCCTGCCCGGTGGGAGAACCTTCCATCACTGACGTTTGCGCGGCGGTCGCGCAGCTGCGCGAATCAAAATGTGACGGCGTGGTGGCGTTTGGCGGCGGCTCGGTGCTGGATGCGGCAAAAGCCGTAGCGCTGCTCTTTACCAACCCAGGGCAGACGTTGGCGGATATGACGGCGCAGAGCGTACTGCGCCCGCGTCTGCCGCTGATTGCCGTGCCGACGACGGCGGGGACGGGGTCGGAAACCACCAACGTGACGGTGATTATTGATGCGGTAAGCGGGCGCAAGCAGGTTCTGGCGCATGCCTCGCTGATGCCGGACGTCGCCATTCTGGATGCGGCGCTGACGGAAGGGGTGCCTTCTCACGTAACGGCGATGACCGGGATTGACGCGTTGACCCATGCGGTTGAGGCGTATAGCGCTCTGAATGCCACGCCGTTTACCGACAGTCTGGCGATTGGCGCTATTGCGATGATCGGCAAGTCGCTGCCGAAAGCAGTGGGGAACGGGCACGACATGGCGGCGCGGGAAAACATGCTGCTGGCGTCCTGCATGGCGGGGATGGCCTTTTCCAGCGCGGGGCTGGGGCTGTGTCATGCGATGGCGCACCAGCCGGGCGCGACGCTGCATATTCCGCATGGCCAGGCGAACAGTATGTTGCTGCCGACGGTGATGGGATTTAACCGCATGGTGTGTCGCGAACGGTTCAGCCATATTGGCCGGGCGTTACTCAACAAGAAAGCGGACGATCGCGACGCGATCGGCGCAGTTAGCGAACTGATTATTGAAACCGGGCTGACAAAACGCCTCGCCGATGTTGGCGCGACGTCCGCGCATTACAGCGCGTGGGCGCAAGGCGCGCTGGAAGATATTTGTATTCGCAGTAACCCACGAACCGCCACACAGGAACAGATTATCGACCTGTACGCGGCGGCACAATAAAGCATACCAGGATGTAGGCCGGATAAGGCGTTCGCGCCGCCATCCGGCAAAAACGCGGCACTATTGCCTGATGGCGCTGCGCTTATCAGGCCTACGAAACACCTGGCAAATGGAGATAGGGCTATGGGAATTAATGAAATCATCATGTACATCATGATGTTCTTTATGCTGATTGCCGCCGTGGACAGGATCCTGTCGCAGTTTGGCGGTTCGGCGCGTTTTCTCGGTAAATTCGGTAAGAGCATTGAGGGGTCGGGCGGTCAGTTTGAAGAAGGTTTTATGGCGATGGGCGCGCTGGGGCTGGCGATGGTCGGTATGACCGCCCTGGCGCCGGTGCTGGCGAAGCTGCTCGGGCCGGTGATTATCCCGCTGTATGAAATGCTCGGCGCGAACCCGTCGATGTTCGCCGGAACGCTGCTGGCCTGCGATATGGGCGGTTTCTTCCTCGCCAAAGAACTGGCGGGCGGCGATGTGGCAGCATGGCTGTACTCCGGCCTGATCCTGGGGGCGATGATGGGGCCGACGATCGTCTTCTCCATTCCGGTGGCGCTCGGCATTATCGAGCCGTCTGACCGCCGCTACCTGGCGCTGGGCGTGCTGGCGGGGATTGTCACCATTCCCATTGGCTGTATCGCCGGTGGTTTAGTGGCGATGTACTCCGGCGTGGAGATCAACGGGCAACCGGTGGAGTTTACCTTCGCGCTGATCCTGATGAACATGATCCCGGTGATCATCGTCGCGGTGCTGGTTGCGCTGGGGCTGAAATTTATCCCGGAGAAAATGATCAGCGGTTTCCAGATCTTCGCTAAATTCCTGGTGGCGTTGATCACTATTGGCCTGGCGGCTGCGGTGATTAAATTCCTGCTGGGATGGGAGCTGATCCCAGGTCTTGACCCGATCTTCATGTCCCCTGGCGACCAGCCTGGAGAAGTGATGCGCGCCATTGAAGTGATCGGCTCCATCTCCTGCGTTCTGCTCGGCGCCTATCCGATGGTGCTTCTGCTGACCCGCTGGTTTGAAAAACCGCTGATGCGCGTTGGCGGCCTGTTAAAAATCAACAATATGGCGGCAGGCGGCATGGTCGCGACGCTGGCGAACAATATTCCGATGTTCGGCATGATGAAACAGATGGATACCCGCGGCAAAGTGATCAACTGCGCCTTTGCGGTCTCCGCTGCCTTTGCACTGGGCGACCACTTAGGCTTTGCGGCCGCCAACATGAACGCGATGATCTTCCCGATGATTGTCGGCAAGCTGATCGGCGGCGTGACGGCGATTGGCGTGGCGATGATGCTGGTGCCCAAAGATGAAGATGTTCCGGCAGAAACGGAAGTGGAGGCGCAGTCGTGAACACTCGCCAGCTACTGAGCGTCGGTATCGATATCGGCACCACCACCACTCAGGTGATCTTCTCACGCCTTGAGCTGGTTAACCGTGCGGCAGTGTCGCAGGTGCCGCGCTACGAATTTATCAAACGTGAAATTAGCTGGCAAAGCCCGGTCTTTTTTACCCCTGTGGATAAGCAGGGCGGGTTGAAAGAGGCCGAACTTAAGGCGCTGATTCTGGCTCAGTACCAGGCGGCGGGGATTGCGCCGGAGACGGTGGATTCCGGGGCGATCATTATTACCGGCGAAAGCGCGAAAACCCGCAATGCGCGTCCGGCAGTGATGGCGCTGTCGCAGTCTCTCGGCGATTTTGTCGTCGCCAGCGCCGGGCCGCATCTGGAATCGGTGATTGCCGGGCACGGCGCGGGGGCGCAGACCCTGTCTGAACAGCGTTTGTGTCGCGTGCTCAACATCGACATCGGCGGCGGCACTTCGAACTATGTTCTGTTTGACGCCGGAAAAGTGAGCGGCTCCGCCTGTCTGAACGTGGGCGGCAGATTGCTGGAAACGGACGGCCAGGGGCGGGTGGTGCATGCGCATAAACCGGGGCAGATGATCGTTGAGGCGGTGTTCGGCGCGGGCACTGACGCCCGCTCGCTCAATGCCACACAGTTGGCGCAGGTTGTGCGGCGGATGGCGGATTTGATTGTCGAAATCATTGACGGCGAGCCTTCGCCGCTGGCGCAGGCGCTGATGCAAACCGGATTATTGCCCGCAGGGGTGAAACCGGAGGTGATCACCCTTTCCGGTGGCGTCGGGGAGTGCTACCGCAATCAGCCTGCCGATCCGTTCTGCTTTTCTGATGTCGGCCCGCTGCTGGCGACGGCGCTGCATGAGCACCCGCGCCTGCGTGAGATGAACGTGCAGTTCCCGACGCAAACCGTGCGCGCCACGGTGATTGGCGCGGGGGCGCACACGCTGTCGCTGTCCGGCAGCACCATCTGGCTGGAGGGGGTGGCGCTTCCGCTGCGTAACCTGCCGGTGGCGATTCCACAAGATGAAAACGAACTGGTGGCCGCCTGGGAACAGGCGCTGACTCAGCTCGATCTCGACCCTGGCACTGACGCATACGTGCTGGCGCTTCCCGCCCGGCTTCCGGTGCGCTACGCGGTATTACTCACGGTCATCGACGCGCTGCTGGCGTTTACCGCGCGTTTTCCCAATCCGCATCCCCTGCTGGTGGTGGCCGAGCAGGACTTTGGCAAAGCCCTGGGCATGTTATTGCGCCCACAGTTACAGCAACACCCGCTGGCGGTCATTGACGAAGTGAGCGTCCGGGCGGGGGACTATATCGACATTGGTACGCCTCTTTTTGGCGGATCGGTTGTGCCGGTGACGGTGAAATCACTCGCATTTCCTTCCTGAGGGAACGACTTATGAAACTAAAGACCACATTGTTCGGCAATGTTTATCAGTTTAAGGATGTAAAAGAGGTGCTGGCAAAAGCCAACGAACTGCGTTCGGGGGATGTGCTGGCAGGTGTTGCGGCTGAAAGCTCACAGGAGCGCGTTGCCGCGAAACAAGTGTTGTCGGAAATGTCGGTGGCGGATATTCGCAACAACCCGGTGATTTCCTATGAAGAGGACTGCGTGACGCGTCTGATTCAGGACGACGTCAATGAAACGGCCTATAACCGCATTAAAAACTGGAGCATCAGTGAGCTGCGCGAATATGTGCTGAGTGATGAAACTTCCGTCGATGACATTGCGTTTACGCGTAAAGGGCTGACTTCGGAAGTGGTGGCGGCGGTCGCGAAGATCTGCTCCAACGCCGACCTGATCTACGGTGGTAAGAAGATGCCGGTGATCAAAAAGGCCAATACCACCATCGGTATTCCGGGCACCTTTAGCTGCCGTTTGCAGCCGAACGATACCCGTGACGATGTACAGAGTATCGCCGCGCAAATCTATGAAGGGCTCTCTTTCGGGGCGGGCGATGCGGTGATTGGCGTTAACCCGGTAACGGACGACGTGGAAAACTTAAGCCGCGTGCTGGATACCGTGTACGGGGTGATCGACAAGTTCAATATTCCGACGCAGGGCTGCGTGCTGGCGCACGTCACCACTCAGATTGAAGCCATTCGTCGCGGCGCGCCGGGCGGGCTGATTTTCCAGAGTATTTGCGGCAGCGAAAAAGGATTAAAAGAGTTCGGCGTGGAGCTGGCGATGCTGGATGAAGCGCGTGCGGTCGGCGCGGAGTTCAACCGTATCGCCGGGGAAAACTGCCTGTACTTTGAAACCGGGCAGGGGTCTGCGCTTTCGGCTGGAGCCAACTTCGGCGCCGACCAGGTGACGATGGAAGCGCGTAACTACGGCCTGGCGCGGCACTACGATCCGTTCCTGGTGAATACGGTGGTCGGTTTTATCGGGCCGGAGTATCTCTACAACGACCGGCAGATTATTCGCGCTGGTCTGGAAGATCACTTTATGGGCAAGCTGAGCGGCATCTCAATGGGCTGCGATTGCTGTTACACCAACCACGCCGACGCCGATCAGAACCTCAACGAAAACCTGATGATTCTGCTCGCCACCGCAGGCTGTAACTACATTATGGGCATGCCGCTCGGCGACGACATCATGCTCAACTACCAGACCACCGCATTCCACGATACCGCAACGGTACGTCAGTTACTCAACCTGCGTCCGTCGCCGGAGTTTGAGCGCTGGCTGGAAACGATGGGCATTATGGAAAACGGTCGCCTGACCAAGCGGGCGGGCGATCCGTCACTGTTCTTCTGATGACGCGGGGATGACATACGATGGATCAAAAACAGATTGAAGAAATTGTACGCAGTGTAATGGCGTCAATGGGCGAGTCGCAGCCGCAGGCCCCCGCAGAATCCGCGCCAGCCTGTAGCGCTAAACAATGTGCCGCACCTTCAGCGCCTTCAGCGGCGGAAAGCTGCGCGCTGGATTTAGGTTCGGCTGAGGCGAAAGCCTGGGTAGGCGTGGAGAATCCGCATCGCGCGGATGTTTTGGCCGAACTGCGCCGCAGCACCGCTGCGCGCGTGTGTACCGGTCGCGCCGGCCCACGTCCGCGCACCCTGGCGCTGTTGCGCTTCCTGGCGGATCACTCTCGTTCGAAAGATACCGTTCTGAAAGAGGTGCCGGAAGAGTGGGTGAAAGCACAGGGGCTGCTGGAAGTGCGTTCGGAAATCAGCGATAAAAACCTCTACCTGACCCGCCCGGATATGGGGCGTCGTCTGAGCCAGGAGGCCATTGACGCGCTGAAAGCGCAGTGTGTCGCCAGCCCGGATGTCCAGGTGGTGATTTCCGATGGTTTATCGACGGATGCGATTACCGCCAACTATGAAGAGATCCTGCCGCCGCTGCTCTCTGGCCTGAAACAGGCGGGGCTGAAAGTCGGGACGCCGTTCTTTGTACGCTATGGCCGCGTGAAGATTGAAGATCAGATCGGCGAAATTCTTGGCGCGAAAGTGGTGATTCTGCTGGTGGGTGAGCGTCCTGGCTTAGGTCAGTCGGAAAGCCTCTCCTGCTATGCGGTTTACTCACCACGGGTGGCAACCACCGTTGAAGCGGATCGTACCTGTATTTCGAATATTCACCAGGGCGGCACGCCGCCGGTTGAAGCCGCAGCGGTAATTGTGGATTTGGCGAAACGTATGCTGGAGCAGAAAGCATCCGGCATCAATATGACCCGTTAAGGAGGCAACATGCCAGCATTAGATTTGATTCGACCGTCGGTCACCGCAATGCGCGTGATTGCCTCGGTGAATGACGGTTTCGCGCGTGAGCTTAAATTACCGTCACATATACGTAGCCTCGGTCTCATCACGGCAGACTCTGATGACGTAACGTATATTGCGGCAGACGAAGCGACAAAACAGGCGATGGTGGAAGTGGTGTATGGCCGTTCACTGTATGCCGGAGCGGCCCACGGGCCGTCGCCGACGGCCGGTGAAGTCTTGATCATGTTGGGCGGCCCGAATCCGGCGGAAGTGCGGGCGGGTCTGGATGCGATGGTGGCGCATATTGAAGGCGGCGCAGCGTTCCAGTGGGCCAACGATGCGGAGGATACTGCATTCCTGGCGCATGTGGTTTCGCGTACCGGGTCTTATCTCTCATCAACCTCAGGCATCGCGCTGGGCGATCCTATCGCCTATCTGGTGGCGCCGCCGCTGGAAGCGACGTTTGGCATTGATGCGGCGATGAAATCCGCCGATGTCCAACTGGTGACCTACGTGCCGCCGCCGTCAGAAACCAACTACTCTGCGGCGTTTTTAACGGGGAGCCAGGCCGCCTGTAAAGCCGCCTGCAACGCCTTTACCGATGCCGTTCTGGATATTGCCCGTAATCCCGTCCAGCGCGCGTAAGAGAGGTAGCGATGATCAATGCACTGGGATTACTGGAAGTGGATGGCATGGTTGCCGCCGTTGATGCGGCGGACGCCATGCTGAAAGCCGCCAATGTGCGATTGCTCAGCCACGAAGTGCTCGATCCCGGCAGGCTGACGCTGGTGGTGGAGGGCGATCTGGCGGCGTGTCGCGCGGCGCTGGATGCCGGAAGCGCCGCAGCACAACGCACGGGCCGTGTTATCAGCCGCAAAGAAATTGGGCGGCCGGAAGACGACACCCAGTGGCTGATCGGCGGCTTTAAGCGCCAGCCAACGAAAGTCGGAAAGACGCCAGATGCGCCTGTTACCTCTGAATCCTCAGAAGCGCTGTTGGCGTTATTAGCATCAGTACGTCAGGGAATGACGGCAGGAGAGGTGGCCGCGCATTTTGGCTGGTCACTGGAGCGCGCCAGAAATGCGCTGGAGCAACTCTTTTCTGACGGGGCGTTGCGTAAACGCAGTAGTCGCTATCGTCTGAAGAAAGTATAACCTGTCGGAGGTGCCGGGGACGTTGCGCCCCGGCTTTGAAGATCATGAAAAAGACTCGTACAGCAAACTTGCACCATCTTTATCATGAAGCGTTACCCGAAGACGTTAAACTTACGCCTCTGGTTGAGGTGGATAATGTTCACCAGCGGCTGACAACGGACGTCTATGAACACGCCCTGACGATAACTGCCTGGCAGCAGATTTACGATCAGCTGCATCCCGGTAAATTTCATGGGGAATTCACGGAAATCCTGCTGGATGAAATTCAGGTGTTCCGTGAGTACACCGGTCTGGCGTTGCGTCAGTCTTGCCTGGTCTGGCCGAACTCCTTCTGGTTCGGTATTCCGGCAACGCGCGGCGAGCAAGGTTTTATCGGCACGCAGTGCATTGGCAGCGCGGAGATCGCCACCCGTCCTGGCGGGACGGAGTTTGAGCTGAGCACGCCGGATGATTACACCATCCTCGGCGTGGTTATCTCGGAGGAGGTGCTTACCCGGCAGGCCAATTTCCTGCATCACCCGGAAAGGGTGTTGCATATGCTGCGTAACCAGTCTGCGCTGGAGGTGAAAGAGCAGCATAAAGCGGCGCTGTGGGGCTTTGTCCAGCAGGCGCTGGCGACGTTCAGCGAGAACCCGGAAAACCTGCATCAGCATGCGGTGCGTAAAGTGCTGGGGGACAACCTGCTGCTGGCGATGGGGACGATGCTGGAAGAAGCGCAGCCGATTATAACGGCAGAAAGCGTCAGCCATCAGAGCTATCGAAAATTGCTGTCCCGCGCGCGGGAATACGTGCTGGAGAATATGTCGGAGCCGCTGACGGTGCTCGATCTGTGCAATCAGCTGCACGTCAGCCGCCGCACGTTGCAAAACGCGTTTCACGCGATTCTGGGGATTGGCCCGAACGCGTGGCTGAAGCGGATTCGATTAAACGCGGTGCGAAGGGAGCTGATCAGTCCGTGGTCGCAAAGTTCGACGGTCAAAGAGGCGGCAATGCAGTGGGGGTTCTGGCATCTGGGGCAGTTCGCGACCGATTACCAGCAGCTGTTTGCCGAAAAACCGTCGCTGACGCTGCATCAGCGTATGCGCCAGTGGATGTGATGACATTATTGTGCCGGATGCGACGCTTTGCGTCTTATCCGGCCTACGGGCGCTACCGTTGCAGTTGTAGGCCGGATAAGGCGTTAGCCGTCATCAGGCAAAACGCGGCCAGGTAAATTATACCCAGTCGCGGACTTTGATAAATTCGCTCAGCGCCGCTTCCGGGCTGCCTTCTTCCGGCTGCCAGTCGTACTCCCAGCGCACCAGCGGCGGCATCGACATCAAAATGGACTCGGTGCGTCCGCCCGTTTGCAGGCCAAACAGCGTGCCGCGATCCCACACCAGATTAAACTCCACATAGCGGCCCCGGCGATAAAGCTGGAAATGACGCTCGCGTTCACCCCAGGCCATTGCTTTACGCCGCTCGACAATTGGCAGAAAAGCATCGGTATAGCCTTTGCCTACCGCCTGCATAAAGCGAAAGCAGCTGTCGAAATCCGGCGTGTTCAGATCGTCGAAGAAAAGCCCGCCAATGCCGCGCTGCTCATCGCGATGCTTCAGGAAAAAGTAATCGTCGCACCATTTTTTATAGCGCGGATAGACGTCCTCGCCGTAGGGCTGGCACAGATCCCGCGCCGTGCGGTGCCAGTGAATGGCATCCTCTTCAAACGCGTAATAGGGCGTCAGGTCGAAACCGCCGCCAAACCACCAGACCGGCTCCGCGCCGGGCTTCTCCGCAATAAAAAAGCGAACATTGGTATGGCTGGTTGGAATGTACGGATTCAACGGATGCACCACCAGCGACACGCCCATCGCTTCAAAACTGCGCCCAGCCAGCTCCGGGCGGTGTGCCGTCGCGGAGGCGGGCATCGCGTCGCCGTGAACATGGGAGAAATTTACCCCAGCCTGCTCAAAGACACCGCCGTTACGCAGTACCCGGCTGCGCCCGCCGCCACCCGCGTCGCGCTGCCAGCTATCTTCAACAAAATCAGCGCCATCAACGGCGGCTAACTGCTGGCAAATATCATCCTGAAGGCTGAGCAGGAACTGTTTTACGCGTTGTGCATCGGGTTTCATGATTACCGTTTCTTCGAGTGTGCTTTCTGGTTATCAAACCAGTGGAAATAACTGATCACGCCATTGGCTATCGCGGTGGCGATTTTCTGCCGGAATGCGGTGGTGCCTAACAGACGCTCCTCTTCCGGGTTGGTGATAAATGAGGTTTCTACCAGTACGGAGGGAATTGACGGTGATTTTAGCACCACAAACGCCGCCTGTTCCGTATTGCGACTGTGCAGACGGTGCACTGGCTTGATCTTCTTAAGAATATGCGATCCCAGCGTCAGGCTGTTTTTGATGGTGTCGGTTTGCACCAGATCGAACAATACCTGCTGCAACAGATGATCTTTATCGGTCGCTTTTTTCCCCGCGACTTCATCGGCGCGGTTTTCACGGTCGGAGAGGTATTTCGCCATGGCGCTACTGGCGCCGCGATTAGAAAGCGCAAACACCGAGGCTCCTGCGGCGCTGGGGTTGGTAAAGCCATCTGCGTGGATGGACATAAACAGATCCGCGCCGTGCTTGTGGGCGATTTCCACGCGATCGTACAGGGGAATAAAGGTGTCGCCCGTGCGTGTCAGGCGCGCATCAATCCCCTGGTTGCGCAAAATCGCGCGCACGTTTTTGGCGATCTCCAGCACGACGTGTTTTTCCTTCGAGCCGTTGCGACCAATCGCGCCGGTGTCGATACCGCCGTGGCCGGGGTCGAGAACAACAATGCGTCTGGCGCCTGCTTTTTTGGCCTTCGGTTTGCTGTGACCATTACTGGTCTTTAGCGCTTCTTCTTTAGCGATGGCGTGCGACATGCCCGACAGCGTCAGAGCCGCCAGCCCGGCTTTCAGCACCAGGCGGCGCGATGTGAGAGTTTTTAAGGGTTTAAAAGTGCTCATACAGCCTGAGTTGTGAAAATTGAGTTCCAGATGTTATATCGTATCGCGTAATCCGTTACGACTGTTCGTGATGAGAATTGTTTTACTTTTCATTTCAATACGTGACAATCCGTCATTATGCCATTTTTTTCGCCGTTTCGCGTCAGATATTGGCTAAATCAGTCGTTCGCGCCATAATCGGAGTTTTAACCTTGAAAAGGGTCTCAATACCATGGAGATACGCGTTTTTCGCCAGGAAGATTTCGAAGAGGTGATCACCCTCTGGGAGCGCTGCGATTTGCTGCGTCCGTGGAACGATCCTGAAATGGATATCGAACGTAAGCTGAACCATGACGTCAGCCTGTTCCTGGTTGCTGAGGTGAATGGCGAGGTGGTCGGTACGGTCATGGGCGGCTATGACGGCCATCGGGGTTCTGCCTATTATCTTGGCGTACACCCGGAGTTTCGCGGTCGTGGCATCGCCAACGCGCTGTTGAACCGGCTGGAGAAAAAGCTCATTGCTCGCGGCTGTCCGAAAATCCAAATCATGGTGCGGGAAGACAACGACATTGTACTGGGCATGTACGAGCGCCTGGGTTATGAACATTCGGACGCGTTAAGTCTGGGCAAGCGTCTGATTGAAGATGAAGAGTACTGAGTTTCATCCTGCTGACTACGACGGTCATGGGCGCTTGCGCCTGCCTTTTCTGTTCTGGTGCGTGCTGCTGCTTCAGGCGCGTACCTGGGTGCTGTTTGTGATTGCTGGCTCCTCCCGCGAGCAGGGCGATACGCTGCTGAATCTGTTTTATCCCGATCACGATACGTTCTGGCTGGGGTTGTTGCCCGGCGTCCCGGCGGTACTGGCGTTTTTACTGAGCGGGCGGCGCGACGCTTTCCCGGTGCTGTGGCGCGGGCTGCGCGGTTTGTTGATTCTGGCGCAGGGCGTTCTGCTCTGCTGGCAACCGGTGCTGTGGCTGTACGGTGAACCGGTAAACGGCATCGGGCTGGCGCTGGTGGTGGCCGATATTGTCGCGCTTATCTGGTTGCTCTCTAACCGTCGTTTACGCGCCTGCTTTGCACCGGTAAAAGAATAACGGCACTTTTTGGCGAAACCGGACTCCAAACAACGTTGATTAATAAAGAAAGGAAGTGAGATGAAATCGCTGCGTTTGATTTTATGCGCAATGCCGCTGGTGCTGAGCGGCTGTTCAACCCTCTCGTCGGTGAACTGGTCTGCTGCGAATCCGTGGAACTGGTTTGGATCGTCGACAGAGGTCACTGAGCAGGGCGTTGGGGCATTAACTGCGTCCACGCCGCTGGATGAAAAAGCGATTACTGACGCGCTGGATGGCGACTATCGCCTGCGTAGCGGAATGAAAACCCAGAACGGCAACGTGGTGCGTTTTTTTGAAGCGATGAAAGAGGACAAGGTTGCGCTGGTTATCAATGGCGACCAGGGAACCATCAGCCGTATTGATGTGCTGGACAGCGATATTCCATCGCAGGCAGGCGTCGAAATCGGTACGCCGTTTAGCGACCTTTACAGCAAAGCCTTCGGTAACTGCCAGAAAGCGACGGGCGATGACAGCGCGTCGGTCGAGTGTAAAGCACAAGACAGTCAACATATTAGCTATCTGTTCTCCGGCGAGTGGAACGGCCCGGAAGGGTTAATGCCTCCTGACGACACGCTGAAGAACTGGAAAGTGAGCAAAATCATCTGGCGCCGTTAATTTGCGTCTGAACAAACCGCCTCGCTGAAAAAACGGGTACAATACGCCCATCAATGCCACGCAGCCGTGGCATTCTTATTTTTCAGGAGGAACAATGTCTCAGGTTCAAAGTGGCATTTTGCCAGAACACTGCCGCGCGGCGATTTGGATTGAAGCCAATGTAAAAGGGGATGTCGATGCCCTGCGTGCGGCCAGCAAAGCGTTTGCCGATAAACTGGCAACCTTCGAAGCGAAATTCCCTGACGCGCATCTGGGCGCGGTTGTCGCATTTGGCAACAACACCTGGCGCGCCCTGAGCGGCGGCGTTGGGGCTGAAGAGCTGAAAGATTTTATCCCTTACGGTAAAGGTCTGGCGCCAGCAACCCAGTACGATGTGCTGATCCACATTCTTTCACTGCGTCACGACGTGAACTTCTCTGTCGCGCAGGCGGCAATGGCGGCTTTTGGCGAGTGCATCGAGGTGCAGGAAGAAATCCACGGTTTCCGTTGGGTGGAAGAACGCGATCTCAGCGGCTTCGTTGACGGGACGGAAAACCCGGCGGGAGAAGAGGTTCGCCGCGACGTGGCGGTCATCAAAGACGGCGTGGATGCGGGCGGCAGCTACGTGTTCGTTCAGCGTTGGGAACACAACCTGACGCAGCTCAACCGCATGAGCGTTCACGACCAGGAGATGATGATTGGTCGTACTAAAGAAGCCAACGAAGAGATCGATGGCGATGACCGTCCGGTCACGTCTCACCTGACCCGCGTGGATCTGAAAGAGGACGGCAAAGGGCTGAAAATTGTGCGCCAGAGCCTGCCATACGGTACGGCCAGCGGCACCCACGGCCTCTATTTCTGCGCTTACTGCGCGCGTCTGTACAATATTGAGCAGCAGTTGCTGAGCATGTTTGGCGATACCGACGGGAAGCGTGACGCCATGCTGCGCTTCACGAAGCCAGTGACGGGCGGCTATTACTTCGCACCGTCTCTGGACAGATTGATGGCGCTGTAATTTCTTTTGCCGGATGGCGGCGTCGTTTTACCCGGCCTACAGAGACTTTTTGTAGGCCGGGCAAGCGAAACGCCCCCGGCAGCCCTACCTTATCGGTTACTCATGTTTTAACGCCGCGTATATCTGATCCACCACCCAACCGTATGTGGCTATCGGCATCAACCCGCTGTTAAACATATTCGGGTTCTTTTGCGGGTCGGCGACGGGCGAGTGCGGTTTGTTGCTCAGCATCACAATCGCCATCTGATTAGCCGGGTCGATAACGGTCAGCGTCCCTGTCCATCCGGTATGGCCGTATGCCTGCGCGCTGGCCAGCGTGCCGAATGTCGGCGTCATGGACGCATTGCCGTTAACACGCCAGCCGAGACCAAACGTGGCATCCTCCGGCGAGGATTGCGTGAACATTTTCACGGTTTCCGGGCTGAACAGCGTCACGTTACCGTACCCTCCGCCATTCAGCATGGTCTGCATCAGTACCGCAATATCGCCGGTATTCGAAAACAGTCCTGCATGTCCCGAAACACCGCCCATCGAGTAGAATGCTTTTTCATCATGCACCTGGCCCCATAGGGTGGTCGTGCGGATATTGGGGAAATGAATCACGCCATCCCGGGTATTGCCGTTCAGTTCCGTCGCGGCGATCTGCTGTTGGCGGAAGCCTTTCTGTAGCGGGTTAAAGACCGTATGCGTTAAACCGAGCGGGCGATAGAGGTTCTCTTCAACATAACGATCGAGCGGCTGGCCCGTCACGGACTCCACGATAAACCCAAGCAGCATATAATCCACATCGCTGTAGATGTGTTTCGTGCCGGGGCGGTACGCCAGCGGCGTGCGTTTGATCATCTCCAGCGTGGTGGCCTTATCCTGCGAATACAACTCGCCCGCGACGGCCTGGTTCGGGTATTGCGGGTCAGCAGGGAAACCGCCGGAATGATGCAGCAGATCTGCAATGCGTAACGTGCTTTTCCCTTTAATCGCATCCCCCGGGCGATCGCCAAAATCGGGAATGTATTTCGAGATAAGATCGTCCGGCTGTAATTTGCCCTCTGACATCAGTTTTTGCAGGGCAAAGTTCGTGGCATACATTTTTGTATTTGATGCCAGGTCGTACAGGGTGTCAGTGGTTGCCTTGACGGGATGAGACATCAGGACGCTGCCGTCATATTTTTTAGCCTGACCCCAGGCCTTACGATAAACAATATGACTGTCTTTAATAATGAGCAGGTTAACGCTCGGATAACCGGCATCAACCTGTTGCGCTATCCAGTTATCCAGCGCGTTAAGCCGTTCAATATTAAATCCTGCTTTTTCCGGCGCGGCGTCAGTCAATACCGGAAATGGCGCGGCGCTGGCGGTGCAACTGAGCGCCAGCAGGGAAGCAAAAAGTAATGTCATTTTCATGGTATTAGTCCAGATTCACATTACGGCAGCCAAAGAGAGCGGTAAAAATAAATCCGCCAAGATACGCAATCAGCATTCCTCCGGCATATACCGCCATTGCGGGCAGAATACCTTGCGCGGACGTCATTAACGGCAGCGCCACCAGACCGGATGGGCCAAAGGCGCTGTTTAAGCCCATAGGCAGACCCGACCAGGCCACTAAGCCGATGAACAGCCCCCCGGCAGCGCCGCCGAGGCAGGCGGTGATAAACGGTTTCATTCGTGGCAGCGTAACGCCGTAAATCAGCGGTTCGCCAACACCGAGTAAGCCGGGAATAATCGCCCCGCGAACCTGGCTGCGTAACACGCTGTGTTTTTCTGCTCGCCAGTAGAGCGCCAGTGCGGCGCCGACCTGACCCGCGCCCGCCATAGAAAGAATAGGGAACAGGCTGTTGAATCCCTGGCTACTCATTAATGCCAGATAGACGGGAATGAAGCCCTGATGGACGCCAAACACCACCGAAACAAGAAACAGACCCGCCAGAACGGCGCAGCCCAGCGGGTTGCTGTTGAGGTGGATAAAGAGCCATGACATCCCTTCGAACAGCCAGCCGCCCAGCGGCATGATGATCAGGTAGGCCAGTGCGGCGGTGACCAGCAGGGTTAACATGGAGGTCAGCAGCATGTCCAGATCGTCGGGCATAAAGCGTCGGATAAAGCCCTCAATACGCGCGCTGGCCCAGGCGGCGATCAGTACGCCGATAATGTTGCCGCGCGGGTCGATCGGCAGGCCAAAGAAGTCCTCAATACCGGAGAAATAGCCCGTGGTGGCGGCAGGGTTGTATCCCAACAGGAACAGCGAGGCGATGATCGCCCCGTTAACGCCGGTGCCGCCGAAAGCCTGCGCGGCGTTATAGCCAATAAGAATGACCAGAAAGGTAAACAGCCCTTTACTGAACACTTTCATAAAGTTCAGGGCGTCGGGAAGCATACCTTGCGCATCGGCCGGAACGTGCAATACCGTACCCAGCAGCGTGGCAATCCCCAGCAGCAGACCCGCAGCAATAAAACCGGGAATGAGCGGCGTAAAAATAGTGGCGAACTTCGACAGGAATTGCTGAATGCCTGAGGTTTGTTTCGCTTTTAGCTGGCTTTTGGTTTTGGCGGCGATATCTGCCGCCTGCGTGACGGCGCCGCTGTTATCGCTCAGTAGCGCATTCATGGCATCTGCCGCCCGCTGCGCTTTACCGGGGCCAAAAATGACCTGCACCTGGTTATTCGAGAGGACAACGCCTTTCACGCCTTCGAGCGTTTTAATCGCCGGATCGACCCGATCGCTGTCATGTACCGCCAGGCGTAAACGGGTCATGCAGTTCCCGCAGGTGGCAATATTACCCGGGCCACCGACCCGGGAGATAATCGTATTCAGGAGATCATTACTGATTTCTTTTGCCATTCGCTTTATTCCTCTTCCAGTACCTGGCGAATGAAGCCGCCATGTTGCTCAAGACGCAGACTGGCTTCTGTTGCGTTGAGGTTTTTCAGTAGCATGACGATAGCGGTTTTGCAGTGACGGCCACAGGCCATCAGCGCGGCTTCAGCCTGTTGCCCGGTGCAGCCTGTCGCATTTTTCACAATATTTACCTGACGCACGTTGAGTTTTTCGTTCGTGGCGACAACATCCACCATCAGGTTGCCAAACACCTTGCCGGATTTAATCATCAGGCCGGTGGACAGCATGTTGAGAATCAGCTTCTGCGCGGTGCCCGCCTTCATACGGGAAGAACCGCTCACCACTTCGGCGCCGACAACGGGCGTGATGGCAAGCTCCGCCGCCTTTGCTACGGCGCTCCCCGGATTGCAGGAGATCCCGACCGTCCGGCAGCCGAGCGTACGGGCATATTCCAGACCGGCAATCACATACGGCGTGCGACCGCTGGCCGCAATGCCCACAACCACATCTTTTTCATTGAGTGCGAGGGTCTTCAGGTCGTTGACCCCAAGCTCGCGGTTGTCTTCCGCGCCTTCAATCGCATGCTGTATCGCGCGCTCGCCACCGGCGATCAAACCGATAACCAGGCCTGATTCCACGCCATAGGTCGGGGGGCATTCGCTGGCGTCAAGGATACCCAGGCGACCGGACGTTCCGGCGCCGGTATAAATCAGCCGCCCGCCAGCGCTGACCTGCGCATAAATGATGTCGATAGCCGCGGCGATCTCGGGCAGAACCTGCTCCACGGCGAGTGGAACCGTTTTATCTTCATCATTAATGATGCGGCACATATCGAGGGTGGAAGCCCGGTCAATCTCAAAAGAGGCGCGGTTAACACCTTCGGTAATCATATTTTCAAGTTGCATATTACTTACAGCCTTACAGGTTTAGCGCCCATTTCAGGAATGCTTTTTTCTGGGTGTCGTCAGCTTTCAGATACAGTTGCTGTAGCTGGGAGAGCTGGTCATGCGAAGTGGCGGGCGCCGCCGGGGAAGCGGAGCGCGCCGGAGAAGGTATCATCGTGCTGTCATCGTTGACGATGGCGCTCAGGTCGGTGAACACGGTGATGCTGTCACGGTCGAGAATTTTGATATCAAACGGTACGGGTTTCCCGGCCGCCGTCAGGGTGAATACCGGTTTTTGCGCCATCTGACTGGCTTCTTTTTCGTCCAGCGGTTTTCCCGCAGACAGTTGCAGATCCACATTGCCGGAAGCGTTAAACGAGATGATATACGGGTTAGACGTCACGCGGCCCCGGTTATTGTTCACCGATTCAGGATTTGCTGGACTGTCGAACTTCACTACCATTTTTTGAGCGCCGTCTGGCAGCGCCACGTCTTTACTAAAAATACTGACTTTTGCCGAACGGGCCGCCAGCACGCTGACGTTATCGCCAATAAAGAGATGCGGAGCGGCAAAAGCCTGGCTGCAAAACAACAGTGCTGCGGCGGACACAAAATATTTCTTCATTTTTACTCTCCCGGAAAAGGGGAATCAGAATTCGTAACGTAAGCCAAGGTGGAAATAGTCATCAGCCGGGTTGCTGCCGCCGAAGGAGACATCATTGCCGTTCGTCCGTTTTTTCCCTTCTTCACCATTACGCCAGGAGTAAGACGCAAATATGGAACTGCGAACGGTGAGTTTGTACTGCGCTTCAAAGGTGGTATCGCGAAGTTTCAGCCCGTCGCCGTCCTCATTTTTCAGATGGCGATAGCCGGTACGTAACGCCCAGTCCGGGCTGACGTTCCAGACCAGCGTTGCTTCGTAATCTTTATCGGTGCTGTCCGCAGAACCGTCGAGGTAGGTGACTTTATCCTGGGCATAGAGCAGGCCGAACATGAAATCGCCCAGGTAGTAGCGGGTGCCGATGCCATAAAAGGTGTACTTATCGACATTATTATCCGACAGCGTGGATGTATCGTCATGGCTCGCTTTCTCTGTCTGACCGGCAATCACCGGCTGGAGGCGGCCAAAATCGCCCATATCAAGCGTATAGCGAAGGGCGGCATTATAACCGTAATCCAGATCGGAGGTGTTGTTGCCCAGAATATAGGCGGTAGAGAAATCAAAATTGCCGAATGTGTTCTGGTACTGAATGGTGCCGTCCTGACGGAAAACCTGTACCGCCGTCGGGTCAACAAAGTTTGCCTGGCGGGCCATTGCGACATCGGAGCTGGCGAACACATCGCCGATATCCGTGAACATGATCAGGCCGGATGACACGCGCCCGCCGGTCAGCTTGCCGTATTCGGCAAAATCAATCCCTGCCCAGACGTAACGTGCGGTGAAGTCATTCGGGTTTTCCGCGCTGATGTTGTTCGCGTACTCTGCGGCATTTACCTGATACTGCGTAAAACCAATAACGGCCAGCTTGTCATTAATCGCCTGACGAGCGGAGAAACCGATACGCGCGTCAAAATCGCCCGAGGTGTCGCCTGATTTCTTGTCAGAGATATTGAATCCGAGACGTCCGTAGAGATCGATATTCGATCCGTCATTGGACTGGTAGATCACGGCGGCATGGCTGGCGCTGGTTGCGAGGAGAGTAAAGATTGCCAGGGACTTCAGAGTACGTTTCATTATGATTATCCTTTTCTGTGTGTAGTTTTTTGTTGCTATGAAAGACGCAGGGAATCATATATTCCATAAAAATATTTACAATAGAATCATTGAATCGTAATACAAATATTGTGAGGGCTATCAAATTCTCACCCGCGTTGTGTTATCCTGCGAACAGTGCGTTGGAATTAATGATTCCATGATGACGGGAGCGGAAGAGCGATGTTGTATCTGGCGAAAATGCGTAATGCAGAGGGAGAGTTAACGGAAAATGAACAGAAAATTGCCAGCTTTCTTTTGGCCCATGTCAGCGAGCTAAAAACCGTTTCTTCCCGCAATCTGGCGAAGCAGCTGGAAGTCAGCCAGTCCAGTATTGTGAAATTCGCCCAGAAGCTTGGCGCGAAGGGATTCACCGAGCTCAGAATGGCGCTCATTGAGGAGTACAGCGTCAACCGGGAAAAGAAACATGACACGGCGCTGCATCTGCACAGTACGATTACCAGTGAAGACAGCCTGGAGGTGATTGCCCGTAAGCTGAACAGAGAAAAAATGTTCGCGCTGGAGGAAACCTGTAGTCTGATGGATTTCGATCGCCTGAAGCAGGTGATTAACCTGATCAGCAAGGCCCGGCTTATTCAGATTACGGGTGTTGGCGGTTCGGCGCTGGTAGGACGGGATTTATCCTTCAAGCTGATGAAAATTGGTTATCGCGTGGCCTGCGAGGTCGATACCCATGTGCAGGCAACCATTGCTCAGGCCTTGCAGGAAGGGGACGTGCAAATAGCCATTTCCTACAGCGGGTCGAAAAAGGAGATCGTGCTTTGCGCTGAAGCGGCGCGTAAGCAGGGGGCGACGGTGATTGCGATCACCTCTTTGACGGACTCTCCGCTGCGGCGGCTGGCCGATTACACGCTGGATACCGTATCCGGTGAGACCGAATGGCGCAGTTCGTCCATGTCCACCCGAACCGCGCAGAACTCGGTGACCGATCTGCTGTTTGTTGGCATGGTGCAGCTCAATGATGTTGAGTCGCTTCGTATGATTGAGCGCAGCAGCGAGCTGATTAATCTTTTAGGCAGGAGCTAGGGACTTTTACGTAAGATTTACCCTAATTAGTGAGCTGTTCCGCAGCACTTATTTGTTTTTTCTGTATTTTCAATGTTAATGGAGTGTAAGGCTTCATCGTAGTTTCGCTGGAGACGAGAGTAGCGCATAAGACGCACCGCTTATGCGCTGCAACAGACTGAAAAGGAGAACATTGAAATGGGTAAACTCACGGGCAAAACGGCATTGATTACCGGCGCGTCACAGGGCATTGGCGAGGGGATCGCCAGAGTGTTTGCTCGCCACGGCGCGAATTTAATTTTGCTGGATATCTCCGATGAGGCGGAAAAACTGGCGGATGAGCTGGGCGGACGCGGTCATCGTTGTACCGCCATCAAAGCGGATGTCAGGGATTTTGCATCGGTCGCGGCGGCAGTGGCGCGCGCGAAAAAGATAGAAGGTAAAATTGATATTCTGGTCAACAATGCGGGTGTTTGCCGGTTGGGCAACTTCCTCGACATGAGCGAAGAAGATCGCGATTTCCATATCGATATTAATATCAAAGGCGTCTGGAACGTCACAAAAGCCGTTCTGCCGGAAATGGTTGAACGCAAAGATGGGCGTATCGTCATGATGTCCTCCGTGACCGGGGATATGGTGGCCGATCCAGGCGAAACGGCTTATGCCCTGTCTAAAGCGGCGATTATCGGACTCACCAAGTCCCTGGCCGTGGAGTATGCGCAGTCCGGCGTTCGTGTGAACGCAATCTGTCCGGGTTATGTCCGTACGCCGATGGCGGAAAATATTGCCCGTCAGTCTAATCCTGACGATCCTGAATCGGTACTCACCGAAATGGCGAAAGCGATCCCGATGCGCCGTCTGGCCTGTCCGCTCGAAGTGGGTGAACTGGCGGCCTTCCTGGCGTCGGATGAGTCCAGCTATTTGACCGGGACGCAAAACGTGATTGATGGCGGCAGCACGCTGCCTGAAAGCGTGAGCGTGGGCGTCTGATTAACGCCGCTTTCCTCCTCACCGCATGTGGGGAGGGATTCTCTGGCGGAGCATCTGTTCCTCTGAAGGCACGCCCTGTCTGATTATTTCGTCGATACGCATCTTATCTCGGTAAAAAATATTTTACCTGAAATTCAAATGTATTTGAGTACAGAATCGAGTAATCAATCGGTTGATGGTTTTTGCAGACCGCCTGCGTTTGAATTTTCAGTACGGGATCTTTGGTACTTATATGCAGAATACTGGCAATTTCTGCTGTTGGAAATGCCGGAGAAAACGTCTCAAAGGTGCCAATGATTTTGATGCCACACTCTTTTTCTATATATGAAAATTTAGATTTTTTCATATGTGAGATTGTGAGTTTTGGGAAACGACTTACCGATAGCCAGGTTTCTTCTAATTGCGCTGGTTTATCATCAATAATACGTAATCGCTTTATATAATATACAGGGTCATTAAGTTTTATATTTAGCTCCCTGGAGATGAGTGGGGATGCTGTCTGAAGCTCAAACTTCATGATCTGACTAATAACTTCTTTACCGCTGTTATGAGCAATCTCACTAAAACTATTCATATGATTTACATGTGCGATAAAGCTTTTCTGCTTTACGTATGTCCCTGAGCCATGTTTACGCTCTATCATTCCGTCTTCTTCTAAGAGAAGTAGTGCTTTCCGTAAGGTATTCCGGGAAATACTGTAGCGCTGTGCAAGTTCAACTTCTGGCGGTAATAGATCTCCTACATTATATGTATATCCGTTAATACTGTCTTTAAGCATCCTGGCGACATCCTGAAATACCACTTTTGCACCTCTTGAATATGAATGAAAACAATTGGTTGTGTGTTTTTTATTGAAGATTATTTATGGTTGTTCATTTCTCAGGCCTAAATTGAACCTATTTACTTATATCTTACTGTGACCAATGTAACAAAAAGTATATTTGGCATTAAATATTATAATAACGCAATAATTCATATTTAATATATTAATGGGTAATTTATATGAAAAAGATATTATTAGTCTGTGCTGCGGGTATGTCTACCAGTATGCTGGTAAAGCGGATGATTGAACATGCGACAACAGTAAATATTGAAGTTGATATAAATGCATTCGCGATTGCTGAGGCCAAAGGTAAAATAAAAAATAATGAGGCAGATGTCATTCTGCTTGGGCCACAGGTTCGTTTCCAGAAATCAGAAATTGAGGCAGTTGCTCAGGGAAAAATTCCGGTGGCTGTTATTGATATGAAAGATTATGGCGCGATGAATGGTAAATCGGTTCTTGATTTTGCCATGAAACTTCTTGAAGAATAAAGCATACCCATACTGAATATTTGTTCCTGATAATGTCTGTCAATTTTTTATTAGTGCGGATGACGTAATTAAATTATTGCAGCGCACGGTCGGGAACGATTCTTTATATTTACGGGAAATATTGGATAATTACAGGAGACTATAATGGGATTAATGCGCTCATTTGAAAGCGGGATGGAACGCTTTCTTGTGCCAATAGCAATAAAATTAAACTCACAAAAACATGTTGCCGCTGTAAGAGATGGTTTTGTTTATACATTTCCTATTATTATGGCAAGTTCACTAATTATTTTAATAAATTTTGCCATATTATCGCCAGATGGCTTTATTGCCGGGTTATTGCACCTTAACAGCTTGTTTCCTAATCTGGAAAAAGCTCAGGCCATCTTTACACCGGTAATGAATGGCTCTGTAAACATAATGTCTATAATGATTGCGTTTCTCGTCGCAAGAAATATGGCTATTAGTTATGAACAAGATGATCTCTTATGCGGTTTGACCGCGATAGGCGCATTTTTTATTGTTTATACCCCTTACCAGATGATTAATGGTCAGGCCTTTTTAACAACAAAATTTCTGGGAGCGCAGGGACTGTTTGTTGCAGTTATTGTTGCATTATTGACCAGTGAAATTTTTTGTCGGATGGCAAGAAACCCCAAAATAACGATAACCATGCCAGCGGCGGTTCCACCTGCGGTAGCCCGATCGTTTAAAGTGCTGTTACCCATTTTTTTCGTCATGATATTCTTTTCAGCGCTGAACTATTTATTGTCGCTGATTTCTCCTGCCGGGCTGAATGACCTGATTTATACATTGATTCAGGCTCCGCTTAAACACATGGGGACGAATATCTTTGCGGTGATTATCCTTGGTGCCGTCGGAAACTTTCTGTGGGTTCTTGGCATACATGGCCCTAATACCACATCGGCTATCCGCGAAACCGTTTTTTCTGAAGCGAATCTGGAAAATCTTTCCTGGGCTGCGCAACACGGTTCAACATGGGGGGCGCCTTATCCCATCACCTGGACGTCGATTAATGATGCTTTCGCGAACTGCGGTGGGTCAGGTATGACGTTGGGGCTGCTATTGGCAATTTTTATTGCTTCACGGCGAGCTGAATATCGGGATCTGGCAAAGATGTCGTTCATTCCCGGTATTTTCAATATCAACGAGCCGGTCATGTTTGGACTGCCGATTGTCCTGAATCCGATTATGATGGTGCCTTTTATCCTTGTCCCCATTGTTAACTCTGTAATCGGCTATTTCTTTGTATCCCTGAAGATTATTCCTCCTGTTGCTTATGCTGTTCCCTGGACAACACCTGGGCCATTAATCGCATTTCTGGGGACGGGAGGTAACTGGCTAGCCTTACTTGTTGGTTTTTTATGTCTTGGCGTTGCGACATTAATATATTTACCTTTTGTTATTGCTTCTAACAAAGTGAATGTTGCCCTTTCTGAATAAATAACAATCTACTTTCTCTGGAATGACAGGAGTGATTCATGTTTGCAAATGAAGAGACCGTAATGGAGTTATTGATACATTCCGGGCAGGCACGCTCTGATGCAATGGAGGCAATCAGCCGTGCCCGTGAAAAGGACTGGAGTGCTGTAGAGCAATTGATGAAAAGTTCGGAACAGGCCTGTCTTAAAGCTCACAAGATTCAAACAGCCTTAATCGGTCAGGATGAAGGATGCGGAAAAATACGGGTTAATTTGATTCTTGTACATGCACAAGATCATTTAATGAATGCAATATTGTGTCAGGACCTGGCGAAAGAGATTATTTCATTAAGGAAAGAGTTACTCTCTTAATACTATTTCCTCCAATAAAAACATTGGAGGAAATGATTTGTATTTATCAAGGATGTTTTATGAATTCAAGAAAATTGAAGGTGAGTCTATTATCGTTATATGTGTGTCTGGCTTTATGTCCAGTTGATGTGCTGGCCGGTAAATTAACCGTTGAGCAACGACTCGAACTTCTGGAGTCAGAACTTACTGCAAATAAAAATGAACTCCAGAAAACGAAAGATGAACTAGGGAAGTACAAGTCAAAGCTGGCATCTTTACAGCAAAGTGTTGTTGAAAATAATTATCGCAATACGGTTGTTTCTAACCCATCGGGATCATCACCGGTCGCTGTAATTGATAGCAATGGAGAAAAAACCACAATTGAAAGTGTTACGCTGAAAGATATTAGCAAGTACGTGAAGGATGACATAGGGTTTAGTTATCAGGGGTATTTCCGATCGGGATGGGGGACTGGTAATCATGGCTCTCCTGAGACGTATGCCGCGGGCTCATTGGGGCGTTTTGGTAATGAAATGAGCGGCTGGTTTGATCTGACATTAAATCAACGGGTTTATAATCAGGATGGTAAAACCGCTAATGCTATCGTTACCTATGATGGCAATGTTGGCGAACAATATAATGATGCCTGGTTTGGTGACAGTGATAATGAAAATATCATGCAGTTTAGTGATATTTACCTGACTACCCGTGGTTTTTTACCTTTTGCGCCTGATGCGGATTTTTGGGTTGGTAAACATAAATTACCACAATATGAAATCCAGATGCTGGACTGGAAAACATTAACTACCGATGTGGCCGCTGGGGTAGGCATTGAAAACTGGGCGATAGGGCCTGGTATGCTGGATATTTCATTAAGCCGTGATGATGTGGATGTCTATTCACGCGACTTTGAACATACCACCCAAATGAACACGAATTCTGTAGATGTTCGCTATCGTAATATCCCACTATGGGAGAGTGGAACGCTGTCATTGATGGCCAAATACTCCAGTCCAAATAAAACCGATCAGCAGGAAGACAATGAAAGCGATGATAGCTATTTTGAGATGAAAGATAGCTGGATGTTGAGTTCTATTCTTCGTCAGAACATGGAACGTGATGCTTTTAATGAATTCACATTACAGGTCGCTAATAATTCTTTCGCCAGTAGTTTCTCAAGTTTTTCCGACGCAAGTAACACAATGGCTCATGGACGTTATTACTACGGCGATCATACCAATGGCATCGCCTGGCGATTGATTTCGCAAGGTGAGATGTACCTTAGCGATAATATTATTGTTGCTAATGCCCTCGTTTACTCACATGGCGAAGATGTTTATAGCTATGAAAGTGGTGCTCATAGCGATTTTGATAGTATTCGCACAGTGATCCGTCCTGCATGGATTTGGAATACCTGGAATCAGACTGGGGTTGAATTGGGCTGGTTTAAACAGAAAAATAAAACTCAACAAGGTATAACGCTGGATGAGTCGGCATATAAAACGACCCTGTATCATGCTTTCAAAGTTGGCACGAGTATCCTTGGTTCAAGACCTGAAATTCGATTCTATGGGACGTACATTAATATCTTAGATAATGAATTGTCTAATTTTAACTTTAATGATGACAGTAAAGATGAATTCATGGCTGGCATACAGGCTGAAGTCTGGTGGTAATTTATTTTAATTAAGGAAGGTATTTATGTCTGGTTTTAAAAAAGATTTTCTTTGGGGTGGCGCGGTAGCAGCACATCAACTTGAAGGTGGCTGGAACGAAGGTGGTAAGGGCATCAGCATTGCGGATGTAATGACGGCTGGAGAATACGGTATTTCACGAGAGGTGACGCCGGGGATCATTGAAGGCAGAAACTACCCTAATCACGAAGCTATTGATTTCTTTCATCGTTATAAGGACGATATTAAGCTATTTTCAGAAATGGGATTTACGTGTTTCCGCACCTCTATTGCCTGGTCCAGAATTTTTCCTGAAGGTGACGAGCTGGAGCCTAATGAAGCGGGCTTGCAATTTTATGATAATATGTTTGATGAGTGTTTAAAATATAATATTCAACCCGTTATCACTTTATCGCATTTTGAAATGCCATATCACCTTGTGACTGAGTATGGCGGCTGGCGGAACCGTAAATTAATCGACTTTTTTCTTCGGTTTGCGAAGGTAGTTTTCACGCGTTATAAATCTAAAGTTAAATACTGGATGACATTTAATGAAATAAATAACCAGGTCAACTATCGTGAAAGTCTTTGTCCTTTTACTAATTCAGGTATTCTTTATTCTTCGGATGAAGATGAGTATGCGCGTGAAAGAGCGATGTATCAGGCAGTTCACTATGAATTAGTTGCCAGTGCATTAGTCGTTGATGCTGGACACCTCATTAATCCAGATTTTAAAATTGGTTGTATGATTGCGATGTGTCCAATCTATCCGCTTACCTGTTCACCGGGCGATATGATGATGTCTGTGAGTGCAATGCATCGTCGTTATTGGTTTACTGACGTGCATGTGCGTGGATATTATCCTCAACATATGGTTAATTATTTCAGGAAAAAAGGTTTTGAACTTGATATCACTGAAAGTGATATTGAGATTCTTCAGCATGGGCGTGTGGACTATATCGGTTTCAGTTACTACATGTCTTTCGTAACTCAATACACGGATGATAATCCTGAGTTTGATTATGTCGAGCCAGCGCATCTGGTGAATAATCCGTATATTCAAACATCTGACTGGGGTTGGCAGGTTGATGCGATGGGCTTGCGCTACTCGCTCAACTGGTTCTGGGACCATTACCAGCTACCGATGTTTATCGTAGAGAACGGTTTTGGCGCGAATGATGTCCAGCAGGCGGACGGAACAGTTGATGATCAATATCGCATTGACTATCTTACCGCGCATGTGAGCGAGATGAAAAAAGCCGTTGTAGAAGATGGTGTTGACTTAATCGGGTATACCCCGTGGGGCTGCATTGACCTGATTTCTGCCGGTACGGGCGAAATGAAGAAGCGCTACGGTATGATTTATGTTGATAAGGATAATGACGGTAATGGTTCTCTGAATCGTAGTCGTAAGAAATCCTTCTACTGGTATCGGGATCTTATTGCGGATAATGGCAATACTATTTGATTGATTATTGTTCACTTCATGCGGCAAAAGGGGTTCCGAATGGAATCCCTTGCTGCTCGTTTTTCGTCCATGTTTTTCTGCCGTAACGTTGGGCGAGTTGTCTGGAGCCTTTGGGACATCCGGCATGCGTGTTCCAGCTTTCCCATGCAGGAAAGGATTTTCCTTATTCCCTTTTCGACTTTCAAATCATCAAACGGTATATAAAACCGTTACTCCTTTCGTACCCGTTATAAATATTATGACCATAAGAAAGTCATCAAATTTATAAGGGTGCGCAATGGCTGTTAACTTACTGAAAAAAAGATACCTGGCGCTGAGCGCGATGCTGTTGTTGGCCACGCAGGCGCAGGCAACAGAGCTGCTGAACAGCTCATACGACGTTTCTCGCGAACTGTTTGCCGCCCTTAATCCGCCGTTTGAACAGCAGTGGGCGAAAGATAACGGCGGCGATAAGCTGACCATCAAACAGTCTCACGCCGGTTCGTCAAAACAAGCGCTGGCGATCCTGCAAGGGCTGAAAGCTGACGTAGTGACCTATAACCAGGTCACGGACGTGCAGATCCTGCATGACAAAGGCAAGCTGATCCCTGCCGACTGGCAAAGCCGTCTGCCGAATAACAGCTCACCGTTCTATTCCACGATGGGATTCCTGGTGCGCAAAGGGAATCCAAAAAATATCCATGACTGGAATGACCTTGTGCGTTCCGATGTAAAACTGATTTTCCCGAACCCGAAAACCTCAGGCAACGCCCGTTACACCTATCTGGCTGCATGGGGCGCGGCGGATAAAGCTGACGGTGGCGACAAAGCCAAAACCGAGCAGTTTATGACCCAGTTCCTGAAGAACGTCGAAGTATTTGATACCGGCGGTCGCGGTGCAACCACCACCTTTGCGGAACGCGGGCTTGGCGATGTGCTGATTAGCTTTGAATCGGAAGTGAATAACATCCGTAAACAGTATGAAGCGCAGGGATTTGAAGTCGTTATCCCGAAAACCAATATTCTGGCCGAATTCCCGGTGGCATGGGTGGATAAAAACGTACAGGCCAACGGTACTGAAAAAGCGGCGAAGGCTTACCTGAACTGGCTCTACAGCCCGCAGGCGCAGACCATCATCACCGACTTCTACTACCGCGTGAATAACCCGGAAGTGATGGACAAACTGAAAGATAAATTCCCGCAGACCGAACTGTTCCGCGTGGAAGACCAGTTTGGCTCCTGGCCGGAAGTGATGAAAACCCACTTCGGCAGCGGCGGCGAGCTGGACAAACTGTTGGCGGCGGGGCGTAAGTAATGTTCGCAGTATCGACAAGACGTGTGCTGCCCGGCTTTACCTTAAGCCTCGGAACCAGCCTGTTGTTCGTCTGCCTGATATTGCTGCTTCCGTTGAGCGCGCTGGTGATGCAGCTGGCGCAAATGAGCTGGGCGCAATACTGGGAGGTTATCACCAACCCGCAGGTGGTAGCGGCCTACAAGGTCACGCTGTTGTCGGCGTTTGTGGCATCAATCTTCAACGGCGTATTTGGCCTGTTGATGGCGTGGATCTTAACCCGCTATCGCTTTCCGGGACGTACTCTGCTGGATGCGCTGATGGATCTGCCGTTTGCCCTGCCGACGGCGGTGGCGGGTCTGACGCTGGCGTCATTGTTTTCCGTGAACGGTTTTTACGGCGAATGGCTGGCGAAGTTTGATATCAAAGTGACTTACACCTGGCTTGGCATCGCGGTAGCGATGGCTTTTACCAGCATCCCGTTTGTGGTGCGCACGGTGCAGCCGGTACTGGAAGAGTTAGGCCCGGAATATGAAGAAGCGGCGGAAACGCTCGGCGCAACGCGCCTGCAAAGTTTCCGCAAAGTGGTGTTGCCGGAGCTGTCTCCTGCGCTGGTGGCGGGTATTGCGCTCTCGTTTACCCGAAGCCTCGGCGAGTTCGGCGCGGTGATTTTTATTGCCGGGAACATTGCGTGGAAAACCGAAGTGACCTCGCTGATGATTTTTGTTCGTTTGCAGGAGTTTGACTATCCGGCGGCCAGCGCGATTGCGTCGGTGATCCTCGCGGCGTCGTTGTTGCTGCTGTTCTCGATTAACACCCTGCAAAGTCGCTTTGGTCGACGTGTGGTAGGTCACTAATGGCGGAAGTTACCCAATTGAAGCGTTATGACGCCCCCCGCATTAACTGGGGAAAATGGTTTCTGATTGGCACCGGGATGCTGGTTTCGGCGTTTATTTTGCTGGTGCCGATGATTTATATCTTCGTACAAGCCTTCAGCAAAGGGCTGATGCCGGTCTTACAGAACCTGGCCGACCCGGACATGCTGCACGCGATCTGGCTGACGGTGTTGATTGCGCTGATTGCCGTACCGGTAAACCTGGTGTTTGGCGTTCTGCTGGCGTGGCTGGTGACGCGCTTTAATTTCCCCGGTCGCCAGCTGCTGCTGACGCTGCTGGATATTCCGTTTGCCGTCTCGCCGGTGGTGGCCGGTCTGGTCTACCTGCTGTTTTACGGCTCGAACGGCCCGCTGGGCGACTGGCTGGATGAGCACAACCTGCAAATTATGTTCGCCTGGCCGGGAATGGTGCTGGTCACTATTTTCGTCACCTGTCCGTTTGTGGTGCGTGAACTGGTGCCGGTTATGCTGAGTCAGGGCAGCCAGGAAGATGAAGCGGCGATTCTGCTTGGCGCTTCCGGCTGGCAAATGTTCCGTCGCGTTACGTTGCCTAATATTCGCTGGGCGCTGCTGTACGGCGTGGTGCTGACCAACGCGCGCGCCATTGGCGAGTTCGGCGCGGTGTCGGTGGTTTCCGGCTCGATTCGCGGCGAAACCCTGTCGCTGCCGTTACAGATTGAATTACTGGAGCAGGACTACAACACCGTCGGCTCCTTTACCGCCGCCGCGCTGCTGACGCTGATGGCGATTATTACCCTGTTTTTGAAGAGTATGTTGCAATGGCGCCTGGAAAATCAGGAGAAACGCGCGCAACAGGAGGAAAATCATGAGCATTGAGATTGCCAATATTAAGAAGTCTTTTGGTCGCACCCAGGTGCTGAACGATATCTCGCTGGATATTCCTTCAGGTCAGATGGTTGCCTTGCTGGGGCCGTCCGGTTCCGGTAAAACCACGCTGCTGCGTATTATTGCCGGGCTGGAGCATCAGACCAGCGGGCACATTCGTTTTCACGGTACAGACGTAAGCCGTCTGCACGCGCGCGATCGTAAAGTCGGCTTTGTTTTTCAGCACTATGCGCTGTTTCGTCATATGACGGTGTTCGACAATATCGCCTTTGGTCTGACGGTGCTGCCGCGTCGCGAACGTCCGAATGCGGCGGCCATTAAAGCGAAAGTGACGAAACTGCTGGAAATGGTGCAACTGGCCCATCTGGCGGAGCGTTTTCCGGCACAGCTTTCCGGCGGGCAGAAACAGCGCGTGGCGCTGGCGCGCGCGTTAGCGGTTGAGCCGCAGATCCTGCTGCTGGATGAACCGTTTGGCGCGCTTGATGCGCAGGTGCGTAAAGAGCTGCGCCGCTGGCTGCGTCAGCTGCATGAAGAGTTGAAATTCACCAGCGTGTTTGTCACCCACGATCAGGAAGAGGCTACGGAAGTGGCGGATCGCGTGGTGGTGATGAGCCAGGGCAACATTGAACAGGCCGATGCGCCGGATCAGGTGTGGCGTGAACCCGCCACCCGCTTTGTGCTGGAGTTTATGGGCGAAGTAAACCGTTTGCAGGGAACGATTCGCGGCGGTCAGTTCCACGTTGGCGCGCATCGCTGGCCGCTGGGGTATACGCCAGCGTACCAGGGGGCGGTCGATCTGTTCCTGCGTCCGTGGGAGGTGGATGTCAGCCGTCGCACCAGTCTGGATTCCCCGCTGCCGGTACAGGTGCTGGAGGCCAGTCCGAAAGGTCACTACACCCAATTAGTCGTGCAGCCTCTGGGGTGGTATAACGAACCGCTGACGGTGGTGATGCAGGGGGATAATCCCCCACAGCGCGGCGAGCGGCTGTTTGTCGGGCTGCAAAATGCGCGGTTGTACAACGGCAACCAGCGCATTGAGACGCGCGAAGAGGAGCTTGCTCTGGCAGAATCGGCCTGATAGGTTAATATCACGTAGTTTTGCCGGGTGGCGCTGCGCTGACCCGGCCTACAATATGATCTGCGTAGGCCCGGTAAGCGAAGCGCCACCGGGCTTTTTATTGGACAGAGAAGTGAACACATTAGAACAAACAATTGGCAATACGCCTCTGGTGAAATTGCAGCGGATGGCGCCGGATAACGGCAGTGAAATTTGGGTCAAGCTGGAAGGCAATAACCCTGCCGGGTCAGTGAAAGACCGGGCGGCGCTGTCGATGATCGTCCAGGCGGAAAAACGCGGGGAAATTAAGCCCGGCGATGTGCTGATTGAAGCGACCAGCGGCAATACCGGTATTGCGCTGGCGATGATTGCCGCACTGAAAGGCTATCGCATGAAACTGCTGATGCCGGACAACATGAGCCAGGAGCGCCGCGCGGCGATGCGCGCCTATGGCGCGGATCTGATTCTGGTGTCTAAAGAGCAAGGGATGGAAGGCGCGCGCGATTTGGCGCTGGAAATGGCCGAACGCGGCGAAGGTAAGCTGCTCGACCAGTTTAACAATCCCGACAACCCTTACGCGCACTACACCACGACCGGGCCGGAAATCTGGCAGCAAACCTCAGGTCGCATCACCCACTTTGTCTCCAGTATGGGAACAACCGGTACGATTACCGGTGTGTCGCGTTTCCTGCGCGAACAGGAAAAACCGGTAACGATTGTTGGCCTGCAACCGGAAGAGGGCAGCAGCATTCCGGGGATTCGTCGCTGGCCCGCAGAATATATGCCGGGTATTTTTAATGCTCAGCTTGTGGATCAGGTGCTGGATATTCACCAGAGCGAGGCGGAAAACACCATGCGCGAACTGGCAGTACGCGAAGGTATTTTCTGCGGCGTGAGTTCCGGCGGCGCGGTTGCCGGTGCGTTACGCGTTGCCCGCGCGACGCCGGGCGCCGTGGTGGTGGCGATCATCTGCGATCGCGGCGATCGCTATCTTTCTACCGGCGTCTTTGGCGAAGAACACTTCAGCCAGGGGGCAGGGATTTAGCCTGTCGGCCTGATAAGCGTAGCGCCATCCGGCAACCGCAAGGCATGATCGCCGGATGACGACGCAAAGCGTCTCATCCGGCCTGCAACGTCAAGCGTTACGTTTCTCCACCAGCAGGTCGAGGAAGTGCCACAGTTTCTCGTTCATCTCCTGATAATTCCACTCGCGCATTTCGGCGTTCGAGCGAATAAAGCGCTTCCCTTTTGCCGCAGCCAGTTCCTGTTCTGAATGCTGGATCAGCCCTTCTACCGCCTCGGCGGTAAACTCCATATGGCACTGAAAACCGTAGACGGCGTTACCGTATTGCACGATCTGGCGCGGACATCCTTCGCTTGTCGCGAGAACGACCGACTGATCGGTTAACCCTGGCATATCGTTGTGCCAGTGCCCGACCACAAGCGGAGAGCCGAAATGAGCGAGCAGCGGATTCTGTTTCCCGGCTTCCGTCAGCGTAATCGGATAGTGGCCGATCTCCTTTTCCGGGCTCTGGCGTACTTTTGCGCCCAGCGCCTCACCAATCAACTGGGAACCAAGACAGATGCCGATCACAATACGACGCGCAGAGATCGCCTGATTAATAAGCCGCTGCTCCGCTAAAGAGTCAAAATATGGGCACTCTTCGAGCGTAGTACGCGGTGACTGCGGGCCGCCAAACACCACCAGCATATCGAAACCATCTGCATTGGCGGGGACAGGTTCACCGGCATACACGCGGGACCAGGAGAGGGGATAACCGCGATCCTCAGCCCATTGCAGATAGGCTCCGGCAGATTCGAAAGACTCATGAACGACAAAATGAACTCGCACTTTTTCTCTCCTGTTAACGTTTTAACGCCTGATGGATATCAGCCGCCAGTTTGTTGATATCGCCGTCGCCCAGCGTCGACAGCGTAATGCGCAGACCGTGGGCGGGCGCGTTGACGCCAAATGCTTCGCCTTCTCGTACCAGCCAGCCCGCTTTCGCCAGCATAAACGCGATGCTCTGGCTGTGGCTTTTCAACGGCAACCACGCATTCAGCCCATCGCCAGGGGCGTGTGTAAGCCCGGTTCGCTGGAGCGCGCAGGCCAGCTTCTGCTGCTGCGAAGCATAAAATTTCCGGGTCTGCGCCAGCGTTCGCTGATAGTTTTTGTCACTCAGACAGGCATGCACTAAATCTTGCAACAGATGACTGACCCACTGACTGCCGGAATTAAGGCGCAGGCGCAGTCTGGCTGAGGTGGCGGGATCGCTGGCGACAATGGCAAGACGCAGATCCGGCCCCAGCGTCTTTGACATCGAGCGAACCACTGACCAGTGTAGCGTCTCCGGGGCGATCACCGGGTGCCAGGGAGATGAAGAGAGCAGGGCAAAGTGGTCGTCGATAATAACCAGCGCTTGCGGGTATTTTGCCACAATGTTCTGTAGCGCGGCGGCGCGGGAGGCGCTCAAACTGCACCCCGTAGGATTGTGGGCGCGCGGGGTTAAAATGACGGCGCGGGCGCCATTTTTCAGCGCCTGCTCCAGCATCTCAGGCTGCATACCTTCGCTATCGACGCCGACGGGGATGGCAGAAAAACCGGCGTAGCGCAGCATACTGATGCTGCTTAAAAAGCAGGGATCTTCCACCGCCACGCTGTCACCCGGCAGTAAATGGGCGCACAGCAGACGCTCGATGGCGTCAATCGCCCCACTGGTGATATCAATCTCGCCTTCGCCAGGTATAGCATCCTGCATCCACTGCTTCGCCCACGCGTGAAGGCCGGGAGAAACGGCCGCATCGCCGTAAAGACGCGGTGACTTATTTATTGTCGAAAAATAACTGCTGAGATCGGGCAGCCGTTGGGGATCGGGATTGCCGCCGGAAAGATCGGTCAGCGGCGTATCGGGACTGCTTCCTTCCAGCGCGAGCGGAGAAGGCGCACCTTTAATGACCGTACCGTTACGTCCCTGGCTCAGGGCCAGGCCGGATGTCACCAGCCGTTTGTAAGCCGCCGCGACAGTATTTCGGTTCACGTTTAATTCCGATGCCAGTTCCCGCACCGGCGGCAGCGTTTCCCCTGGCACCAGTGCGCCGGTGGTGACATGCTGACGAATACTGTCAAAGATTTCGCTGGCGGTTTTTCCGTCGATCATTATTGACCTATGACAAAATGAATTTTAGCATATGACGATAATAGTGAGGCGTTAGCCCGCTGTCCAGTGAGAGGAGAGGTAAATGGGGCAGGATAGTGAAATACAGTCAGTGCTCTTCGACGATAAGCATCGGGCTTTACAGACCGACATTGTCGCCGTTCAGTCACAGGTGGTGTATGGCAGCGTAGGCAACAGTATTGCCGTACCGGCGATTAAAGCGCAGGGCTTGCGGGTGACGGCGGTGCCCACGGTGCTGTTCAGCAATACGCCGCATTATGAAACGTTTTACGGCGGCATTATTCCTGCCGACTGGTTCAGCGGTTATCTCCAGGCCTTAAATGAGCGGGATGCGCTGCGTGAGCTTAAAGCGGTCACGACGGGCTATATGGGCAGTGCGGAACAAATCGTTCTGCTGGCGAAATGGCTGGAAACGGTGCGGATCGCGCATCCTGAGGTGTGTATTCTGGTCGATCCGGTGATTGGCGACACGGACAGCGGAATGTATGTGAAAGCGGAAATCCCGCAGGCGTATCGTCATTATCTGCTGCCGCTGGCGCAGGGGCTGACGCCGAATGTGTTCGAGCTGGAGATGCTCAGCGGCAAACCGTGCGGCACGCTGGATGAAGCGGTTGCGGCGGCGAAATTGCTGCTCTCCGACACGCTGAAGTGGATTGTGATCACCAGTGCGCCAGGCCAGACGGCGGATACCATCAATGTGGCGGTGGTGACGAGCGGCGGCGTGGATGTGATTGAACACCCGCGTGTGGAAACCGATTTAAAAGGGACGGGCGATCTGTTCTGCGCCGAACTGGTGAGCGGTATTGTGCAGGGGAAAGCGCTGACGGCGGCGACGCGACATGCCGCAGAGCGTGTGCTGGAGGTGATGACCTGGACGCAGCGCTGCGGGTGTGATGAGTTGATTCTGCCACCGGCAGGGGAGGCGCGATGAAGAGCTATCGGCTGGTGGTTCGCCAGCAGGGGCGTGTGGTTGGTCACTTTGAAACGAGCGGGCTTGATGCGCTGGAGGATATCTGCGTGGCGCGCGCGATGTTCGGCATTGCGGGCGGCTATCAGTGTGAATTGCTGGTGTCGGACTCGGAGAAGCGGATGCTGGAAAGCGGGCCGGAAGGGATGAAGATCCTGATGCGCGAGAAGTGCTATCGTCCAGTCACCTCGCTGTTGTGAGCGAGTAACTATGCCGGATGGCGGCAAAAAACGCCTTATCCGGCCTACGATCTTTTATTGTAGGCCCGATAAGCGCAGCGCCATCAGGCGCGGTTTTACCGTAACCAGGATAAAAAAATGGCGCCAGTCGGCGCCATTTTTCCCTGCGGCAAGAATTACTTCTTGATGCGGATAACCGGGGTTTCACCCACAGTCACGCTACCGGACAGTTTGATCAGTTCTTTGATTTCGTCCATGTTGGAGATAACAACCGGAGTCAGGGTAGACTTGGCTTTTTCTTCCAGCAGCGGCAGATCGAACTCAATTACCGGATCGCCAACTTTAACGCGTTGACCTTCTTCAGCAATACGCTTGAAGCCTTCGCCTTTCAGTTCAACGGTGTCGATACCGAAGTGAACGAACAGCTCAATGCCGCTATCCGATTCGATAGAGAACGCATGGTTGGTTTCAAAGATTTTGCCGATGGTGCCGTCTACTGGCGCGACCATTTTGTTACCGGTTGGTTTGATAGCAATGCCATCGCCAACGATTTTCTCGGCAAAAACTACATCCGGCACGTCTTCGATGTTGACGATCTCGCCAGAGAGCGGAGCAACAATCTCAATAGTTCCGGTGTCTTTCTTATCATCAGAAACCAGAGATTTTAGTTTATCGAACAAACCCATGATCTTCTCCTAAGCAGTAAATTGGGCCGCATCTCGTGGATTAGCAGATTGTTTTTTCTTCAATGAACTTGTTAACCAGCGTCATTAACTCGTCCGTTGTCGGTTGAGCAAGAGCCTGCTCTGCTAACACCTTCGCATCTTCGAAGTTCGTGTTACGGATAATCTTCTTAATGCGCGGGATAGAAATGGCGCTCATAGAGAATTCGTCCAGACCCATCCCCAGCAACAGAAGTGTAGCACGTTCGTCGCCTGCAAGCTCACCACACATGCCAGTCCATTTACCTTCAGCATGAGAAGCATCAATAACTTGCTTGATCAAGTTCAGCACGGACGGTGACATTGGCTGGTAAAGATGTGAAATCATATCATTACCACGGTCAACTGCCAGGGTGTACTGCGTTAAATCATTGGTGCCGATACTAAAGAAATCAACTTCTTTGGCTAAATGACGAGCAATGGTTGCCGCAGCCGGTGTTTCTACCATTACGCCAATCTCAATGCTTTCATCAAATGCTTTACCTTCGTCGCGCAGTTCCTGTTTGTAGATTTCAATCTCTTTGCGCAGCGCGCGAACTTCTTCAACAGAGATGATCATCGGGAACATGATGCGCAGTTTACCGAACGCAGAGGCGCGCAGAATGGCGCGAACCTGATCACGCAGGATCTCTTTGCGATCCATAGCGATACGTACCGCACGCCAGCCCAGGAACGGGTTCTCTTCTTTCGGGAAGTTCATGTACGGCAGTTCTTTGTCGCCGCCGATATCCATAGTACGGACGATAACCGCCTGAGAGCCGCAGGCTTCAGCGACGGCTTTGTACGCCGCAAACTGTTCTTCTTCAGTCGGCAGCGCGTCACGGTCCATGAACAGGAATTCAGTACGATACAGACCAACGCCTTCCGCGCCATTGCGCTCTGCGCCTTCAACGTCACGAACGGTACCGATGTTGGCGCAAACTTCTACCTGATGACCGTCCAGCGTGATAGCCGGCAGATCTTTCAGTTTAGCGAGTTCCGCTTTCTCGGTTGCAACCTGCTCCTGAACGGCGCGCAGTTTTTCAATTTCTTCGTTGGTTGGGTTGACGTAAACCTGATTGTTTACGGCATCCAGAATCAGATAGTCGTCGTTTTTCACCTGAGAGGTGACGTTACCGGTGCCCACGATGGCCGGTAGTTCCAGAGAACGCGCCATGATAGAGGTGTGGGAGGTACGGCCACCTGCGTCAGTGATGAAACCCAGCACCTTTTGCAGGTTCAGCTGTGCGGTTTCTGAAGGGGTCAGGTCAGCGGCAACCAGGATGACTTCGTCCTTGATTGCGCTCAGGTCGATGATTGCCAGACCCAGGATGTTGCGCAGCAGGCGCTTACCAATGTCACGCACGTCAGCCGCACGTTCTTTCAGGTATTCATCATCCAGTTCTTCCAGGGCAGTGGCCTGACCTTCGATAACTTCATGCGCAGCTGCGTCAGCCGTCATGTTCTTATCTTTAATCAGGGCTATGATTTCCTGCTCCAGCTCCTCATCTTCGAGCAGCATGATATGCCCTTCAAAGATGGCTTCTTTTTCTTCACCGAACGTTTCACCAGCTTTCGTTTTGATCGCTTCCAGTTGCGCAGATGCCTTGGCACGACCGCTCAGAAAACGTTCAACTTCCTGATCAACCTTGTCGGCAGAAATTTTTTTCCGGTCAATGACGATTTCGTCTTCTTTCAGCAGCAGTGCTTTGCCGAAAGCGATACCCGGGGATGCTAAAATGCCTGAAATCATAACCCTACCTTACTTGTGACTGATTTTTAAAAGAACCCGGGAACTTACTCGAGTTCCGCCATCAGTTTGACCAGATGCTCTACCGCTTTTTGTTCGTCTTCGCCTTCAGCAGCGATGGTGACAACGGTGCCCTGAGTCAGGCCCAGAGTCTGTAGTTTGAACAGGCTTTTTGCGCTGGCGCTTTTGCCGTTGGAAGTCACAGTAATCTCAGAAGTGAAGCCTTTCGCTTCTTTAACAAACTGAGCAGCAGGGCGGGTGTGCAGACCGTTCGGAGCGGTAATGGTAACTTCTTGCTGGAACATTGTATTTCCCCAACTTATAGGTTTAGTGTTGTGGAACTAAAGTCTAGCCTGGCGGTTTGACTTTAGCCTGTATTGTTAGCGTCGGCGTAAACGGGACGCGACACACCAGGTGTTATGCGCAATCCGTTGCTGGCAACTGCTGGCCGCTGACGTTTCGCTCGTCATTAAACATTATGCCGTGAAAGGAAGACTTGAACCAAATCATTAAATCGATTCAGCTAGCGCTTTTCCTGTAACGATTAATTTCGGGCATCAAAATAATTAGTCTGGTTAAATACCAGACCCGGCAGGGTGAATCAATGCCAGGAGGGTTGAAAATTTGAAGCAGGCCACAAAAAAGCACCCAAAAGGGTGCTTTTTTACGCGTTTTTAACATGCTGGCATTACTGTTGCAGTTCTTTTTCAGTAAAGAGATCGGCAAACAAAGCAGTGCTCAGATAACGCTCACCCGATGACGGTAGGATAACCACAATATTCTTATTGGTAAAGGTTTCATCTTCCTGGAGCTTAAGTGCTGCCGCAACGGCCGCGCCGGAAGAGATCCCCGCCAGAATACCTTCTTCTTCCATCAGGCGACGAGCGGTGGAAATGGCTTCTTCATTTGTGATACCGACAACTTTATCAATCAGTTTCAGATCGAGGTTGCCCGGAATGAAGCCCGCGCCAATGCCCTGAATTTTGTGCGGGCCGGGCTTCAGTTCTTCACCAGCCAGCGCCTGCGCGATAACCGGAGAGTCGGTCGGTTCTACTGCTACGGTAATGAGGTCCGTTTTGCCTTTGGTGCCTTTGATGTAGCGGGTGACGCCTGTCAGCGTACCGCCGGTGCCGACGCCGGAGATAAAGACATCGACCTGACCATCGGTATCTTCCCAGATTTCCGGGCCGGTGGTTTTTTCGTGAATTTCCGGGTTAGCCGGGTTGCTGAACTGCTGAAGCAGCAGGTATTTTTCTGGATCGCTGGCGACAATCTCTTCCGCTTTCTGGATAGCGCCTTTCATGCCTTTCGCGCCTTCGGTCAGTACGAGGTTCGCCCCCAGCGCTTTGAGCAGTTTGCGACGCTCAACGCTCATGGTGTCCGGCATGGTCAGCGTCAGCTTGTAGCCACGCGCGGCAGCAACATAAGCCAGCGCGATACCGGTGTTGCCGCTGGTCGGTTCCACCAGTTCGACGCCCGGTTTCAGCACGCCGCGTTTTTCGGCATCCCAAATCATATTGGCACCGATACGGCATTTAACGCTGAAGCTCGGGTTACGTGATTCCACCTTCGCCAGAATGCGTCCGTTACCGATACGGTTCAGTCGAACCAGCGGCGTATGACCGATAGTCAGCGAGTTATCTTCAAAAATCTTACTCATGGCCTGTCCTTAACTGTATGAAATTGGGATACATGGGCTAGCATACCTGCTCAGAGAATATGCGGAAGTAAGGATTTAGCATATCTATATTCGGAAGGGAAATAATGGTTACCTGGATGGAATAAGGAGCGGCATAAGCCCCTCCTTTTTTATACAACTATTTTACAGGTTTATGAGCGTGCCGTGATTCATTTCCATGACCCATGTCTGGAACGGTAGCAATCAACCCACATTGCCGTTGCGCCACACACGGCGACGGGCATGATCACCAGGTTAAGCACCGGGATCATGGTGAACAAACTGGTTAACGCGCCGAACTGCATATTGGCGACTTTCTGCGTGCGCAGGGCGGTGCGCATCTCTTTGAACGGGACTTTGTGGTTGTCGAAGGGATAGTCGCAATACTGAATCGCCAGCATCCACGCGCTGAACAGGAACCACAGCACCGGGGCGACGGTTTGCCCGACCCCTGGAATAAAATAGAGAATTAACAGCACAATGGCGCGCGGCAGATACCAGATGAACTTTTGCCATTCGCGTTTCATAATGCGCGGCACATCTTTCATAATACCCAGTACGCCGGTATCTGGCGGCGTTGCGCCGGTCAGGCGCGCCTCAAGCTGTTCCGCCAGCAGCCCATTGAAAGGGGCGGCGATCCAGTTGGCAATGGTTGAAAAGAAATAGCCGAAGACCAGTAAAACCGAGATGACCGCAATGGGCCACAGCAGATAGCTTAACCACTGCAACCAGTCGGGAACGTGGCTCATCAGCGAAGGGATCCAGACGTCCAGTTGCGTAAACAGCCACCAGAATGCGCCGCCCATCAGCAAAATGTTTACCAGTAACGGCAAAATAACAAAGCGACGGATCCCCGGTTGCGTGACCAGTTTCCACCCCTGTGAGAAATAGTAAAAGCCGCTGCGAGGTGCAGTTGCGGATGATGACACCATAATCAGGACATGCTCCTTTAATAAAGCCCCGGGTAAACTTTGCGTATCTTACCGGGTTGTGACGCGTTCGCCAGTTAAGAAATGTTCGAAAAAACAGCAAAAAGCACGATTTCGTTCATCTTTATGCTGTGAAAGCCAAGAGCGCACTTGCACTTGACGTAATCGGCAAATACTCTTAGTGAGTAAATGTTTGCCGTGGTGGCAAGGTGTTAGAACAACAGAGAATATAATGATGCAGGATTTGCGTCTGATATTAATCATTGTTGGCGCGATCGCCATAATCGCTTTACTGGTACATGGTTTCTGGACCAGCCGTAAAGAACGATCTTCTATGTTCCGCGATCGTCCACTGAAACGCATGAAGTCAAAACGTGACGACGATTCTTACGACGATGACGTCGAAGAAGAGGAAGGCGTGGGTGAAGTTCGTGTTCACCGCGTGAATCATGCCCCCGGCAACGTTCAGGAGCATGATGCGCCTCGTCAGTCGCCGCAACACCAATACCAGCCGCCTTATGCGTCTGCGCAGCCTCGTCAACCGGCTCAGCAGCCGCCTGAAGCGCCAGCGCAGCCGCAGCAACGGCCGCAGTATGGGCAGCCGTCACAACCGCAACCGGCACAACAACCGGCACAGCCTGTGCAGCAGCCAGTACAGCAACAGCCGGTAGCGCCGCAGGTTCAGTCTGCGCCGCAACAGCCTGTTCAGCCAGCGCCACAGCAACCTGCGCCTCAGCCTGCTCCGCAGACTTTCCAGCCAGCGGAACCTGTCGCAGAGCCAGCGCCAGCGCCTGAACCAGTAGTGGAAGAAGCGCCCGTCGCGGAAAAACCGCAGCGTAAAGAAGCGGTCATTATTATGAACGTCGCCGCTCATCATGGCAGCGAGCTTAGCGGCGAAGTGCTGCTGAACAGCATCCAGCAAGCGGGCTTCAAATTTGGCGATATGAATATTTTCCATCGCCACCTGAGCCCGGATGGCAGCGGCCCTGCGCTGTTTAGCCTGGCCAACATGGTGAACCCGGGAACGTTTGATCCTGAAATGACCGGTGATTTCTCCACGCCGGGGGTCACTATCTTTATGCAGGTGCCTTCTTACGGCGACGAACTGCAAAACTTTAAGCTGATGCTCCAGTCTGCGCAGCATATCGCTGATGAAGTCGGCGGCGTGGTGCTTGATGACCAGCGCCGGATGATGACGCCGCAGAAACTGCGTGAATATCAGGATCGCATTCGCGAAGTGAAAGAATCCAACGCCTGAGAAACCCAGGCGTGATCCCCCCTTTCTGAACCCCCGCCTGTCGGGGGTTTTTTATCATTGATGGTGCGATATGGAATCAATCGAACAACAACTGACAGAACTGCGAACCACGCTTCGCCATCATGAGTATCTTTACCATGTGATGGATGCGCCGGAGATCCCGGACGCTGAGTATGACCGTCTGATGCGCGAACTTCGTGAACTGGAAGCGCAGCATCCAGATTTAATTACGCCGGACTCCCCGAGCCAACGTGTCGGAGCGGCGCCGCTGGCGGCGTTCAGCCAGATTCGCCACGAAGTGCCCATGTTGTCGCTGGACAACGTGTTTGATGAAGAGAGTTTTCTGGCGTTTAACAAGCGCGTGCAGGATCGGCTAAAAAGCGGCGATAAACTGACCTGGTGCTGCGAACTGAAGCTGGACGGCCTGGCCGTCAGCATCCTGTATGAAAACGGCGTGCTGATCAGCGCCGCAACGCGTGGCGATGGAACGACCGGCGAGGACATCACCTCCAATGTGCGTACCATTCGCGCTATTCCGCTGAAGCTGCGTGGCGATAACATTCCGGCGCGTCTGGAGGTTCGTGGCGAAGTTTTCCTGCCGCAGGCCGGGTTTGAAAAAATTAATGAAGAGGCGCGCCGCACCGGTAATAAAGTATTTGCCAATCCGCGTAACGCTGCGGCGGGGTCGTTGCGCCAGCTTGATCCGCGTATTACCGCGAAGCGACCGCTCACTTTCTTTTGCTACGGCGTCGGCATTCTGGAAGGTGGCGAACTGCCCGATACGCATCTGGGGCGCTTGCTGCAATTCAAAGCCTGGGGGCTTCCGGTAAGCGATCGGGTGACGTTGTGCGACTCTCCCGAAGCGGTGCTGGACTTCTATCACAAAGTGGAAGAAGACCGCCCGACGCTGGGTTTTGACATTGACGGCGTGGTGATTAAAGTCAACTCGATGGCGTTGCAGGAACAGCTTGGATTCGTCGCCCGCGCGCCGCGCTGGGCGGTGGCCTTTAAGTTCCCGGCGCAGGAGCAAATGACGTTTGTACGCGATGTAGAGTTCCAGGTGGGGCGGACTGGCGCGATCACGCCCGTCGCCCGTCTCGAACCGGTGCATGTTGCGGGTGTGCTGGTCAGCAACGCCACCTTGCACAACGCGGATGAAATTGAGCGTCTTGGCCTGCGCATTGGCGACAAAGTGGTGATTCGCCGCGCGGGGGATGTGATCCCGCAGGTGGTGAACGTGGTGCTTTCCGAACGCCCGGAAGAGACGCGCCCGGTCGAGTTCCCGACGCATTGCCCGGTGTGCGGTTCTGATGTCGAGCGCGTGGAAGGCGAAGCGGTCGCTCGCTGTACCGGTGGCCTGATCTGCGGCGCGCAGCGCAAAGAGTCGCTCAAGCACTTTGTTTCCCGCCGGGCAATGGACGTTGACGGCATGGGCGATAAAATTATCGACCAGCTTGTCGAGAAAGAGTATGTCCACACCCCGGCAGATCTGTTCCGTCTGACGGCAGGCAAACTGACGGGCCTGGATCGTATGGGGCCGAAATCGGCGCAGAATGTGGTGAATGCGCTGGAAAAAGCGAAAGAGACCACCTTCGCGCGATTCCTCTATGCGCTCGGTATCCGCGAAGTGGGCGAAGCCACGGCGGCAGGGTTGGCGGCGTACTTCGGTACGTTAGAGGCGCTGGAAGCGGCCTCTATCGACGAACTGCAAAAAGTGCCGGATGTCGGCATTGTGGTCGCTACGCACGTCTTTAACTTCTTTGCTGAAGAGAGTAACCGGGACGTGATCGGGCAGTTACTGGCGGAAGGCATTCACTGGCCTGCGCCGATCGTGGTTAATGCCGACGAAATCGACAGCCCGTTTGCCGGTAAAACGATCGTCCTGACGGGCAGCCTCAGCCTGATGTCGCGAGATGATGCGAAAGCGCGCCTCGTGGCGCTGGGGGCGAAAGTGGCGGGCAGCGTATCGAAAAAAACCGATCTGGTGATTGCGGGCGAAGCGGCGGGATCTAAGCTGGCGAAAGCGCAAGAACTGGGGATTGACGTGATCGACGAAGCAGAGATGCTCCGCTTACTGGGTGTCTGACATGGAAAAAGAGCAGCTGATTGAGATAGCCAATACGGTGATGCCGTTCGGCAAGTACAAAGGGCGTCGGCTCATTGATGTGCCGGAGGAGTATTTGCTGTGGTTTGCCCGTAAGGATGAATTTCCGGCGGGAAGACTGGGTGAGCTGATGCAAATCACGCTGCTGATTAAAACCGAGGGGCTGACGCAGCTGGTGCAGCCCCTGAAACGGCCTCTTTAAGCCTTCGCGGCGCGGCCTTCTTGCTGCGCCTGCAACTTATCGGTCTGGCGTTTGTAGCGACGCGCCAGCATCGCGCAGACCATCAACTGGATCTGATGGAAGATCATCAACGGCAGCACCATCATCCCAATCACTGAGGTGGGAAACAGAATATTGGCCATCGGGATGCCGTTCGCCAGACTCTTTTTCGACCCGCAGAAGACAATGGTTATCTCATCCGCTTTGCTGAATCCGAACCTGCGGGCGGCAAACACGTTAACGCCAATGACAATCGCCAGCAACACAAGGCTGACGACGACAATAAACAACAACGAGCCCCATCCCACTTTGTGCCAGATACCGTTAACGACGGCTTCGCTGAATGCGGAATAGACGACCAGCAGAATGGAGGTCTGGTCCGTTTTCGCAATCCACTTTTTATGACGCGCGACCCAGTTGCCAATCCACGGACGCGACAGGTGCCCCAGCACAAACGGCAGCAACAGTTGCAGCATGATTTTGCCGACCTGTTCCAGGCTGCCTTCCGCTCCGTGGATATTCATCACCAGGCCGACGAGCAGTGGCGAAAGAAAAATCCCCAGCAGGCTGGAGGCCGATGCCGAACAGACGGCCGCCGCGACGTTTCCTCCCGCCAGAGAGGTAAAGGCGATGGCAGACTGTACGGTCGCGGGCAAAATACACAGGTACAGGAAACCGGTATACAGCATGGGATCGACATTGACGGGCGCCCACCAGGCAAATAGCACCCCGAGAACCGGAAACAGGATGAAGGTGCTGCACATTACCCACAGGTGCAGCCGCCAGTGGCTGCCGCCCGCGATAATGGCTTCGCGTGAGAGTTTTGCGCCATGCATAAAAAACAGCAGCGCAATCGCGGCGGTGGTTAAGCCTTCAAAAAACGGAACGAAATCCCCTTTGGCCGGAAAAAAGGAGGCCAGCAAAACGACGGTGATAAGCGTCAGCGTGAACGGATCAAGAATACGAAAAAGTTTCATAAAAACTCCTGAAAGTCGATGCAGGTATTTTGCTTTTTTCCGTTTGAGAAATAAAATTGATTTATTGCATCTATATATGAATTTAACAGATGAATTATTCTCTGCGTCAACTTCGTATCTTCGTCACCGTTGCTCAGGCTAAAAGCTTTAGTCGGGCAGGGGACGTCATTGGTCTGAGTCAGTCTGCGGTGAGCCACAGCGTAAAAGAGCTGGAACGGCAGACGGGAGTTAAGCTGTTGGATCGCACCACGCGAGAAGTGACGCTGACGGAAGCGGGTCAGCAGCTGGCGGGGCGTCTGGAGCGTGTTCTCGATGAACTGCACAGTACTCTGCGGGAAGCCGGAAGAGTGGGGACGCAGTTAACTGGCACCGTGCGCGTGGCGGCCAGCCAGACGATTTCCGCGCATCTTATCCCGCAGTGCATCGCGCAGAGTAACCAGCTGTACCCGGAAATTGATTTTGTACTGCACGATCGTCCCCAGCAGTGGGTGCTGGAGAGCATTCGTCAGGGTGATGTGGATTTTGGCATTGTCATCGATCCCGGGGCTGTTTCGGATTTGCAATGTGAAGCCGTGCTGTCGGAACCCTTTTTGCTGTTGTGTCGCCAGGATAGCCCGTTAGCGCAGCGGGAGTGGGTTAACTGGCAGGATCTTAAACATGAGCGGCTGGTATTGCAGGATTACGCCTCCGGCAGCCGCCCGTTGATTGACGCGGCTTTCGCGCATTTTGCTATTGATGCCACGATCGTGCAGGAGATTGGGCATCCCGCAACGCTGTTTCCGATGGTGGAGGCGGGGATTGGCATCAGCGTGTTGCCCGCGCTGGCGTTGCCGCTGCCTCAGGGAAGTCATTTGCAGGTGAAACGGCTGACGCCCGTCGTCGAAAGGCAGTTGATGCTGGCGAGACGCAAGAACCGGTCGCTCTCTACGGCGGCTCAGGCGCTGTGGGACGTCGTGCGCATGCAGGCCAGTGAACTTACCGCTGGCCGTGCACGCGATCCGTTGTATCAGATATAAACATCAATTTGGTGATCGTCGGAAGGCGCGTTGACACCTTCGGCCCTGAGTTGTTTCTGCTCCTGCTTCTGTTGCGTTTCTTCTGCCTGCTGGCGCTGTAATTGCGCCAGCTGCGCCTGCAACATTTTAATTTGCGTCTGTATCAGTTCCTGCTGCTTTTGTTTCTCTTCTGTGCTGCCACTGCCGTCAGCAACCTCTTTGAGCTGTTGTGTGAGCTTTGTAATTTGCTGCGTGATGCGTGAGATTTGCGCAGACAGATCGTTACCGGTAGCGGCTTTGCTGCCCGTGCTGCCGCTCTGAACGGCGGAGACTGAAGTGTTGATCGTCGTCATTACCATTTCCTCTTGCCTTAAAACGTTAATATCGGCAGAGGTGAACAGACCTTCAGCAGTCCCTGCCATTTCTGGTGGGCAAATCAGGCAAAGTCTGACCATTTTATTTTACGTATCAATATACATTTTATATCGATCGTCCGGGAAAACGGTATTGGTAATCGGTTGGTTACTCTCGTTATAACAACGACGTACCCAACGTATTTATCGATTATTCCGTTTTTAAGGACCTCTTATGACCCACACCCTTTTTTCGCAGAATCCCTGGTACAGCGCTGACATCATTCGCGCGCACAAGCCTGATTTTATCCCGCGTGTTGCTTTCATTCTTGGCTCCGGTCTGGGAGCGCTGGCGGAGCAAATTGAAGACGCGGTGGCAATTTCTTATGCGCGTTTGCCTGGTTTTCCGGTCAGTACCGTTCACGGGCATGCGGGGGAACTGGTGCTGGGGAATCTGGCTGGAGTCCCGGTGGCATGTATGAAAGGCCGTGGGCACTTTTACGAAGGTCGCGGCATGACGATCATGACTGACGCGATCCGTACCCTGAAACTGCTGGGCTGTGAACTGCTGTTTTGCACTAACGCCGCCGGCTCTCTGCGCCCGGAAGTCGGGCCAGGCAGCCTGGTCGCGTTGAGCGATCATATCAATACGATGCCGGGCACGCCGATGGTGGGGATGAACGACGAACGCTTTGGCGATCGCTTCTTCTCGCTGGCCAATGCCTACGATGCGGATTACCGCGCCATTCTCCAGCGCGTTGCAGGGGAAGAGGGCTTCACGCTTCACGAAGGGGTGTTTGTCTCTTATCCGGGGCCGAACTTTGAGACGGCGGCGGAAATTCGCATGATGCAGATCATCGGTGGCGACGTGGTGGGAATGTCGGTCGTCCCGGAGGTGATTAGCGCGCGTCATTGCGGACTAAAGGTGGTGGCCGTATCCGCGATCACCAATCTGGCGGAAGGGCTGGGTGATGTGAAACTGTCTCATGCGCAAACGCTGGCGGCGGCTGAGCTTTCCCGGCAGAACTTCATCAATCTGATTTGCGGCTTCTTACGCCAACTGGCTTCAAACACAAAATAATAATGGCCCTGCTTGCAGGGCCGTACTTTACGGCAAGGAACGAAAAAATGGGTATTACGTCCCGCTTAAAAGTCATGTCGTTTTTACAATATTTTATCTGGGGAAGCTGGCTGGTGACCCTGGGTTCTTACATGATTAACACCTTACATTTTACTGGCGCTAACGTTGGAATGATTTACAGCTCAAAAGGGCTGGCGGCGATTATTATGCCGGGCATTATGGGGATCGTCGCCGATAAATGGCTGCGTGCCGAGCGTGCATATATGCTCTGCCATCTGGTGTGCGCCGGTGCGTTGTTGTATGCCACGACCGTGACCGACCCGGATGCGATGTTCTGGATAATGTTAATTAATGCAATGGCCTATATGCCGACTATTGCCTTATCCAACAGCGTTTCTTACGCCTGCCTGGCGCAGTCCGGCCAGGACCCGGTTACTGCATTCCCGCCCGTTCGCGTCTTTGGCACCGTGGGCTTTATTATCGCTATGTGGACGGTCAGCTTGATGGGGCTGGAGCTAAGCAGCGCGCAGCTGTACATTGCCGCTGGCGCTTCGCTGTTACTGGCGCTGTATGCCTTTACGCTACCGAAAATTCCGGTGGCGAAGAAGAATACGTCCGCCACGCTTGCCAGCAAACTGGGGCTGGATGCGTTTGTCTTATTCAAAAATCCGCGAATGGCGATTTTCTTTTTGTTTGCGATGATGTTAGGGGCTGTGCTGCAAATTACGAATGTTTTCGGTAATCCCTTCCTGCACGATTTTGCCCGCAATCCGGCGTTTGCTGACAGCGTTGTGGTGAAATATCCCTCCATCCTGCTGTCTGTTTCCCAAATGGCTGAAGTGGGTTTCATTCTGACTATCCCGTTCTTTCTGAAACGCTTTGGCATTAAAACCGTGATGCTGATGAGTATGCTGGCATGGACGCTGCGCTTTGGCTTTTTTGCGTTTGGCGATCCATCCCCGTTTGGCGTTGTGCTGCTGCTGATGTCGATGATTGTTTACGGTTGCGCTTTCGACTTTTTCAATATTTCAGGATCGGTATTTGTTGAGCAGGAAGTCAGTTCGACGATCCGCGCCAGTGCGCAGGGGCTGTTTATGACTATGGTCAATGGCGTAGGCGCCTGGGTCGGGTCAATTTTGAGTGGTATCGCCGTGGACTACTTCTCGGTGGACGGCGTGAAAGACTGGCAGACCATCTGGCTGGTATTCGCCGCTTATGCGCTGGCGCTGGCAGTGATTTTTGCGCTGTTTTTCAAATATAAACATGAGCCAGAAAAATGGCTGGCGAAACCACTGGCGCACTAACGGCTGAAACGGCGGAGTGCCTGCCGCCGTTTCAACGTCCCTGAGACAAATGTGCTAACGTTGCGCATTATTCCTTATCTGTGGAGCGCAATAATCATGGAACGCGTACATCGTATAGATCTTAAATTATTGCGCTATTTTCTCGCTGTTGCTGAGGAGCTGCATTTTGGCCGGGCGGCGGCGCGTCTGAATATGTCTCAGCCTCCTCTGAGTATTCATGTCAAAGAGCTGGAAAATCAGCTCGGCACGCCGTTGTTTGTTCGCCATTCCCGCAGCGTGGCGTTAACGCATGCGGGGAAAATTCTCATGGAAGAGTCGCGGCGTTTGTTGTTCAGCGCGAATCAGGCATTTGCGCGCGTGGAACAGATCGGACGCGGTGAGGCAGGGCGCATTGAACTGGGCGTTGTGGGCACGGCGATGTGGGGGAAAATGCGTCCTGTGATGCGCCGTTTTTTGAAAGAGAACCCCAATGTCGAGGTGTTATTTCGCGAAAAAATGCCTGCGATGCAGATGGCGTTACTGGAGCGACGCGAGCTGGATGCTGGCATCTGGCGGATGGCGATCGAACCGACGGAGGGATTTACCAGCCTGCGCTTACATGAATCCGCATTTCTGGTGGCGATGCCGGAAGATCACCCTCTGGCTTGCTGCCCGGCGATCCCTCTTGATGCGTTACGCAACGAATATTTCGTTACCATGCCTTCGATTCATACCGACTGGGCATTTTTGCAACGTGTTTGTCAGAAAGCCGGATTTACGCCGATGATAGTGCGTGAAGTTATGGAGCCACAAACGGTGCTGGCGATGATCAGCATGGGGATTGGCATTACGTTAATCGCGGACAGTTATGCGCAGATGAACTGGCCGGGCGTGGTGTTCCGCCCTCTGGAAGAACGTATTCCGGCAGATTTGTATATTGTTTACGAGCCGCAGCAGGCAACACTGGCATTAACGAAGTTGATTGATGCGCTGATTCGTTGAGCATTGCCGGATGGCGGCGCAAGCGCCTTATCCGGCCTACAAGACCCGTAGGCCTGATAAGCGAAGCGTCATCAGGCATATAAATATCGCGCATAGCAAAAAGGCGCCTTTAGGGCGCCTTTTTACATTGGTGGGTCGTGCAGGATGACTCGCTTCGCTCGCCCTTCG